>NVTS01000006.1 GCA_002732995.1 Marinosulfonomonas sp. | reverse complement strand
GGCATCAAACCCAACGGGCACATAATAGAGCGATGATCTACTGACCTTCAGCAGCTTGCACTGGCGAGCCAGGCTAAGATCGGTGCGATCCTTGTTGATTTTAGCTAGACCAGCTTGCCTTCGAACTACGTCGCCGAACCATTGGCTTGCAATGGGTGGTGGGAGACGATTGGGAAGATGAGGATTTGCTAAAATTCTATGGGAAATCGTATCGAACGGTTATCCAGCAAATGCCAAATCATCAGATACGAGAAGTGAAGGTTCCAACAGGTGATTTTAAGACGGTAGGAGCTAATCTAGAGGATCTCTATTATGCTTGGAACCTAGCTTTCATAAGAGACCCTGAAGACATCGAAAGGCCAGCCCCAGCGACTGTAGCACCATCCTTTGCGGGTTTTGGAAATTCCTATCTTTATCTTCTACGGGAAAGTCTAAATGAAACCGCTATGACGGCCACGGGCATAGAAAGTATAAATTGGCTACTTGATAACATTCAAATAGGGCGCTGTGCTGAACATGATTTTCGTGATATTCTTGATTAAGTTAAAGAAACGAGTGTGATCCTCGCTTGATGAACCCGCCCCCATCCCCTATTCAAATCCCAAGCATACTTCAGGGGGTCCATCATGAAAAATACCAAGTTCGACAAAACCAAACTGCCCAGCCGCCACGTCACCGAAGGGCCGGAGCGGGCGCCGCATCGCTCTTACCTCTACGCCATGGGTCTAACCGACGAGGAAATCCATCAGCCGCTGGTTGGTGTCGCCACCTGCTGGAACGAGGCCGCGCCCTGTAACATCGCCCTGAACCGTCAGGCGCAGGTGGTTAAGATGGGCGTCAAAGCCGCCTCCGGCACCCCGCGCGAATTTACCACCATCACCGTCACCGACGGCATCGCGATGGGCCACGAGGGCATGCGCTCCTCCTTGGCCAGCCGCGAGGTGATTGCGGATTCGGTCGAGCTGACCATGCGCGGCCATTGCTATGATGCGATTGTGGGCCTTGCTGGGTGTGATAAATCCCTGCCCGGTATGATGATGGCGATGGTGCGCCTGAATGTGCCGTCAGTATTCATCTACGGCGGATCGATCCTGCCGGGCCGCTTGAATGGCAAGGATGTCACCGTTCAGGATGTGTTCGAGGCTGTCGGTCAGCATCAGGCGGGCAATATGACCGACGCCGAACTGGAAGCGCTGGAGGCTGTGGCCTGTCCCTCGGCCGGTGCCTGTGGTGGTCAGTTTACCGCCAACACGATGGCTTGTGTGAGTGAGGCGATCGGGCTGGCCTTGCCAAATTCGGCAGGTGCGCCCGCCCCCTACGAGAGCCGCGATCAATATGGCGAGGCGTCGGGCCGTGCGGTGATGAACCTGCTGGAGAAAAACATTCGCGCCCGCGACATTGTCACCCGCGACGCGCTGATCAATGCGGCGCGGATTGTGGCCTGCACGGGGGGCAGCACCAATGCGGGGCTGCACCTGCCGGCGATTGCGCATGAGGCCGGGATTGATTTCGATCTGGCCGATGTCTGCGACATTTTCCGCGAAACGCCGTATTTCGTCGACCTGAAACCGGGTGGGCAATATGTGGCCAAGGATTTGTATGAAGTTGGCGGCGTTCCGGTGATCATGCGCGAGCTGGACAAGGCCGGTCTGGTGCATCGCGATTGCATGACCGCGACGGGCCGCAGCATCGGCGAAGAGATCGACATTGTCACCCGCGAGGCCGACGGCAAGGTGATTTACCCCGTGGCAACGCCACTGTCGAAAACCGGCGGTGTGGTTGGCCTGAAGGGCAACGTGGCACCGGACGGGGCAATTGTGAAAGTCGCGGGCATGTCCGAGCAGGAGCAGCGTTTTGTTGGCCCTGCGCGGGTGTTCGAATGCGAGGAAGATGCCTTCGAGGCGGTGCAAAAGCGCGAATACAAAGAAGGCGAGGTTCTGGTGATCCGCAACGAGGGTCCAGCCGGTGGGCCGGGGATGCGCGAAATGCTGTCAACCACGGCGGCGCTGTCGGGTCAGGGCATGGGCAAAAAGGTGGCCCTGATCACCGATGGGCGTTTCTCCGGCGCGACCCGTGGGTTTTGCGTCGGCCACGTTGGGCCAGAGGCAGCACACGGTGGGCCGATTGCCTTGATCAAGGACGGTGACATCATCACGCTGGACGCGATCAAGGGCGAATTGTCAGTCGATGTGTCAGACGAGGAAATGGCCAAGCGCCGCGAGGCATGGAGTGGCCCGCGCGAAACCATCTATGCCTCCGGTGCTATATGGAAATTTGCCCAGCAGGTCGGGGGGGCAAAATACGGTGCCGTCACCCATCCGGGTGCCAAGGCCGAGTGCCACATCTATATGGACCTGTAATCGTGACATTGTATCTTAAGGCTGGACTGGTTGCCCTGATGGTATTGGGCGCATGCGATGATATAACGAAAAGTGGCGTCAAGGCGCCGTCAACCACAGCTGCAACCACAGCTGCAACCACAGCCATTGCCGCCCCTGAAAAAGTGCGGGTTTCCGGCAAGGATGTGGTGATTGCCGGGCCACACGGGTTTTGCATTGATCCGACAGAAACAAAGGATTCAGCCAATAGCGCGTTTGTGCTGTTGGGAAGCTGTGCCGCGATTTCAAACACGTCGCATCGGCCAAATCCTGACATTCCGGCAATCCTGATGGCGACAGTCTCGCGCAAATCCGAAAGTGCTCCGATTGCATCATCAATGGTCTCCTTGGCCAGATTTTTCAAATCCGAAGCCGGGCGCGCCGCCCTAAGCCGTGACGGCAAGGCCAAAACGGTCGAGGTGATCGAAACGTTAGACAGAAACGGTGTGTTTTATATCCATGCGCGCGATAGCAGCACAGGCACGCTGGCGGGGGCGGGCGACGAATACTGGCGGGCGCTGTTTAACGTAAAGGGGCGGATCGTTTCGGTGTCGGTCGTCTGGTTAGAGGATCAGCCGATTTCGACCGCCGAGGGATTTGAAACACTGGGCGAATTTGCCAACCGGATTAAAAGGGAAAATGCGGTGGCCGTCAGGTAGACTGTAGATAACACACTTGGCATCCCTTTTCTAAAGCGGTTGTTTAACAAAGGCCCGATATAAGATAACACTAGGGCATAAAATGAAGAATGCAGATGTGGCACAGATATGGCTAACCGGATAAACACCTTTATCGAGAAGATATCCCGGCGACGCGCCTTGCGGCGGTGGGGGCGTCTGGCCAATGCGGCCAAGGATATGGACCTCGAGACGCTCCGCATAACGCGGGGCCGTGCCCGCACGATGATGCGTCCGCTGGAACAGGTGATCCATGTTGCGGACAGCCGTCTGATGCTGCCGCAAATCGGCACGGATGCTATCCAGCAACCGCTAAATTCGGATTGGGCCTATCGCCCTGAAATCTGGCGCGGTCCGATCACACCGCGTGGTATGGCCGCGGCCCAAAACAAGGCAAATCTGGGCAAAGAGGCAATCGTTTTTCACGATTGCAAAATCAGCGAACTGACCCTGCGCCAAATTCGCAATACCAGAGAAGAGGATCTGGCACCATTTGGCCTGCAAATGGATGTTTTCAAATTCGATGGCAGCTTTTTGTCTATCGTTCTGGATTTGCCGGATGATGCGGTGCATGGGCTAAAGAAAAAGCACCTGCTGCGGATGGATGCCATTGTCGAGATGGAAAAACCGCTGGAAATTTTTGCCCGCATGAACGTAAAACACGGCCCGAATACCGAACAAATCGTGCGTGAATTGCCATTGCATGAAGGCGATGTCATGGTGGAATTCGATCTGGCATACACCAAACTGAATGAAAAACGGGCCGAGCGGATCTGGATTGACCTGATTTTTGAAGGTCCGCAGATGAACCAGATTATCTTGCGTGACATCACCTTTAGCCGCCGACCCCGCGCTGAATTGTAATGGGCAAAGCTGTATGAGAGAAATATTATGAGCGATCTGACATTAACCGCGACCCGCCTGTTTGAGGGCGTTTGGGAAGGTGTTCTGACGGCATCGGGTGCGGACGGGAATTATCAGCCGGAAATCGAAGTGACCCATCTGGGCAAAGTGATCGAGGATATTTCTGTCACCGAGGACGAGGCACAGGGGTTCTGGGCGGTGCGCGTGCCGGTCCCGATGACGGCGCTATCGGACGGTGTGCAGACCTTTTTGATCACCGATCTGCGCACTGGCGGGCGTCTGAACAGTTTCACCATTCTTGCGGGGGAGCCGTTAAGCGACGATATTCGTGTGGAAATGGACCTGCTGCGCGGCGAACTTGATATGTTGAAAAAGGCGTTTCGCCGCCACTGTGTTGAAACGATGTGACGTGTGACGCTGCGTTTCGCATGACAGGCTGGATCGCCATGTGCAGCGTATTCTGGTAACAAAGGACGCTTTATGACCCGATTTCCCCATCTGCTTGCCCCGCTTGACCTTGGTTTTACCACGCTGCGAAACCGCGTGTTGATGGGGTCGATGCACACGGGGCTTGAGGAAACCAAAGACTGGTCGCGGGTTGCCGAATTTTATGCGGAACGGGCGCGGGGTGGTGTCGGGCTGATTGTGACGGGCGGTATGGCGCCGAACCCTGAAGGTGGCGTTTTTCCGGGCGCGGCTGGCCTGTTTAGTGACGCGGATATTGCCAACCACCGCATCGTCACAGATCGTGTGCATGAGAATGGCGGCAAGATTGCCATGCAGATATTACATGCAGGCCGCTACGCCTATAGTCCTGATTGTGTTGCCCCTAGTGCGGTCAAATCGCCAATCTCGCCTTTTGCGCCCAAAGAACTGGATGAAGCTGGCATAGAAARACAGATCGCCGATATCGCCACCGCGGCTGTCAATGCGCAGGCTGCTGGCTATGACGGGGTCGAGGTGATGGGKTCGGAAGGGTATTTCCTGAACCAGTTTCTGGTGACCCACACCAACAAACGCACCGACCGCTGGGGCGGCAGTTATGAAAACCGGATGCGCCTGCCATTAGAGGTGGTGAAACGGGTCCGCGCTGCTGTGGGTGCCGATTTTATCCTGATATTCCGGCTGTCGATGATTGATCTGATCCCCGATGGCTCCACCTTTGACGAGGTGATTGAACTGGCACAAAAGGTCGAGGCCGCAGGGGCGACGATTATCAACACCGGCATTGGCTGGCACGAAGCCCGTGTCCCGACCATCGCAACATCTGTGCCGCGCCGCGCCTTTAGCTGGGTGACCAAAAAACTGATGGGAAAGGTGGGCATCCCAGTGATCACCTCGAACCGGATCAACACCCCTGCGGTGGCCGAAGATGTTCTGGCGGATGGTTGTGCGGATATGATCTCAATGGCGCGGCCATTTTTGGCGGATGCAGATTTTGTCGCCAAGGCGGCGGATGGGCGGGCGGCTGAAATTGCGCCCTGCATTGCCTGTAACCAGGCCTGTCTGGACCACACATTTTCCGGCAAAATATCGACCTGTCTGGTCAACCCGCGGGCCTGTTATGAAACCGAACTGAWTKWYSKSMCRRCTGATGTGGTTAAAACCATTGCCGTGGTTGGCGCTGGTCCTGCCGGTCTGGCGGCAGCACTTACGGCGGTGGAACGCGGCCATAAGGTGACGCTGTTTGATAAGGCGGATCAATTGGGCGGACAGCTGAACATGGCCAAACAAGTGCCGGGCAAAGAGGAATTTTACGGGCTGGTTGACTGGTACCGGGTGATGGTTGATCGCGCCGGTATTGATCTGCGGCTAGGGCAGGCGGCGGAAGTAAATGCCCTGCGCGGCTTTGACGAAGTGATCATCGCCACCGGCGTTTTGCCGCGTGACCCACAGATCGACGGGCAGAATGGCGCAAATGTGCTTAGCTACATCGACGTGTTGCGCGATAAGGTGACGGTTGGCAAACGGGTGGCGATTGTTGGTGCGGGTGGTATCGGGTTTGATGTGGCCGAATACCTGGCGCATGGGCCTGAACATCTGACCGAGGATTTAGAGGCGTGGAAGCACAACTGGGGTGTCGGTGATCCTGCCCTACAACGCGGCGGCCTAGCTGTGGACGGCCCGCAACCCGCCCCGCCTGCCCGCGAAGTGGTGCTGTTACAACGCAAAGCGGAAAAAGCGGGCAAGCGGTTGGGCAAAACCACCGGCTGGATACATCGCGCCGCATTAAAGATGAAAGGCGTGAAAATGCTGACCGGTGTGAACTACGAGCGCATTGATGCGCGTGGTTTGCACATTTCGTTTGGCGAGGCCCGTGAAAACCCACAAATCATCGAGGTGGATCATGTCGTTCTATGCGCGGGGCAAATCCCTGAACGTGCCCTTGCGGATGCGCTGATTGCGAATGGAATGACACCGCATGTGATCGGTGGCGCCGATGTGGCCGGAGAGCTGGACGCAAAACGCGCAATTGATCAGGGCACCCGTTTGGCGGCCATGCTTTAGGTTTCTTTTTTGCCCAAATATCCCCGCCGGAGGCTGCATAACCTTGCAAGATTTGAACGGCTCGCGTGTTTCTACATCATCAACTATAATGAAAATACCGCAGTATTGTCCGTCCTTCACCCCATTCCTGCCCAATTCCGAGTTGATAAGAGGATTAACGAAAAAGAAATAGCAGGTAAGAATATGGACCGACTAACGGAAATGGAAGCCTTCGCCACAGTCGTGGACCAAGGCGGTTTCACAGATGCGGCACGCAAGATGGGGATTTCCAAATCCGCGGTGTCAAAACACGTTTYSKMMYTCRWSKCMCKGYKSGGYRMRMGGWTRMKWMMYYGYMYSRSWYGCCKSGYCWGCSYSAMRGAMAWCSKCYKYRMSKWYWAMGAYSRCRYSMSSSRKKTKCKGRAKRAKGYMGKCGAGGCCGACGCCTTGGTGACATCAATGCAATCTGCCCCATCCGGCCTTTTGCGCATATCGGTTGCAACTGATTTCGGGGTGAACCACCTGTCGCCGGTGCTGGGTAATTTCCTACAGGAATTCCCGGATATCACCGTTAATATGGTTTTGAACAACCGCTATGTAGAATTGATTTCCGAAGGTTTCGATCTGGCGGTGCGTATTGGCGAGCTGGAAGACAGCACCCTGCGGGCCCGTAAACTGACCGAAACCACCAAACGGATGGTCGGCTCACCCGAATATTTCGAGAAATATGGCCGCCCTGAAAAAATTGATGATCTGAACGAACATAAATTGCTGCATTATTCCAACCAGTCGAACGGAAGTGTCTGGAAACTGACCGCTCCGTCGGGTGAGAAACGTCAGGTTCGCACGGCCGGTTGGCTGTCAGTGAATGACGGGCAATCCCTGTTGAATGCCGCGATTTCGGGGCTGGGCATCGCCTATTTACCGAGCTTCCTTTATGCGGATGCGATGGCGCAAGGGCTGGTTCAAGAAGCAATTCCGGGCCTGCCAAGCGAGATGCAGGGGATTTATGCGGTGTATCCACCGGGCCGGTTTACCCAACCAAAAGTGCGCGCATTCATTGATTTTCTGGCGCAAACCTTTGCCCATAAGGGGCCGGATGAGTGGTGATCTGCAGGACTGGAAAATATTAAGGTGCAAACTACTGGGTCGAGGTGACAATCACTTCGACCCTTCTATTTTGCGCGCGCCCGTCTTCTGTCAGGTTCGAGGCGAGCGGGGAAAGAAACCCACTCCCCTCGGCGCTGATCTGGTTTTTGTTTACGCCAAATTCGGACACAAGCCGGCGCACAACTGAACGTGCGCGTTTCTTGGACAGGGCGATGTTGCCTGCCAGCGACCCTTCTGCGTCGGTATGGCCGACCAGCATGAATGTCCGGTCCGGATTTTCCTGTAGGTAATTGGCAAGGTTGGTAAGCGATTCAAACGGGCCGTCGCCCAGATCGGATGATCCGGTCTGGAATATCAAATCCTCCAGAATAAAACGTCCGAGACCTAGCAAGGCTTGTTCCAGCGGCATATCGGGCACGGCGGCGGGTTCCTCTGTGATTGTGGTCAGGGCAGGGCTTTTGGTCGAAGTGACAAGTGTGCTCACCTCGGACGGCACCCCAACCCGCATCAACTGCACAAAGCCCGCATTTTGGCTGCGGCTCACCAGCAGGCTGATGTATTCGGGGTGCGCATCCCCCATCCGCAGGGCTGCAAGAAACCGGAAGTCGCCCAGATCAATGTGCATGGCCGGCTCAGACATCACATCGGTATTGAACCGAAAATCAAAGCCGCCGCACCACTCTGTTTCACATTCAAATACCAGATCGAATCCGGCGTCGCTCAATTGTGCCTTTAACGGCTCAAGGATTTGCARGGATGTCAGCCCCGATGCCGTAATTTTCCACGCTTGCTGGGTGATTTCACCCTCGGCCCGGATTGTTTGGAACGCACCATCTTCCCATGCGCTGATCGGCATTTGATAGCTGCCGTGACCAACGATTTTCTCACCCGCTAATACCGCATTGCCAGGCAGGTCCAGCTGCATAGCGGGGGATGCCATCGGCATTGCTATGGCCATTGTAGTGGCCAGTATGTGGGTGCGAAGATTCATCTGTGGGCCGAATGGTATTGCGTGTTCGGCCGCATGTCGGAGGCCGATGCCACGCGGTTGGTCATGTTAAAGAACCCGGTAACCGCCCCGATATCCCAAATGTCGCGGTCACTAAATCCGGCGTCGCGCAAAATTTGGCGATCTGCCTCTTCTATCTTATCGCTGGACTCTGTTAATTTTGCAGAAAAATCCAACATGGATTTTTGGCGCACGTCCAGATCGGCGGCGCGGTAATTCATCACCAACATTTCGCCAAGCGCAGGGTCGCCGGACAATTCGCGCACCGCAGCGCCATGCGCCACAAGGCAGTAAAAACATTTGTTGATTGATGATACCACCACCGCGATCATCTCGCGTTCCAGTTTGGTGATGCCGCTGTCGCCCAGCATCAGATCGTTATAAAGGGCGGCAAATGTGTTCAGCTTGTCGATGTCAAAGGCATAGGCCTGCAACACATTCGGGATCAGTCCCAGTTTTTCGGCGCAGACATCGAAATACTTCTGCGTCGCTTCTGGCAACGGATTGACCATGGGTAGGTCAAGTGCGATGGGTCGTTTCATATCTTTGGTCATACCAGTCAAGCCCTTTTTGGGTCTTTTATTCTATAATGGTAGTGTCCCACATTTTCCATATTCAGGGAAGTGTAGAGCGTATTGGCACCCACATTGTCGCGCACGCATATGACGCTGAACGCGGTTGCGCCATTATCTTGTGCCCAGATCGCGGCGACCCCCATGATGTTGACGGCAACACCTTGCCGACGTTGGTCGGGAACCACCTCTAACGCGTGTAACATGGCCATTGAATTGTGAATTGCAAGGTAGGCAACACCGGCGGCGCGATCATTTTGGCGGGCAAGAATGGCGGTTTTCGGCCCCTTGGCGCGGGCCATAACCGCTTGACGGCCAGCGTCAATACCCTGCTCGGCCCAGATTTCATTGATGATCGCCAAGGGTGGCCAGATCGGGAAAGCGGCGAGGCGTTCGGGCGCGATTTTGGTCAGGGTTTCGATCGGGCAGATATACAGGTTTACCGGGTCTTTGATGCGATAGCCTTTGGCCTCAAGCTGCGCGTCAAGTGCATCATCGCCCTCGCGGATCATAAATAAATGGTTTTGGCCGAGCGCCCCCATCGCCTGTTCGGCCACGTTGATATCCTCAGATGTAACCGGACCATTGGCAGTGGCTGATGATACACGCTGCCCGCCGCCAGCCCCCCTGCGGATGGTCCAGTTGCCGATGGTCAGGAATTCGGCAGCAGGCCATGTGGCATCGCCGGTTTGATACAGGATTTGGGCGGGGGTCATTTGGTCTCCGGCGCAAACAGGGTTTTGAGGTGGGACATGGCAGCGTCCAGTTTAACGGCATCGGTGCCGCGCCCGACGACATTAGTGCCATAGGTGCCGTTTGTGTAGAACGGGTAGGATCCGAACGAGAGATCGGGAAACTGCGTCGCCAGATCGGCCAACGGTTTGGCAATCACGCCTTCGGGTTGCATCAGCCGCAGGGTTTGGCTGAGCAAGGGGGTGCCGCCGGACAAAGTGGGCAGCAGGGACGCCACCATCGCTTTGAAAATTATCGGCACGCCAGCCATCACATGCACATTTTTCAGGGTAAAACCGGGGGCGGCAGAAATCGGGTTTTCGATCAATGCGGCCCCGTCCGGGATGCGGGCCATGCGCAGGCGGGCGTCGTTCAACCTGGAGTCTGTAKTGGCGTAATGGGCCACCAGCAGGGCGCGGGCGTCATCGCGGATACTGATCGGCGTGCCAAAGGCGGCGGCCACCGCATCAGCGGTGATGTCGTCATGGGTCGGACCAATCCCGCCCGAGGTGAACAGGTGGGTGTGATTGCCCGCAAGTTTTTGCACAGCGGCAATGATCGCCCCCGTGTCGTCCGGCACCACACGCACTTCGGTCAAATCAATGCCATGCGCGGTCAACTCCCCCGCAAGGTGGTGGGTGTTGGTATCCTGGGTGCGGCCTGACAGGATTTCGTCGCCGATCACCAGCATGGCGGCAGTTGGGTTGATCATATCAGCATCCTTGTCGGTCGTATGCTTSCAATATATGCCTTAAGCATGCGCTTTCAAACCCCCCTAATCCCTGCCACCCTGATCCGCCGCTATAAACGGTTTTTGGCCGATGTGCGGCTGGCCAACGGGCGCGAGGTGGTGGCGCATTGCCCCAATCCAGGATCGATGATGGGGCTAAAGGACGAAGGGCTGCGGGTGTGGCTGGAGCCGAATGATGATCCTGCGAGGAAGCTGAAATATGGCTGGCGGCTGGTGGAGTTTCCGAACGGGCATTTTGTCGGGGTGGATACCGCCGTGCCCAATCGGGCTGTGCGGGCCGCACTTGAGGCAGGCGAGGTGGCGGAGTTGGCCGCCTACGGCACTGTGCGCGCGGAAGTGAAGTATGGCGAGAACAGCCGGATAGATTTCCTATTGCGCGAGGTCGGTTTGCCGGACGCTTATGTCGAGGTTAAAAGCGTCACCTTGATGCGGGAAACGGGTTGGGCAGAATTCCCCGATAGCGTGACTGTGCGTGGCGCAAAACATTTGGTGGAATTGGGCCGGATGGTGGCTGCGGGACATAGGGCGGTGATGCTCTATCTGGTGCAGCGCACCGATTGTGACCGGTTCCGGTTGGCGGCAGATATTGATCCGGCCTATGCGGTTGCTTACGCGGCAGCACGAACGGCGGGAGTCGAGGTGTTGTGCTATGGGACCAGAATTACACCTGAGGGCGTTTGGCTCACGCATGCGCTGGAAGTTTGTCATCTGCTGCCTTATCTAGACGATAACAGCTAGGAGAGATGCTTTGACAGACGATAAAGGCCGCGTGACCAAAGACGGGATCAGAATTTATCAGGCGTCGGATTTTGACGGCATGTTTGCAGCTGGCAAATTGGCCGCCGAGATTCTGGACGAGGTTGCGCCGATGGTTGTCACAGGTGTGACCACGGGCGAGCTGGATCGCTACATCACCGATCGGGTCAACTCCGCTGGCGCGAAATCGGCGACGATTGGCTATAAGGGCTACAAGCACGCCAGCTGCATTTCGGTCAATCATGTGGTGTGTCACGGCATTCCGGGTGACAAGCGGCTTAAGGATGGTGATATCGTCAATATTGATGTCACGGTGATTGTTGATGGCTGGTTCGGCGACACCTCGCGGATGTATGTGGCGGGCAGGTTGGGTCGCAAGGCCGAACGGCTGGTGCAGGTCACGCATGATGCTTTGATGAAGGGGATCGAGGCGGTAAAACCGGGCAATACCTTTGGCGATATCGGCCACGCGATYCARACCTATGTCGARGCMCASCGSATGWSSGTGGTGCGCGATTTYTGYGGTCACGGRCTGGGKCGGGTGTTTCATGCGCCGCCCAATGTGCTGCATTATGGCCGTGCCGGAACCGGACCTATGCTGGAAGAAGGGATGATTTTCACCATCGAGCCGATGGTCAATCTGGGCCGCCCCGAAACCAAGGTTCTGGCGGACGACTGGACGGCGGTGACGCGGGATAAATCGCTGTCGGCGCAGTTTGAACATTCGATCGGGGTCACGGTGGGCGGGTGCGAAATTTTTACGCTGTCACCGACCGGCAAGTTTCATCCGACCTACTGAGACGGGGCCGGATTTGGCGATATGAATCCCATATGACTCTTTTCTGGTGGGTTTATTGAGCATTTGTTCCAAATTAGCAGCCGCTCATCGGCCTCTTGCAGGGCACTCTTTGCTATAGCGAGGAAAGCCGTCAGGCTTGATGAACGGCTGTGATTTGATCCGGCAGCACGGCGATTACTTCTCCAGTATCGAAATCCACGTATCTCCATACTTGCGCTGGTCACGCAGCACATACCCTTGGGGCGGATGTTGCGGGCTGCTTTCTTCCCAGATGATCAGCGCCCCGTCCGCCAACCAGCCGCCATTGCGGGCGGCGACCAGCGCCATTTCTCCCAGCCCTTTGCCATAGGGCGGGTCCATAAAGACCAGCGAACAGCGGGTGCCTTTGTTTGGCGGCAGTTTGGTGGCATCGCTGCGGATCAAACGGGTGGTGGCTTTGTCGCGCCGCGTCAGAGCGATGTTCTCGCGGATCAGGGATTGTGCCTTGCGGCCATCATCAACAAAGGTTGCGTGGGTGGCCCCGCGTGACAGCGCCTCAAGCCCCAATGCCCCCGTGCCCGCGAACAGGTCCAGCACATGTGCGCCACTGATCGGATCGCCATATGCCCCGCCCATCAGCACGCTAAACAGGCTTTCGCGCACCCGGTCCGAGGTGGGGCGCAGGTGGGCGGCGGTGTCTCCCGTGCCGACCGGGGCGAGTTTCAGGCCACGGTGCGTCCCTGCGATGATCCTCATTTCAGCAGGGCTTTCAGATCGGTGTCAGGGTTTGCGATTACGTCAGGCGCGGGGGATTTCCCCGCCTCGATCAGGCGTTTACCGATCATATAGGCTCGCGCATCGTTCATCGCATCCACCGCCAGTAGGGTGTCGCCAGCGTAATACCAGTGTGATTGCGCACCGGGTTTTTCGCCCGCCCGCGTGACCACGGATGTGTAGCCGGTGTTCAGCCCTGCGATTTGCAGTTTCACATCGTATTGATCCGACCAGAACCACGGGGTGGCGATGTAATCTTTGGCCGCACCCAGCATGTTTTCGGCGACCACCTCGGCTTGATCAATGGCGTTTGGCACGCTTTCCAGCCGGATGCGGGTGCTGTGATAAGGGAAGGATGCGCAATCGCCAGCGGCCCAGATGTGCGGCGCAGATGTGCGACCTTGGGTGTCGGTTTTGATGCCGTTCTCTAACGTGATGTTCGTGGCCTCGGCCAGATCGGTGGCGGGTTTGATGCCGACGCCGGTGATGACAAAATCAACGGGGATGGTTTGCCCGTTGGTCAGGGTGGCGGATGTCACGCGACTGTCGCCTGACAGGTGATCCAGTCCGACACCCTCAAGAATGTTCACCCCATGCGCCGTATGCAGGGTGCGGAAATAATCCGAAGTTTCGGGCGCGGCGACCCGTTGCAGGATGCGGTCGGCCATTTCCACCAAGGTGACGTTCAGGCCCAGCTTGGCGGCAACTGCAGCGGCCTCAAGCCCGATGTAGCCACCACCGACGATCAGCACGTTTTTGCCGGCGGCAAATTCGGGTTCCATCGCATCGATATCGGCGAGGGTGCGGACAACATGCACGCCTTGCAAGGTCCCACCGGTGGCGGCAGGCAAGCGATGCGGGGTGGAGCCGGTGGTGAGCGCAAGGTCATCATAGGCGAGGGTCTCGCTGCCGATGGTGACGGTTTTCGCGGCTACATCGATAGCGGTGACTGTGCTGCCAAGGCGCAGGGTGATGTTCTGGTTTTCGTAGAATTCCTCGGGCCGCAGGAACAACCGTTCGCGGGTCATATCGCCCAGCAGATACCCCTTGGACAGCGGCGGGCGTTGGTAGGGCAGCACAGGTTCCGCGCCGATCAGGGTGATGTCGCCACCGTAACCGAGGCTGCGCAATTTGGCGGTGAGCGAGGCGCCAGCCTGACCTGCGCCGATAACGATGATGTGGGGCATATGGGGGCTTTCTGGTTGCCGTTGTTGCAAGGAAGATAACGCGGCGGCGGCGGGAAACGCAATTGTTGTCTTTAAGAGATTTTATGCCTGCGGCGCGGATATTTATGGAACAATGATTGGGGTGTCGGGGTTATCTCCGTTTGAACGGACCATAGGATGTCATCACCTCGATGTCTTCATCCACAGCATCCCNTTCATGCTCCAGAAACCGGGCAATAGCGGCGCGAAATCCATCGTCGGCGATCCAGTGCAAGGAATGGGTGGTGACGGGCATGTAGCCACGGGCGAGTTTGTGGCCGCCTTGGGCACCGGCCTCGACACGTTTTATCCCGCAGGCGATGGCATAGTCGATGGCACGGTAATAGCAGAGTTCAAAATGTAGTGCGGGGTGGTCTTCGGCACATCCCCAGTAGCGACCGAACAGGGTGTCGGCCCCGATGAAATTCAGCGCACCGGCAACCCATTGACCGTCCCGCATCGCCATGACCAGCAGCATGTCACCCCGCAGGGTTTCGTGCGCTATGTTGAAAAAATCGCGGGTCAGATACGGCGTGCCCCATTTGCGCGCGCCAGTGTCCTGATAGAAATGCCAGAACGCGGCGAGGTGGTCGGGGGTGATATCATCCCCCCTCAGCGCGTGAATGGTGCCGCCAAAACCCTGCGCCTGCTTGCGCTCGCGGCGGATGTTTTTGCGTTTGCGCGAGGACAGCGAGGTGAGGAAATCATCGAAGGTTTTATAGCCATCGTTGACCCAGTGAAACTGTTGCCCAAGGCGGTGCATCAGGCCCATTTCTTTGCCCGCKTCRGCCTCGGYTTCRGTGCAAAAGGTGATGTGCAKTGATGACAGCTGGTTYTCAGCCGCCAGYTGCACCGCRCCCTGCACCAGYGYGGATTGMCCTGTGGYTTCAAACCCGGCGCGGGTCAGGAAACGCCGACCTGTGGCGGGGGYGAATGGCACGGTCAKTTGCAGTTTCGGGTAATACCGCCCGCCCGCCCGCATATAGGCGTCGGCCCAGCTGTGGTCGAACACATATTCACCTTGCGAATGGGATTTGGCATAGGCAGGGGCGGCGGCGATCAACTGGTTGTCCAGATAGGCCGTTATGTGATGAGGTTGCCAGCCAGTGCCTGCGCTGACCGAGCCGCTAACCTCGAGCGCGGATAAAAACCGGTGGGTGGTGAATGGATCAATCGGGCGGCCATCCTCAAGGCAGGTGCAGGCGTCCCATTCATCGGCGCGGATGTCGGCAAGGCTGGTCAGGACGCGGATTTCAATCTGTTCGGGCATAGGGCCAAGTGTGGCGTATCGGCGGGCGGGGTCAAGGGGCTGGATATTGTTCGTGGCGTTTCACAATGCGCTCGGGTCCAGGAAATACGCGGCGGGCGATGTGATTACGCTGTAGTTTACGATGTTGGTAACGCGGCAGCATAGCCTTCAAACGTCACGTTATCCGCCACTTTTCGGGCCTCGACCTCGGCATCGGCGCTGCGGATGGTCCAGCAGATGACGTTTGCCCCTTTGTTGCGCAACTCGGCAATGCGGGGGTTTTCCAGGTCGTCATGGCGGTGGCTGATAAAGCTGGCGCGGGCGCGAACGTAATCGGGGATGGTGCGCAAGCGTTTGCGGGTTCCCTTGTTCAGAAGTTGCCAGCGTTCGGCCGGAAAATGGCAGGTAACAATGCCGCGTGGAGTGGTCGGGGCAAGTTCAGATAGGGCAATGACGGAATGCGGATTGAAGCTCATCACCGCTGCGGGGCCATCGTAATCTTTTAGGGCATTTGCGACGGATTGTTCTAGCGGGCCGATGTCTGACCCCATCGCGCCGTCCTGATCCTTGGTTTCGATCAGCACAGGGGTGCGACCATCAATCAGGGTTAGAATTTCAGGCAGGGTCGGGATGGTTTCATCACAGCCAAGCAGTCGGGTTTTGGTTAGGTCGCCGCGTTGCTGCATGCGGACCGGACCCGGTGTGCCTGTCAGGCGCCTCATGTCGTAATCGTGGAACACCATGGCGTGGCCATCAGCAGACAGCTGCACATCCAGCTCGACCCCATAGCCGGCATCAATTGCGGCCCCAAAGGCCGCGCGGGTATTTTCAATAATGCCTGACCCCGCATCGTGATAGCCACGGTGCGCGATCGGCAAGCTTAGAAAATCATCCGGAAGGGGTATCATTTGATCTGGAAAATGCCTTCGATTTCAACCGCGACACCCAATGGCAGGGCGGCAGCACTGACGGCGGCGCGGGCATGGCGGCCTGCATCGCCAAACAGTTCCACCAGAAAATCCGAAGCGCCGTTGATCACTTTAGGCTGGTCGGTGAAATCAGGGGTGGAGTTGACGAAACCGCCCAGTTTGACCACGCGAACAAGGCGCGAAAGATCGCCACCACACGCCGCCTTTAGCTGGGCAACAAGGCCAAGCGCACAGGTTTTCGCAGCAACCGCACCGGCGGCGACATCCATGTTTTCACCCAGCCTGCCGATGATCAGCCCATCGGGACCGTTCGAGATTTGGCCCGATACAAACACCAGATCGCCGGAAATGACGTAAGGCACATAATTGGCGGCGGGAGCGGGGGCGTCGGGCAGGGTGACGCCAAGTTCAGTTAGGCGGGCCTCATAGGAATTGCTCATCTGATTGTCTCCGTTGGTTGCGTGTTTTGCCGGACGCTAACCGCGTTTGGCGCATAGGAAAACCACCAAATTCAGTTTTCCCTAAATGCCCTGGCGAAATAATCGGCCAGCGGTTTGACCAGATATGCCAGCGGCGTGCGGTCATTGGTGCGAATAAACGCTTGCACCGGCATGCCGGGGATCAGGGTCGCATCTGCGGGAAACCTATCAATTTCACCGTCAAGCAGCACAATTTTCGAGCGGTAAAAGCTGGCTTGGGTCCGCTCGTCGGTAAAGGCATCGGCGGATATTTTCATCACCCGCCCCTTCAGTTCGGGGGTGGTGCGGGCATCAAATGCCGAGAACCGCAAGGTGACCTCTTGGCCAATGAAAATCTGGTCGATGTTGATTGACTGAACCTTGGCCGCGATCACCAATGGGCGATCCTGTGGCACCAGATACAGCACCGGATCGGCAGGCCTGATCACCGAGCGGGGCGCGAAAAACTGCATGCCGTAAACGATGCCCGACAGGGGTGCGCGAATGTCGAGGCGTGCCAATCTATCGGTTAGGGCGCGGCGTTGTTCCTGTAGCTCCAGTTCACGAAATTGCAGATCCCGCAGGCGGGTGATCGCCTCTTCGCGCCGCTTGGATCCGAATTTCAGCACCTCGATTTCGATCTCGGTAATCTTGCCCTCGGCCTGTGCTTTGTTTGCGGCCAGTTCGCCCATCGAGCCGCGCAGCCGCGCCTGCTCGCGCTGTAGGCTAAGGACGCGCGACACCTGCGCCAGACCACGATCCAGCAAAGTTTGCTGATTGACCAGTTCCTGCGTGATCAGGTCCAGCTGTGAACCGAGCGCGGTTTGCTGGGCGGTGATACCGGTGATCTGGTCTGAAATCTGGCCGCGGCGTTTTTGCATTTGCGACACTTCCTGGCCCAGTGTTTTTAGTCGCGCGTCGAATAGGCGCTGCTGGCCTTGCATCAGGTTAGTGGCGGTTGAGGAATTGGCAGTGGCGGCAATAAGATCGGTGTCAAAGGTGATATCGTCCGTTCCGTCACGTTCGGCTTCAAACCGGCCACGTCGCGCTATCATTTCAAATAACTGCCCCTCAATCACCACCAGTTCCGAGCCAAGGTTAGCGGCATCAAGGCGCAGTAATATATCGCCCGCGCTGACCAGATCGCCTTCTTGCACGCGGATTTCCGAGATCACACCGCCGTCGGGGTGTTGCACCACCTGGCGGTTCTGGTCGACCTCGATCTGGCCATCGGCAATCACCGCGCCCGAAATATTGGTCATCACCGACCATGTACCAAAGCCGCCAACCAAAACCAGAATGGCCAGAAACCCAAGGATCAACGGGGCACGAGCGGACCAGCCTTTTGCTACATCGGTGTTCATCTGACGCCCCCTTTTGTGGCATTTTGGCGGATTTGTTCATGGTTTTTCACCATCTCGCGCATCACGTCATCCTTTGGTCCGAACGCCTTTAGCGTCCCACCCTCAAGCACAATCAGCAGATCACATTCCTGAATGGCGGCGGGGCGGTGGGCCATGATCATCACGGCCCCGCCATCGGCTTTCATCTGGCGGATTGCGGTGTTCAGGGCGGTTGAGCCATCATTATCAAGGTTTGAATTCGGCTCGTCCAGCACCAGAATAACCGGATCACCATACATCGCACGGGCAAGCCCGATGCGCTGCAATTGCCCGCCAGACAGACGCCCGCCATTGGTGGAAACGCGGGTGTCATAGCCATCGGGAAATTCCAGAATCATATCGTGTGCCGCAGCCTTTTTGGCGGCTTTGATGACGGCTGCATCATCGGGGTTCATCGACAAACGGGCGATGTTTTCGGCGATGGTGCCGTCGAACAATTGCACGCGTTGCGGCAGGTATCCAATGTGCTGGCCCAGAACGTCGGGATCATATTGATCCAGCGTCGCGCCATCCAGCCGGATTTTGCCACCCGCCACCCGCCACACGCCGGTGATCGCCCGTGCAAGGGTGGATTTACCCGCGCCGGACGATCCGATAACGCCAAGCGCTTGCCTCGGTTTCAGGGTAAAACTCACCATCCGAAGCGAGGCTTGTGCTTGGCCTGGCGGAACAACCGTCACCTGTTCGGCAACCAGCAACGCCTTTGGTCGGGGCAGGGTGGTGCGCACAGGTTCAACCGGCACTTCGGAAAGCAAAATTGTAAGGTTGCTCCACCCCTTGCTGGCGGCCTGCACCAATGCCCATTGGCCGATTGACTGCTCGATCGGGGCCAATGCGCGGCCCAACAGGATGGATCCTGCGATCATCGCGCCTGCGGTCAACTCGTTTTGCAACACCAGATAGGCGCCCAAACCCAGCATTGCCGATTGCAGGAACATGCGGAATGTTTTGGTCAGAATAGTAAAACTGCCGGTGCTGTCCGAGGCGCGAATGCTGGCGGCAAGTGCTGCTTCGCGGGCCGCATTCCAGCGGTCAAATACAGCGCCCTGCATCCCCAGACTTTGCACCAATTCGGATTCACCGCGCAGTTGTTCGGCCATCTGGCTGGCCTGGTGGGTGGACATATTAGCATCCAGCACAGGCGTGCGGGTGATCCATTGGTTCAACAGAGTGATCAGGATCAGAAATCCGCCACCCGATATGGCAAGAATGCCCAGCCACGGGTGAAACAGAAATATCCCGCCCAGAAAAACCGGCGTCCAGGGAATATCGAATATGGCGGTCAGCACCGGCGACGTCAGTAAACGCTGCACCGCTTCCAGATCACGCAGCCCGCTGTTGGTTTCGGGCGTGCCTCGCCCCCGCGCATTGGCCCGCAACACGGCGGAAAACACGCGCCGGTCCAGACTGGACTGAAACCGCGCCCCGATGCGGGCCAGAATGCGCCCGCGAGCATAATCCAGCAGCCCCATCATCGCAAACAGGAACGTCACCAGCACCGAAAGCGCCAGCAATGTTTCAACCGAGCCGCTGCTCAGCACACGGTCATAAACCTGCAACATATACAGGGGACCGGTGAGCATTAGCAGGTTAACGAATGCGCTAAAGATGCCGACGGCCCAAAACAGCCCCCTGTTTTTGCGCCGTGCCGCCTTTAGTTCTGCTAGCCCGTTACTGCGATCTGTTTGCCGCATATTACCTCTTTCAACTGCCGGTGCTGTGTCGCATCCTTAGGGGACGAAATGACACAGAATGACTTGTAACCAATCGGCCACAGATTTAACCTTGGCCGGATTACCTATGGGCATTGCCGCGTCAAAGACTATGTAGTGTGAAACTACAAACAAGCAGTTGAGATTACATTGATAGTTTTGAATAATATACGAATGCATTTATCCGGGTTCATCCTTGTCAGTGTCACCCTTGTTCTGATGGCGGGGTGCACTGCCCCTGTGGCCAAGGGTATTACCGACCCATACGAGGTGCAAAACCGCCAAACACACGAGGCAAACCGTAATCTGGACCGTGCGCTGGTCAAGCCTGCCTCGGGGGCATATGGCAATGGAATTCCCCAGCCGGTGCGTCAGGGAATTGGAAATTTCGCTTCGAATTTGAATTTACCGGGCATTGTTGTGAACAACCTGTTGCAGCTTGATCTGGACAGCGCTGTCAAAAATGCCAGCCGGTTCCTGTTCAACACCACAATCGGGCTGGGCGGCATTCTGGACCCTTCAACCGCTATGGGCCTGTACGAGGAAACCAGCGACTTTGGCGAAACCCTGCATGTCTGGGGTGTCGGCGAGGGCAACTATGTTGAACTGCCCTTTGTCGGGCCATCGACCGAACGCGATATGGTCGGGATGGTGGTTGATGTATTTACCAACCCTCTGACATTTGGCGCCCCAACGCCCGAGAAATATATGGGGCCGGTTGCTAAAGGCTTATCAAAACTTGGTGATCGCTACCAGTATTCTGACACTGTCGACTCTGTATTATACGATAGTGCCGACAGCTACGCGCAGGCCCGCCTGTTGTATTTGCAACATCGCAGGTTTGAATTGGGACAGGCAATAATTGAAGAAGACCAAGGAGATGATGGCTATGACGATTTTTATGCAGACTGATCTGACACGCCGCAAAATCGTGCTGGGCGGCGCTACCGCTATTGCTCTGGGGCCTTTGGCATCTCCGGCCTTGGCGCTCACCGACGGGCAGGCATCCATCCATGTGGAGCGGCTGGTGGCGGCGATTAACAAAGTGATCGCATCGGGGAAATCCGAGGCAAGTATGATCAAGGAATTCGAGAAGATTTTCGTTAAATATTCTGACGTCAGATATTTGGCAAGCTATGCTCTGGGCGTCGAAGCGCGTCAGGCGAGCGCGGAGCAAAAACGTGCTTTTGCCAAGAATTTTCAAGGCTACATTGCCCGTAAATACGGCAAGCGGTTTCGTGAGTTTATTGGGGGCCGCCTAGAGGTTCAGTCCGCCAAAACGGTCAAAAGCCACGTTGAAGTGAAAACACTGGCCCGTTTGAAAGGTCAGGCTCCTTTTGAAGTGATATTCTTTATCTCGGACAAACGCGGCAAGCCGTTGTTTTACAACATGTATATCGAGGGCATCAACATGCTGTTGACCGAACGCACCGAAATTGGCGCGATGCTGGACAAGCGCAAGGGCAATATGGATCAGTTGATCAGGGATTTGAAAACCGCAGGGTAATCTATCCACCTTGGCGTAATTCGGCAGACAGGGATAGCGGCGGCGTTTTGCCCGATAGGCGCGCGCGGTAAACCGGCAAAGATTCCGTAACGCGCATCACATAATTTCGGGTTTCCCGAAATGGAATATGTTCGATCCAGTCCACCACATCTACGCCTGCCGAACGCGGATCACCGAATGCGGCCACCCATGAATGCGCGCGGCTTGGCCCCGCGTTATAGCCGACGKRKWCMRKWWYTKSMKMMWTSYCRMAKYCYTTKYRSWWCYKSKYYWSATMRKKGSYGYYWAKGMSRRSGTKATRGSKSCMMKCSSKCMWSAMMCGYTSGACCTCGAAATCGAGGTCCAGGTCTTTGGCTACGGATTGCGCCGTGCGGGGCATCAACTGCATCAAGCCTTTCGCACCCACCCCGCTTTCGACGACCGGGTTAAATTCGCTTTCGCGCCGCGCAATCGCCAGCGCCAGTTCGGTGGCGACGGGCAACTCTTCTTTGGCCAGATCATGCAGCGGGTAATAGGCGCGGGGTAAAACATGGCCGCGTTTGGCAGCCTGTTTGGCAATCATCAATGCGATATGCGGCTCTTTCAGCGATAGCACCAGATCGGCCAGTTGCCCCAGTTCTGTGCGGTTAAGGGATTCGGCCACTTGCAAAAAGAATCGTTTTGCCAGCGTGATTTTTCCTGCTTTGTGCAATAACAACGCAGCCTCCAGCACATCCGAGGATATAAAACCGGCATTGTGCCAATCGGGGAATGTTTCAGCCCCGGTCAGCGCGGCGTCCATGCTGAAACCGGCCTTCTCGGCCGCCAAAAGCCCGTAAAAACTGGTCTGGTATTCTGCTGCAAACGCATAAGCGGCCTGCGCCGATCCCTCATTGCCGATCGCCTGATAGGCGCGCCCCTCCCAATATCCGGCGCGGCCCAGACTGATCGGGCTTTTTACGGCCACGCGAAAGCTCTGGAAATGGGCCAGCGCGGTTTTCGGGTCATTTAGATAACGCAACGCCAGATAGCCGGACAACCACTCCAGATCGGCAAAGTTTGATCCCTCGCCAAGGTGATGCGTCGACGCAACTCGGTAAGCGGTCACCCCGTCGCCTTCGCGCATCATCTGGCGCGCCAGTGAACGGCGGCGGTTGGCCCAGCGGTCAGGATCGCCCAGGGTTTCAGCGGACGTGCTGCGTTCCAGCAGCAAGGCTACAGCATCGGCGCTGCGCCCTTTGCTGGCCCGCCACAAGAACCGTTCATAGGCAAGCCCGGGATTGGATTGCAGCGCCTTTGGTACGGCTTCAATCAGGGTATCGACATTGCCATCTTTGCGCCGCAAGGCGATACGGGCCTCGGCCAATGCCTTCCAGTCCTCACTCACCAGCGGATACATCCGCCGCGCATCCGAAAACCGTCCGCGCCACAGCAACATATCCAGCCGCGCCGTATGATGCGGGGCAAGCAAATCCTTGTGGGCCGATAAAAACGCGGCCCGTCCCGATTCGGACAAGGCAAATGTGCGCCAAGCCAGAACCACGGTCGCCGCCGCATCGCCGTTTTGGTCCACGGCCTGATAGGCGCGGGCCAGTTGTAAGGTCCCGTGGATGGAATCCGGGCTTTGGAGGTTGAAATAGGAGATCACCTCTTTGGGCGGGGTCGCGGATGTGATCGCGGCTTCGCCTTTTCGGCGCATCAACGGCAGGCCGGGCCAGTTCGCATGCGCGCCCAGAAACGCGCGATATTCGGCCAAGCTGCCGCTGCCCGCGCGCAAACGGTGCCACTCAACAATGTCTTTGCCAACCTGCCCCGCAGGGGTGGCGCGGCGTGTTGCCTCGGGCCAATCCGCATCATTAATTGCGTCAAATGCAGCTGCCAATGCTGCTGGTGCAGGGCTCTCTTGTGCCAGTGTCGGGGCCGACATCATCACCAGAGACGTCAGAATTAAGCTAAACAGGCGCATATAGGGCGGAATTCCTTTGAATTGCGGGCAGAGTTACCACAAAGTGTACCCGCAGAGGCGCACCTGCAATACACAATCTTGGCAATTGCGCAAACTGCGGCTAGTTTCCGCCGTACAAGGCGTCGGGTGAATCGCTTATCGCATCACTTGTAAACGCAACACATTAAGGAGACGTATCATGTTCAAAGGGTCTTTCCCCGCTCTGGTCACGCCGTTCAAAAANCGGTGCACTGGATGTTGATGCGCTCAAACATTTGGTCGAATGGCACATTGAGCAGGGATCAAACGGATTGGTGCCGATGGGCACGACCGGCGAAAGCCCGACCGTGACCCACGGCGAACACGAGCAGGTAATCGAGATTGTGGTTAAAGCTGCCGCTGGTCGCATTCCGGTGATTGCCGGTGCCGGATCGAACAACACCGCTGAATCCGCCCGCTACATTGCCTTTGCCGAGAAGGTCGGTGCAGACGCTGCCCTCGTGGTGACGCCCTATTATAACAAGCCGACGCAGGCGGGGATGATTGTTCATTTCACCAGCCTGCACGACAACAGCAATCTGCCGATTATCATCTACAACATCCCTGGCCGCTCGGTGGTGGATATGACGCCTGAAACCATGGGCAAGCTGGCCAGATTGGCGCGGATCATCGGGGTGAAAGACGCCRCCGGAGATCTGGCGCGGGTCTCGATGCAGCGCCTGACATGCGGTAAGGATTTCATCCAGATTTCCGGCGAAGACCCCACCGCGCACGGGTTCAATGCCCAAGGCGGGGTTGGCTGCATTTCGGTCACCGCCAATGTCGCACCTGCGCTGTGTTCGCAATTGCAAGCTGCCACATTGGCAGGCGATTACGCGAAAGCCCTGGAAATCCAAGACCGCCTGATGCCGCTGCACAAGGCGATTTTTGCTGAACCCGGATTGGTTGGGGCAAAATATGGTTTGTCCAAGCTGGGGCTGTGTTCTGATGAGGTGCGCCTGCCGTTGGTCGATCTGACCGACGGGGCCAAGGCCGACATGGACGCCGCGATGATCCATGCGGGATTGATCAACTAGGGTCAGGTTACGGGGAATGACGGGGGTGAGCCCTTCCACAATATTAGGTGGTCTGCAACCGGCCCATATCGAGCATTCCTTACGTTGGTCCGCGAGGCGTTTTCTTTAAAGAAAACGTGCTGGAAAATTGCTATTTTCCATGCCGGAATTTTCGAAAATTCCGGCTGCCTGATTGACAGATTTGTCCCGCATTGCTGCCGTTGCATTTATGGATGTGCCCAGTGATGCGGAAATGATCTGCATGTCGGGTAATGCGATGCCTCCCCTAATACCACGTATCCTCCATGCTGGCCTTCTTGCGACCCATGAAATCTTTCAACTCACCATCTTTGGCCACATCCAAGGGGGGCGCTTCATACGAGGCCAGCGTTTCCTCCCAGCGGGTGTTGGCGCGAGTGGCCGCATCAATGCTGCCTTCCTCGGCCCGTGTCCTCCCACGGCTGATCATCATTCAGCGCCGTGTCCCTAATAGGCGGTCTGTAATGATGCATCCAGGGCGAGGGTTGTGCCAATTTTACTAAATTCTCGAAAGATTCAATCGTGCGGTAACGCCGCCCCTTGTCCAGATACATCACAAAGGGCGACCCGTAAGAGGGCAAAAAACTGTCGCTTCGCCACCGATCTGGACGCTGTTGGCGGGGTTGCGGGCGTGTCGGGTGGAAATGGCCGGTGCGATTTTCAGCATTTCGCGGACCATGCCTGGCTCGAACTTGATGTTCCACCGATTGCCGGACAGCTCGGTCACCTTGCTACCGGCGCTACCGGCGCTACCGGCGCTACCGGCGGCGCGAAACAGTCGCACGGTTTCTTCGTCATCGCGGAACTCGATGCCGATCTCGGCCAGTATCCGGTCGGTGGTCGCCTCGATCTGTATCAGACTTTCCTCGTCCAAAATTTCATAGGGCGGAATTTTGCGCGTGATGTAGGGGACATATATACGCGGGCTCGTGTGCGGCGCGCGGGTTTGGCAGGATCGGTCGTCATGTAAGCTCCCTTTTGGAAATTATAAAACTGCGCTATTTCAAATGTTACGGGTGCGACGGTCTATCTTGTTTGCGATGCGGGCAATGAAATGTATCTGCGCCCTAGACACCTATGCTGCCATCTTTTAAGCCACCTTATGGCCAACAAGAAATCTGACCCCAACTACAAGGTGATCGCCGAAAACCGCCGCGCGCGGTATGATTACGCGATCGAGGATGACATCGAGTGCGGTATCATGCTGCAAGGCTCCGAGGTGAAATCGATGCGCGAGGGCCAGACCAACATCGCCGAAAGCTATGCCAGCCTTGAAGAGGGCGAGCTGTGGCTGATCAATTCCTACGTCGCCCCCTATAAGCAAGCCAAAACATGGGGCCACGAGGAGCGGCGCAAGCGCAAATTGCTGGTATCCAAAAAACAGCTGTCCAAGCTGTGGCAGGCCACGGGGCGCAAGGGTATGACGCTGGTGCCGCTGGTTATGTATTTCAACCACAAGGGGCTGGTGAAGATCAAAATCGGTGTGGCCAARGGYAAAAAGAMCCASGACAARCGCGCCACCGARRMSWMMCGCGACTGGKSCCGTCAAAAAGCSCGGCTGTTGCGCGAAAGCAGCTAGGATCGGGCCCGGGCGATTGGGGGCGTAACTGTCGGCCGCTTTGAAATGGAACGAATGATTTGGAAATGATTGTTGCTCTGCTTGCGGGGGCGGTTGGTGGCAACGCTGCTGGCGGCATGATGAAAGGTTTGAGCCTTGGCGCGCTTGGCAACACGATTGCCGGAATTGTCGGTGGCGGTTTTGGCGCTCAAATTTTCGGCATGCTGGGTGTGGGTGCGATGGCTGGCGGTGGCGGTATCGATATTGGCCAGCTTGTCTCGGGTGGCGTTGGTGGCGGGGTTCTGCTGGCTATTGTCGGTCTGCTCAAAAAGAGGATGATCAAGTGAAAAATCCTAGGGTGCCCTGCATTGGGGTGCCTGTAACTCTTGCCAGCGTGCCCCCCTCGCGCTAGGCCATATAAGACAGTTACCAAAGGGGCCTTTTGATGTTTGTTGACGATCCTAAAACGCTGGTTTCGACCAAATGGCTGGCGGACCATCTGAACAGCCCCGACATTCGGATTTTCGATGCCTCGTGGTTTCTGGACGAGGATGAGCGCGATGCCCGTGCCGAATACGAGGCTGCCCACATCCCCAATGCCCGCTATTTCGATATTGACGATGTGGCCGATCACCGCTCTGATCTGCCGCACATGGCCCCGCCGATCGAGAAATTCATGTCGCGGATGCGAAAGCTGGGGGTGGGTGATGGCCATCAGGTTGTCGTTTACGATAGTGCGGGCCTGTTTGTGGCCGCACGGGTCTGGTGGCTGTTCCGCCTGATGGGCAAAAACGATATTGCGGTGCTGGATGGTGGCTTGCCGAAATGGATCGCCGATGGCTATCCGGTCGAGGACATGCCACCGATCATTCGTGATCGCCACATGACCGTCAGCCGTCAGGCGCATCTGGTAAAGGACGTCACCCAAGTCGCGGCGGCCAGCAAGCTGGGCGATTGCGAGATCGTGGACGCACGCTCGCCCGACCGGTTTTATGGCCGCGAGGCCGAGAGCCGCGAGGGTCTGCGTTCGGGCCATATCCCGAATTCAAAGAATGTGTATTACGCCAGCCTGTTGAACACCGACGGGACGATGAAAGCTAACGCTGACCTGAAGGCGATTTTCAAGTCGGCAGGTGTGGATCTGTCCAAACCGGTGATCGCCACCTGCGGCTCTGGTGTCACCGCCAATATCGTCACCCTTGCCCTGACCCGTATCGGGCACATGAAACACTCGATTTACGATGGCTCCTGGTCTGAATGGGGCATCCCCAGCGATCTGAAAATTGAAACGGAGTAAGCAAATGCTGACCAACCTGACAAAACAACCCGCCGATAAAATCCTGCAATTGGTGCAGATGTTTCGCGACGATCCGCGGATCGACAAGATCGACCTTGGCGTTGGTATCTATAAGGATGCCCACGGAAATACGCCGGTGATGCGGGCGATCAAGGCGGCGGAAAAGCAGCTGTGGGAGGTCGAGACCACCAAGAAATACACCAGCCTTGCGGGCGAGCCTGCTTTTGGTAACGCGATGGTTGATCTGGTGCTGGGTGATGCTGTGCCCCGCGCGCGCGTGGCGGCGGCGGCCACACCGGGGGGCACCGGCGCGATTCGTCAAGCGGTGGAGCTGATCAAAATGGCCAGCCCTGACGCGACGATCTGGATTTCCAACCCGACGTGGCCGAACCATCCGTCGATCATCAAATACGTCGGCATGAAGATGGCTGAATACCGCTATTTCGATGACGCCACCTGTGGTGTGGATTTCGACGGCATGATGGCTGATCTGGCGGGGGTCAAGGCGGGCGATGTGGTGCTGTTGCACGGCTGTTGCCACAACCCGACCGGCGCAAACCTGAATTTGGCGCAATGGGCCGAGGTTATTGCGTTTATGCAGAAAACCGGTGCGGTGCCGTTCATCGACATCGCCTATCAGGGTTTTGGCGACGGGTTGCAAGAGGACGCGGCGGCGGTGCGGCTGGTGGCGTCCTCGATGCCGGAAACCCTGATCGCGGCGAGTTGTTCCAAGAATTTCGGCATCTACCGCGAGCGCACCGGCATCCTGATGACGGTGTCGCAGAGCGCTGACAATCAACCGCTGGCGCAAAGCACACTGGCTTACCTCAACCGGCAGAACTTCTCGTTCCCGCCGGATCACGGGGCGCGTCTGGTGACGATGATTTTGCAAGACAAAGTGCTGCGTGATGACTGGATGGAAGAGTTGGAAAATGTGCGGCTGGGTATGCTGGCCTTGCGTAAAAATCTGGCGGGTGAATTGCAACGCCTGTCGGGGTCGGACCGGTTTGGATTTCTGGCGCAACATCGCGGCATGTTCTCGCGGCTGGGGGCGTCGCCCGAGAAGGTCGAAGTGCTGCGGGCCAAGCATGGCATCTATATGATTGGTGACAGCCGGATGAATATCGCCGGGCTGAATGAAGCAACGATCCCGATTTTGGCCAAGGCGATTATTGAGGTTGGCATCTAGCCCGCGCCGCTCATCAAGCCCTTGCGGGCATTCTTCGCGAGGAGTGTTCCGCAAGGGGCCGATGAGCACCCCGAAACAATAGCAAAAGCCGGCGAGGTTTTCCCCGCCGGCTTTTTGTTTGCGCATTCGTTAAATCAGCTATGATACGCTGCTTCGCCATGCGTAGCCAGATCAAGCCCGCGCGACTCGTCCTCTTCGGAAACCCGCAAGCCGATGGTCATGTCGATGCCTTTGAACAAAACGAAGGAAACCACTGCCGTCCAGACCACAGTGATGCCCACCGCCTCGGCCTGAATGATGGTTTGGCCGATCATGTCATAGCCCTCGCCACCGGTGCCGCCCAGGGACGAGGCGGTGAAAATGCCGGTGCCAATCGCGCCGATGATGCCGCCGATGCCGTGGATGCCGAACACATCCAGACTGTCGTCATACCCCAGTTTGTTTTTGACAGTGGTGACAAAGAAGAAACAGGCAATCGAGGTGCCGGCCCCCAGAGCAATCGCGCCAACAGGTCCAACCGACCCCGCCGCAGGTGTGATCGCCACCAGCCCCGAAATCATCCCCGAGGCCGCCCCCAGCAATGACACCTTGCCGCGCAGTGAGCCTTCAACAATGGCCCAGCCAAGGATCGCACCGGCTGTTGCAACCAAGGTGTTGATCATTGCCAGAGCTGCACCGCCGTTGGCCTCCAGATTTGAGCCGGCATTGAAGCCGAACCAACCCACCCACAGGATCGCCGCCCCGACCAGCGTCAGCGTCATTGAATGCGGGGCCATCATGTCTTTGCCATAGCCCTTGCGCTTGCCAATCACAATCGCCCCTACCAAGGCCGCAACACCGGCATTGATATGCACAACCGTGCCACCGGCAAAGTCCAGCGCGCCGTGTTTATACAGGAAACCGGCGCTATCCCAGACCATATGCGCAATCGGGAAATACGAGAACGTCACCCAGAAAAGGGTGAAAATCATCACCGCGCTAAATTTGATCCGCTCGGCGAATGCGCCGATAATCAGCGCCGGCGTGATTGCCGCGAATGTCATCTGGAAGGCGATGAACACGAATTCAGGGATCACCACGCCATCGGTAAATGTGCCGATCATGGTGTCAGCGGTGATGCCCGCCAAAAACATCTTGTCCRKSCCGCCCCANNAYAGGNTRYCGSYSCCGCCAAAGGCRAAGGAATAGCCATAGATCACCCAGATCACCATCACCAGTGCGGTGATCATTGTGGTTTGGGTCAGCACCGACAGCATGTTTTTGCTACGCACCAGACCGCCGTAAAACAGCGCCAGACCCGGCAGGATCATGAACAGCACCATCACGGTTGAAAAGATCATGAACGCCACGTCGCCCTTGTCCATGACCTCGATCACAGGGGTGTCCTGCGCGAGTGCTGTGGTCGCGGCCAGCGCCGATCCGGTTGCCGCCATCRTAAGATTTCTAAGTTTCATTGTTTTTCCCCTTGTCGATCTGCCTTTGGGCCTAGATCGCGTCCTCATTGGTTTCGCCGGTCCGCACGCGGATGATTTGCTCGACATCGAGCACGAAAATCTTGCCATCCCCGATCTTGTCGGTGCGGGCGGTGTTCTGGATGGTTTCAACCACCTGATCGACCACATCTGCGGCCACCACGATTTCAAGCATCACCTTTGGCACGAAATTCACGGTGTATTCCGCCCCGCGATAWATTTCGGTGTGGCCGGATTGCGCACCAAAGCCTTTGACTTCGGTCACGGTCATGCCGCGAACGCCGATAGCAGTTAGCGCCTCGCGGACCTCCTCGAGCTTGAAGGGTTTGAGTATTGCTTTGATAAGTTTCACGGCGTTTTCCCTATGCTTGGCAGACATCCTGCGCAGTATGCGAATAGGTAAGGCGTGCTCTGGGGTGATGACTCAAGGCTTTGCGCCGATGATTTATTAAGAAAACAGCCTAAAACGCACAATTTATGCGCAAAATTTAATATGTGATTAAATGTTAGGCGATAATACGACGGATCCGATCCAAAACTACCCTCTCTACATTCGGCCACGGGCGTTGTAGATTGCGAAAAACAGGCAGGCACCGGATAGGGTGACATAATGAGTGGTTCAGGCAGAAAGCGCGGCCGTTTGGTGGCCGACCGACGGTATCCTACGGCTAAATTGTCGAGGAACAAAAGAGACGTGGCAAAACCCGCTGCCAAAAAACCGGCCAAGCCGGCCTTGAAAAAATCCCGTGTGAAGAAGGCCAAAGTTAAGGCAAGGCGTGTGAGAAAAGCTTCGGCAGGCAGGTTGTTCTTCGGGCTTCCCACATTGTTTGCAAAGCGAACCAAACCCAAAAAGAAACCGGCTGCCCGCAAGGTAAAGCCAAAGAAAGCGGCCAGCAGGTTCAACCCTGTCACAGCATTTATTCTGGGCATATTCGGCTGGATATTCAAGGCAACCTGGCGGATCGGCTGGCGTGTCGCGGCAGTCGTTGGAATATTGGTCGGGGCGGGCGTGGTGTATGATTACACGACCCTGCCACCGGTTTCGCAACTGATTGACGGGCGGGCGCGTGGGTCGGTCATTCTGCTGGACCGCGACAATATTAGGTTTGCCTCGCGCGGTGATCTGTTTGGCGGCATGGTGACAGCCGCATCTGTTTCGCACCATTTGAAAAACGCAGTGATCGCAACCGAGGATAAACGCTTTTACCGCCATTTCGGCATCAGCCCGCGCGGGGTTGCCAGTGCGGTGCGGATCAATCTGGCGGCGGGGCGTGGGCCATTGTCGGGCAATGGCGGATCAACCCTGTCACAGCAAACCGCCAAACTGCTGTGTCTGGGTAAACCGTTTGATCCAACGACAGGGATATCCGAGAGAGACTATGAGAGAGAATGCCGTCGGGGGTCACTGTCTCGTAAAATCAAGGAAGCTGTTTATGCGATGGCGCTCGAGGTGAAATATTCCAAAGACGATATTCTGACGATCTATCTGAACCGGGTTTTTCTGGGGGCCGGTGCGCGTGGATTCGAGGCCGCCAGCCAGCGGTATTTCGGCAAGCATGCAAGCGATATAAATCCGGCCGAGGCGGCAATGCTGGCGGGGTTGTTAAAAGCGCCGACGCGTTATGCCCCGACCAATAATTTGCAACGCTCGCAAGATCGCGCCTTGACGGTTTTGAGATTGATGTCGGAACAGGGGTATCTGACCTCGGCCGAGGCAGCACAAGCCCGCGAAAACCCGGCGGTGTTGTCGCAGGCCGCACGGGCCCGTGCAGGCGGGTATTTCGCTGACTGGGTGATGAGCAGTGGGCCTTCGTTTTTCACCAGCGACACCACCGAGGACGTGATCATCCGCACCACGCTGGACCCGCGTATCCAGCGCGCCGCAGAAGAGGCGCTGGCCTATGTGTTTGAAAACAAGGTTCGGGAAGGCTCCAAAGCACAAGCCGCGATCATCGTGATGTCGGCGGACGGGGCGGTGCGGGCAATGGTTGGTGGACGCGAGACAAAGGTATCAGGTGCATTCAACCGCGCCACACAGGCATTGCGCCAAACCGGATCGACGTTCAAGCCGTTCGTTTATGCGGCAGCGCTTGATCTGGGCTACAACCYTAGTGATTTCGTAAAAGACGCGCCGTTGACGATAAAGATATCCGGTTCCGGCCCGTGGAACCCCAAGAACTATAACGATAAATATTTTGGTCGGGTGACCCTGACCGAGGCCTTGATGCGCTCGCTGAACACCGCAACCGTGCGGGTTTCACAAAATGTTGGCAGTGATAATGTGCGCAAAATTGCGACAGATTTCGGGATCAGGAATGATCTGGCCGCTGGCCCTGCTGTGGCTCTCGGGGCCTCGGAATCAACCCTGATTGAAATGACCGGTGCTTATGCCGGTATCCTGAACGGCGGGCGCAGTGTGACGCCCTACGGGCTGATCGAATTGCGCCTTCAGGGCGACACCGAGGCGCTGATGCACCAAGAGGGAGGTCTGGGCGAGCGGGTGATCAGCAGAACCGCGGCGGGCGGTCTGATCTATATGATGCATCAGGTTGTCGAGAATGGAACCGGACAGCGCGCCAAGCTGGACGATCGCCAAGTGGCGGGTAAAACCGGCACGACGCAAAAGGCCCGCGATGCGTGGTTCATCGGGTTTTCCGCGGATTATGTCACCGGTGTGTGGATGGGGTATGACGACAACACGCCACTAAAGGGTGTGACCGGCGGGGGTCTGCCCGCGGACATATGGCACGAAACCATGGTGCGGGTCCATGAGGGGGTTTCGCCAAAACCGCTGCCGATGATCGTGCCCAAAAATGCGGCCCCCGCCACAACGCCGACGCCGACCCGGCCGCGCAAACCCAGAACGCAAATAAGCGAGGACGAGATTGCCGAGAAGCTGTTGCTGGATGTTCTGGAGGGGATGTTGCGCAGGTAATCCTAGCTTGAATAACTGGAGCCTTCCTCGTCCAGAATTGCCTTGAGTTCCGCCAGATGGCGGCTGTCTTGTTCGGGGTATTCCTCAAGCTCCCGCGCGGTTTTTCGGCGATATCATCGGGCAGGATGCGCAAGGGCTGGCCGGTTTGCAGGGCACGAATGTAGGTCTCTGCAGCGCGTTCAAAATAGAACAGCCGGTTGAAGGTTTCGGCCACCGTTGCACCAATCACCATCACCCCGTGGTTTCCCATGATCATCACCTTCTTTTTCGGGTCGCTCAGCAGGGTGGCACAGCGTTTGCCTTCCTCCTCGAACGCCAACCCGCCATAGGCATCGTCAATCACATACCGGTTGAAGAACGTCGCGCAATTCCGGTCAATCGGCGGCAGATTTGAATCGGCCAAGGCGGCCAGAACCGTGGCGTGGATCGAATGCACATGCATGGCGCAGCGGGCGTGCGGGCAATGACGATGCAGACCAGCATGCAAGCCCCAAGCGGTCGGGTCCGGCGCGTTCGGGCCTTGCAGGGTGCCCGCGTCATTGGCGTCAACCACCAGCATGTCGGAGGCCTTGATCCGGCTGAAATGCATCTGGTTCGGGTTCATCAGGAACCGGGTGCCATCGTCGTTAATAGCGAGCGAGAAGTGGTTGGCCACGCCTTCGTACATGTTCAGACGCGCGGTCCAGCGAAAGGCGGCGGCAAGGTCGACACGCTCCTGCCAGTGGTCGATGTTTGGGTGGGGCAGGGTGTTCTTAACCCCTGATTTCTGTGTCGAGTTTGGGGGAATTAGCACCACCCTTCTAGAGTGTTTGCGACATAATTTTCGGCGTATGGAAAAGGTATGGAAAACATATGGATTTTATACATACCCGCCATGCACTTTCAGGGCTTGCATCATCCCCTAAACTGACGACAATAGGTAAATGGAAAACACAACTCTCAAAACATGGGCCCAATGCGCGGCCAATCTGATCTCTGTTGCGGCAGGGCGCACGCCAGCCGACATGGTCATCACCGGCGGCAAATGGGTGAATGTCCAGACCCGCGAGGTTCTGGAAAATCACGACATCGCTATCAAGGACGGACGATTCGCCTACTGCGGGCCGGACGGGCGCCACTGCATTGGTGACGACACAGTGGTGATCGAGGCCAAGGGGCGCTACATGATCCCCGGTCTGTGTGATGCGCATATGCATATTGAATCCGGGATGCTGATCCCTGCGGAATTCGCCCGCGCGGTGATTCCGCATGGCACCACCTCCATGTTCACCGACCCGCATGAAATCGCCAATGTTCTGGGCCTGCGCGGTGTGCGGCTGATGCACGATGAGGCGATGATGCAGCCGATCAACATTTTCACCCAGATGCCGTCCTGTGCGCCATCAGCACCTGGTCTGGAAACCACCGGTTATGAAATCAGCCCCGAGGATGTGGCCGAGGCGATGACGTGGCCCGGCATCATTGGTCTGGGCGAGATGATGAACTTCCCCGGTGTGATCAATGCCGACCCGAAAATGCTGGCGGAAATTGCCGCGACGCAAAACGCAGGCAAGGTCGTGGGCGGCCATTACGCCAGCCCCGATCTGGGCCTGCCGTTTCATGCCTATGTGGCCGGCGGCCCTGCGGATGAGCATGAAGGCACCTGCGAGGCCGATGCAATTGCGCGGGCCCGGCTTGGGATGCGCTCGATGATGCGGTTGGGCAGCGCGTGGTATGATGTGGAAACCCAGATCACCGCAGTGACCGAAAAGGGGCTGGATCCGCGCAACTTTATCCTTTGCACGGATGATAGCCATTCCGGCACCTTGGTGAATGATGGCCATATGAACCGCGTGGTGCGCCATGCGATTGATTGCGGGTGTGATCCGTTGATCGCGCTGCAAATGGCGACGATCAACACCGCGACGCATTTCGGGCTGGAGCGCGAGCTGGGTTCTATCGCGCCGGGGCGCCGCGCCGATATGATCCTGACCTCGGATTTGAAAACCCTGCCGATTGAAACGGTGATCGCGCGCGGTGTGGTTGTGGCCGAAGCGGGTGAAATCAAGGTGGAGTGTCCGCATCTGGACTGGCCGGAGGATGCCCGCGGCACCGTGCATCTGGGCAAGCACCTTGAGGCAACTGATTTCGAGATCAAGGCACCGGACGGGGCCAACGCGGTCAAGGTCAAGGTGATCGGCGTGGTCGAGAACCAAGCGCCGACCAAGGCGCTGAGCGCTGAATTGGACGTGCAGGACGGGCTGGTTTTATCTGACGAGCCAAACGACGTCTGCCAGATCGCACTGGTCGAACGCCACCGCGCCACGGGCGATGTGGTGAACGGCTTTGTGTCGGGTTTCGGCTACAAGGGCCGGATGGCGATGGCCTCATCGGTGGCGCATGACAGCCACCACATGATCGTGGTTGGCACCTCGCGCGAAGACATGGCGCTTGCGGCAAACCGTTTGGGCGAAGTCGGTGGCGGTGTTTCTGTGTGGAAGGATGGCAAAGAGCTTGCGCTGGTGCAATTGCCGATCGCTGGCCTGATGTCGGATGCCCCCGCGGTCGAGATGGCGGCCGCCGCCCAAAACATGGTCGAGGCGATGGAGACCTGCGGTTGCACCCTGAACAACGCCTATATGCAACATTCCCTGCTGGCCTTGGTGGTGATCCCCGAATTGCGGATATCGGACCTTGGGCTGGTGGATGTGACAAAATTTGAACTGACAGAATTATTCGAGGATAATAAATGAACATACCTGTGGCCGATGCCGAAACCCTGACACCGCCGACCGTAACGCCCGAGGAATTCACCGATGCGACAGCGGCGGTTGACCGTCTGTGCGAGCTTTACATCACCGCGACAGAATTTCTCTGCAAGAACTTCTCGGAAACATTGGCGGGCAAGCGCCCCACAGCACGGATCAGGGCGTTCTATCCTGAAATCCGGATCACCACGACCAGCCATGCCAAGACCGACACGCGGCTAAGTTTCGGCCATGTGCACCAGCCGGGCACCTTTGCCACCTCGGTCACGCGGCCTGATCTGTTTCGCTATTACCTGAAACAACAAATCGGGCTGCTGCTGGAAAACCACTGTGTGCCTGTCACCATTTGCCTGTCGCAAACCCCGATGCCGGTGCATTTCGCGGTGGCGGGACAAAAGAACATGACCGTGCCACAGGACGGCGCGATGGATTTCCCGTTGCGCGATGTATTCGATGTGCCGGACCTGTCCACCACCAACGATGATATCGTCAACGGCTTTGGCTTTGAAAACCCCGATGGCTCCGGCCCTCTGGCCCCGTTCACCGCACAACGAGTGGATTATTCACTGGCGCGGCTGTCGCATTACACCGCGACCAAACCCGAACATTTCCAAAACCACATCCTGTTCACCAACTACCAGTTCTATTTCGAGGAATTCGAGGCTTATGCCCGCGCCCAGCTGGCGGACCCGAACAGTGGTTACACCAGTTTTGTTGGCACCGGTAATGTCAAAATCACCGACCCCGATGCGCCAATGCCGCTGCCTGACAAGCAACCGCAAATGCCGACCCTGCATCTGAAACGCAAAGGCAAGGGTGGGATCACTTTGGTGAACATCGGGGTTGGCCCGAGCAACGCCAAAACCGCAACCGATCACATCGCGGTTTTGCGCCCGCATGCATGGATCATGGTCGGCCATTGCGCCGGTCTGCGAAATTCGCAATCCTTGGGCGATTTCGTGCTGGCGCATGCTTATCTGCGCGAGGACCATGTGCTGGATGATGATCTGCCCGTCTGGGTGCCGATCCCTGCGTTGGCGGAAATCCAGATCGCACTGGAGCAGGCTGTGGCCGGGGTGACCAAACTGGAAGGCTACGATTTGAAACGCATCATGCGGACCGGCACTGTCGCGTCACTGGACAATCGCAACTGGGAATTGCGCGACCAATCCGGCCCGGTGCAGCGCCTGTCACAATCGCGTGCCATCGCGCTGGACATGGAGAGCGCCACCATAGCCGCCAACGGTTTTCGGTTTCGTGTGCCTTATGGCACGCTGTTATGTGTTAGTGATAAACCCCTGCACGGCGAGTTGAAATTGCCTGGAATGGCATCTGATTTCTACACCACACAGGTCGCGCGGCACCTTCATATCGGTATTCGGGCAATGGAATCTTTGCGCGAAATGCCGCTGGAACGCATCCATTCGCGTAAATTACGCAGCTTTGAAGAGACCGCATTCCTATAAAATGGCGGAAAATCCGATAAAATGAGCGGAAAATGGGCAAAACCCACTACTAATCGTTGTGTCCTGCCTCAACATTCAGTTAAATACGTCCAATGAGGCCCAAGATAACGCGGGCAGAACAAGGAGACCTGAAAATGGCGACGAAACCAATGACAAAGACCCAGCTTGTAGCCACACTGGCCGAAGAAATGGGCACAGACAAGAAATCGGCATCCGGTGCGCTGGATGCGATCATTGCAATCATCACACGCGAAGTTTCTGGYGGCGGTGCCGTGACTCTTCCCGGCGTTGGCAAAATCTATTGCCGCGAGCGTCCAGCACGCATGGTTCGCAACCCTGCCACTGGCCAGCAAATCGCCAAAGACGCGGATAAAGTTGTCAAAATGACAATCGCCAAAGCGCTGAAAGACAGCGTAAACAGCTAATTCCTTCGGGCCTTGTGCCCAAATGGAAAACCGATAGGGTCGCCCGATTGGGCGGCCCTTTTTGGTTCGGAGAAATGATGGATATTCGAGCAATAGCAATTTTCATATTTACGGAATCCAAATTCACCCCAAGAGTGGGCGAATTTGGATGCACTGGGGCGCGGTAAATGAAAAGTGCTTTAATGGGGTTGGTGTTTGCCTTTATCTGGTCATCCGCCTTCACCTCGGCGCGGATCATCGTGGCCGATGCCCCACCGCTGGCATCCTTGGCGCTGCGGTTTTTTATATCGGGTGTTCTGGGTGTGATACTGGCCAAAATGATGGGCCAGACGTGGCGACTGACCCGCGACCAATGGCGCGCCACATTCATCTTCGGGCTGTGCCAGAACGCGCTCTATCTGGGCCTGTTCTTTTACGCCATGCAAACCATCGAGGCGTCATTGGCATCGATCATCGCATCGGTCATGCCGCTGATGGTGGCCTTCGCCGGATGGGCCGTGTTCAAGGATAAGTTACATCCGGTGGCAGTGGCAGGATTGGTGGCTGGTGTGATCGGGGTGGTTGTTATCATGGGCGCACGGATCAACGGCGGGGTGGAGCTGTTCGGCATCATATTATGTGTGATCGGCACCGTGGCGCTGACCAWCGCAACATTGTCGATGCGCGGGGCGTCAAGCGGCGGCAATCTGATGATGATTGTCGGCTTGCAGATGTTGGTTGGCTCGGCATTCTTAGCGGTGGCATCGGCCGTCACCGAAACCATAGCGGTGAATTTCACTTGGCCGCTGGTGTTTGCCTTTACCTACACCGTATTGGCCCCCGGGCTGCTGGCCACATGGATCTGGTTCGCGCTGGTGGCGCGGATCGGGGCGGTGCGGGCGGCGACGTTCCATTTTCTGAACCCGTTCTTTGGCGTGGCAATCGCATCGGTGCTGCTGGGTGAAAAACTGGGGCTGATGGATGTGATCGGCGTGGTGATCATCGCGGCGGGCATCTTGGCGGTGCAATTGTCCAAACAGGCTTCGTCATAAAACGGGGCCTATGGCACGCGGATTGCACAATCTCCGGAATGTTTGGGTCGTGATCATGTGGTGATCAACAAGGGCGATTACATGACCAGACACCCGCAAACCTTTGTCGGATGTAAACCGCGCAATAAAGCCTGAATTATCTGCTAGTTCTACAACATCAATAAGCCGTTCTGCGCTGATTTCGTTTGCTCGGGTTGCCGGGGGGTGGTCTGGTGCGTTATTCCAACTACATGAACATCAACACGCTGGATGAGGAGGCCACATTGTCCGAGGCTGATATCGCCGCGCGCATGGCCCACTCCCGCACGATTCCGGAACAGTCCGGTGCGCATTATGTGATCGATTCACGGGTGGAGCTGCCCGCCGTGGTCGACGACATCAACGCACGGCTAGCCCGCGGCTGAATGTAAAAAGAGGTGCTCTTGTTTCAAGGTGAACTGGAAGCACTGTAATTAACAGCGGGGCCATTTTAATAGTGGCCCCGCCATTTCTGGATTTCATCCCAATCCGCTGGCAGGGCCGTGCCCAGTTCGCTTGCCAGTTGGGTTAGAAAACCCTTCATCAAGATAATGCGCTGACGGGCAAGGGCTTTGCCGCTATCCGTGTTCATCAGGGCCGCAAGCCGAAGAAGTTTTATTGGCCAATGATCAATCGCAAACTTGCGATCATCAAGCTGCCGCGCCTTGGCAAACGGATCAGCCGCATCATATATCGGACGCCCCAAAGCCCCTGATACGGCAAAGGTTCGGGCGATGCCGATAGCCCCCAGCGCATCCAGCCGATCCGCGTCTTGCAGGATCATCGCCTCAATCGTTTCGGGCGCGATGTTGGCAGAATAACTGTGGGCGGCAATGACGTGTTGAACCTGTGTGGTTTCATCCGCTGTGTAGCCAAGCTGTTGCAATATCGGCTTGGCTTTATCTGCCGAAAGGGTCGAGGATTTGTGCCGGTCCTCGTGATCTTTGGGCAGGCTGACCAGATCATGCAGGTAGGCCGCCGCGATCAGGATGCGCAGGTTTGCGCGCTCCTCATTGCTGGCAATTTCACGCGCGTTCAGCCAGACGCGATCGGCATGGGCCAGATCATGGGATGTGTCGGCCCCGCCGATATATGTGCTTAGCGCTTGTTGCAGATCAGCCCGCAGGCTCGGTTCCGGTTCAACCAATCTCGCCACCCGCATCGCCAACCTGTCCGCGATGCAGCAGCACATGATCAAGGATCACGCAGGCCATCATTGCCTCGCCCACAGGCACAGCGCGAATGCCGACGCAGGGGTCATGGCGCCCTTTAGTGATGATCCGGGTGTCCTCGCCGGATTTGGTGATGGTTTTGCGCGGGGTCAGGATGGAGGACGTGGGTTTGACGGCGAAGCGCACCACCACATCCTGGCCGGTTGAAATACCACCCAGAATGCCGCCCGCATGGTTCGAGGAGTAGACAGGGCCGTCCGGTCCCATGGTGATCTCGTCCGCATTGGTCTCGCCGGTCAGAACGGCGGCGTTCATGCCCTCGCCAATCTCGACGCCTTTGACGGCGTTGATCGACATCATCGCGGCGGCCAGATCGGTATCCAGCTTGCCGTAAACCGGCGCACCCAAACCTGCGGGGAGGCCACGCGCGACCACCTCGACCACGGCGCCAACCGAGCTGCCGGATTTACGCAGATCATCTAGATATGTGGCCCATGTTTCGGCTGATTTTGCATCGGGCGTCCAGAACGGATTGCGCGAGATTTCATCCCGGTCGAACCGCTCTCGGTCAATTACATGTGGTCCCATTCGCACCATATAACCGGTGATTTGTACGTTTGGTACCAAAGTCGCCAGCGCCGCCCGTGCCAATCCACCCGCCGCCACCCGCGCGGCTGTTTCGCGTGCYGAKGASCGCCCGCCACCGCGATAATCGCGRATRCCGTATTTCTGCCAATAGGTGATATCGGCATGACCGGGGCGGAATTTTTCGGCAATGTCGCCGTAATCCTTTGAGCGCTGATCGGTGTTTTCGATCATCAATTGCACAGGGGTGCCGGTGGTTTTTCCGTTGAAAACGCCGGACAAAATCCGCACCTGATCGGCCTCGCGCCGCTGGGTGGTGTATTTATTCTGCCCGGGTTTGCGCATGTCCATCCAGTGTTGCAGCATCGCCTCGTCCACTGGAACGTTCGGCGGGCAGCCGTCCACCGTCGCGCCCAAAGCAGGCCCGTGGCTCTCACCCCATGTGGTGACGCGAAACAGGTGACCGAAACTGTTGATCGACATGTGCAATGCTCCTTTGACCTATGCGTTTAGCTGCCGCAGCGATGTGGCTCAAGGTATTTTGGCTTGTCACACCGGATTGGCGCGCATAGATGTAGCAATACCTCGGGGGGCCTACTTTGGCTGAGATGCGAATGATCGCGGACCCGTTGAACCTGAACCGGTTAACACCGGCGGAGGGAAGGTTTTGGATCATCTCCACCTTTGCCCTTTCGCCGCATTTGGAGGATGAGACATGAGATATCCACTACTTGCAGCGGGATTTTGTGTGATTGCCAACGTGGCCATTGCCGAGACCCCTGTGCTGACAGTCTACACCTACGACAGCTTTGTATCCGACTGGGGCCCTGGCCCTGCGGTGGAAAAAGCCTTCGAGGAGGTCTGCGGTTGCGATCTGAAATTCGTCGGTTCTGGCGATGGGGCCGCGTTGCTGGCGCGGGTGCGGCTGGAGGGCGAGCATACCAAAGCCGATGTGGTTTTGGGGCTGGACACCAACCTGACAGCGACGGCTGCGGCCACCGGATTGTTTGCGCCACACGGCGTGTCGGTCGATCTGGATTTGCCAAAAGCGTGGCAGAACGAGATATTCTTGCCCTATGACTGGGGCTATTTCGCCTTTGTTTATAAAAAAGACGATCTTGCCAAAGTCCCAACAAACTTCAAGAATTTGGCCGCGTCTGACCTGAAGATCGTCATCCAAGATCCACGTTCCTCAACACCGGGGCTTGGCTTGCTGATGTGGGTCAAAGCCGCTTATGGCGACGAGGCACCGCAAATCTGGGAGGCGCTGTCTGATAACATTGTGACCGTCACCAAGGGTTGGTCCGAGGCCTACGGGATGTTTCGAGAAGGCGAGGCGGATATGGTTTTGTCCTACACGACCTCGCCTGCATACCATTTGATCGCTGAACAAGACGCGGGTTATGCGGCGGCGGCGTTTGAAGAGGGGCATTATTTGCAGATCGAAGTGGCTGGTAAAATTGCTGGCACGGATCAGCCGGAACTGGCGGGTGCATTTTTGAAATTCATGGTGTCGGATGCGTTTCAAACCATCATCCCGACCACCAACTGGATGTATCCGGCAAAGACACCGGAAGGTGGATTGCCCGAAGGGTTTGACACGCTGATCACCCCGCAGAAATCGTTGAGTTTCGATGAAGATCAGGTCGTGGAAATTCGCAAAAAATCGTTGGAAGAATGGCTGAGCGCGCTTTCAAAATAACCCCTGTGATCGGGGTCGGGGCAGGGGCGGTTTTACTGCTGCTCACCCTGATACTTGGTCCGCTTGCAGCACTGTTGTGGCGGGCCGAGGGGCCTGCTGCGCTGGGTGTGGCGGACTGGGCGGCAGTGCGCTTTACCGTGTTGCAGGCCACGTTGTCGGCGGGGATCAGTGTGGCGCTGGCGGTGCCGGTGGCGCGGGCCTTGGCGCGGCGGCAGTTCGTGGGGCGTGGTGTGTTGATCACCTTGCTGGGTGCGCCGTTTATCTTGCCGGTGATTGTGGCTGTTATGGGCCTGCTTTCGGTGTTTGGACGGGGSGKSMTSAWYASTRCGGYKCKGGGCNWGGKYMGRSWTGSYKYCGGTGCATATCTACGGGTTGCACGGCGTGGTTCTGGCGCATGTGTTTTTCAATCTGCCGCTGGCGACGCGGCTGATTTTACAGGGCTGGCTGGCGATCCCGTCCGAGAGGTTTCGCCTTGCTGCATCGCTCTCATTCAACAGCCGTGATGTGGGCCGTATTCTTGAGCGCCCGATGCTGCGCGAGGTGTTGCCCGGCGCGTTCATGGTGGTGTTTTTGATCTGCCTGACCAGCTTTGCCGTGGCTTTGGCGCTGGGGGGCGGGCCAAAGGCGACCACGGTGGAGTTGGCGATCTATCAGGCGTTCCGGTTCGACTTTGATCTGGGCCGCGTGGCGCTGTTGGCGGCGGTGCAATTTGGCATGGGTGCTATGGCGGCGATGGTGATGTTGTGGGTCGCGGTGCCGGCCACAATGGGGGCGGGGCTGGACCGTGCGCATGAACGCTGGGATGCGCCAAAGGGATGCTGGGACGCGGCATTGCTGATTGTGATGGTGCTGTTTTTAATCACCCCGCTTTTGATGATATTAATCGACGGTTTGCCCAACCTGTTCACCTTGCCCGCAAGTGTCTATCAGGCCGCTGGGCGATCGCTTATGGTGGCGCTGGCATCAATGGTTGTCGGGGTGGGCTTGGCGCTGGTCATTGCCTTGATGGTGGTGCGCATCAAGCGTGGCGCGGTGTTGGTCGAAAGCATCGGATATTTGGCACTGGCAGCATCACCTTTGGTGATCGGGGCGGGGCTGTTTATTGTGCTTTACCGCGTGGTTGATCCGGTGGCTTTGGCGCTGCCGGTCACGGCGCTGGTGAATGCGGTGATGAGCCTGCCGTTTGCGCTGCGAACCTTGGTGCCTGCGGTGCGGAACATTGWAGCATCTTACGGGCCGTTAGCCGACAGCCTGTCGATGACGGGCTGGGGGCGGATGCGGCTGGTTTTGTTGCCGCGCTTGAAGCGCCCTCTGGGGTTTTCGGCGGGGCTGGCGGCGGCATTATCAATGGGGGATTTGGGCGTAATAGCGTTGTTTTCCGACCCCGAAAGCGCGACATTGCCGTTACAGATGTATCGTCTGATGTCGGCGTACCGTATGGATCAGGCGGCGGGGGCGGCAGTGTTGTTGCTGGGGATGTCGTTGATATTATTCTGGATTTTTGATCGTGGAGGACGCGCGGATGCTGACTCTTGAGGGGGTTGAATATGTGCAGGGTGATTTTTCACTAAAGGCTGACTTCACAGTTCAGGCTGGTGCACGAGTTGCTGTCATCGGGCCGTCGGGCGGCGGGAAAACAACGCTTTTGAGCATGATTGCAGGATTCTCGGCACCAACACGGGGCCGCGTTTTGTGGAGAGGAAATGACATGGCAGGCGCGTCTCCCGGCACGCGTCCGGTCAGCATATTGTTTCAGGATAACAACCTGTTTCCACATCTGACGGTGGCGCAGAATGTCGGGCTTGGGTTGCGGGCGGATTTACGGCTGACGGGGGCGCAAAAGGGACAGGTCGAGGCGGCGCTGGTGCGGGTTGATCTGGGCGGTTACTGGGCGCGCAAACCGGCGGCTTTGTCGGGGGGGCAGATCAGCCGTGTGGCGCTGGCGCGGATGTTATTGCGGGCCAAACCGTTGTTGCTGCTGGACGAGCCATTCGCGGCGCTTGGGCCTGCGTTGCGCGATGAAATGCTGGATTTGGTGGCGGAGCTGGTGGTGGAAACCAAGGCAACATTATTGATGGTGAGCCATAATCCAGAGGACGCGAAACGGATCGCGCAAAGCGTGGTTCTGGTTAGCGGTGGCGTGGCGGATGTGCCGGTGGAAACGGGGGTGATATTTGCCGACCCACCAGCGGCGTTGCGGGCGTATTTGGGAGGTTTCTAAGCGGAGACCCTGCGGGTCGCTTTATTATTTGATTTGCCTCCGGTGGAGGTATTTTTGGCAAGAAGAAAATAAAAAGGAAAAAGCAGACAAAAGAAAAGCCCCGCTGTGGTGAGCGGGGCTTTTTGGTTCTGTATCTGGAGGGATTTAGCTGTTTGCAGCCTCGTCCTTGGCGCGTTGCTTGACTGGCGCCCAGATGCGTYTGTTGGTGGCATAGAGCAGAACCGACAGAAGGGTCAGCAACAGAACCCCGACAAAGCCGGCCTTTTTACGGGCCATCATTTTGGGTTCAGCGGCCCACATCAGGAAGGCCGAAACGTCTTCGGCCTCATGGCGTAGCGAATTGCTGCTACCATCAGCGAAGTCCACATCTTCGCCATAGAGAGGAGGAGGCATCGAAATCCAGCCCCCCGGAAACGCTATGTTTTCATAGAAAGTTGTGCCGGCTTCTTCTTTTTCTTCGCCAGTGTAGCCTGCAAGGATGGACACAATATACTCAGGCCCGCCCATGCCGTTGATCAACTGGCTGAGGCCAAGGCCGTAGGGACCGTGGTAGCCTGCGCGCGCTTTGGCCATCAAGGACAGGTCAGGCGCGTTTGGATCAGCCGACATCGGGAAGTGATCCGTCGGGATCGCGTCGCGGGTGTCGCCCAGCTCTGCATCATCCGAGGTATCGGGGGCCTCGAATTGCGTGGCGTATTCGCGCACGGCATCAAAGGACATATTTGGTCCGCCTTCATCAGCCAAGGTGCGGATGGGCACGTATTGCATGCCGTGGCAGGCCGAGCAGGCCTCGGTGTAAACCTGAAGGCCGCGACGCAGCTGGGCTTGGTCATAGGTGCCAAACGGGCTCTCGAACGAGAAGTCCACGTCATCGATGTGGCCACCGCCTCCGGCTGATATAGCCCCTGTTGCCGACAATGTCAGGGCCGCCAGAGCTGTCGTTACGAGTTTTTTGATCGACATTTTCTGATCCTTTCTCACTTGGACGATGCGTCGGAGGACGCATGGCCATAATGGGCGTTAAAGTCGTCTTCGATCGTGTCGGGCGGTGTGTCCGGTTTTTCCAGCACACCCAGCAGCGGCAGGATGATCAGGAAGTAGGCGAACCAGTATGTTGACGCGATCAGCGAGATCCAGTCATGCGGGAATTCGGTATCACGTGCACCGACCCATGTCAGAACGAAGAAATTCACAACAAACAGGAAAAACCACATTTTGAACAATGGGCGGAACCGGCCGGAGCGCACCGAGGATGTATCCAGCCAAGGCACCAGCGCCATCACCGCAATTGCGCCGAACATCGCCAACACGCCAAAGAATTTGGCGTCAACGATGCCGAAGGTCAGCCAGCTGACCAGTTGCACGGCCCAGACGTCCGCCGTGAAGGCGCGCAGGATGGCGTAGAATGGCAAGAAGAACCATTCCGGCACGATGTGCGGAGGCGTCACCAGCGGGTTCGCTTCGATGTAGTTATCGGGGTGGCCCAAGTAGTTTGGCATAAAGCCGACGACCGCAAAGAAGATTGCCAGAATAACCGCCAGCGCGAACAGATCCTTGATCACGAAGTAGGGCCAGAAWGGCAGGGTGTCTTTCTCGGCTTCCTGTTTTGAGCCACGGCGCACTTCAACCCCGGTCGGGTTGCCGTTGCCTGTGGTGTGGAATGCCCAGATGTGCAGCGCAACCAGTGCAACAAGCACAAACGGCAGCAGGTAGTGTAGCGAGAAGAAGCGGTTCAGGGTGGCGTTATCCACCGCTGGTCCACCCAGCAGCCAAGCCTGAATGCTTTCGCCGATGAACGGGATCGCGCCAAACAGCCCGGTGATCACGGTCGCCCCCCAGAAGGACATTTGCCCCCAAGGCAGCACGTAACCCATGAAGGCGGTCGCCATCATTGCCAGGTAAATCATCATGCCGATGATCCATGTCACCTCGCGCGGGGCCTTGTAGGACCCGTAGTAGAGGCCGCGAAAGATGTGCATGTAGACCGCAAAGAAGAACAGCGCCGCGCCGTTGGCGTGCATGTAGCGCAGCATATGGCCGCCGTTCACATTGCGCATGATGTGCTCGATGCTGGCGAACGCCAGATCGACATGCGGGGTATAGTGCATGGCCAGAACGATACCGGTGATGATTTGCATCACCAGACAGAACGCCAGCACGATGCCCCAGATCCACATCCAGTTCAGGTTTTTGGGTGTGGGGATCATGATTGTATTATAAACCAGCCCGACGATGGGCAGGCGTACGTGTAGCCATTTTTCAAAGCCCGATTTGGGCTCGTAATGATCGTGAGGAATTCCAGACATTACTCTCTCCCTTTATCCGAGCTGAATTGTGTTATCGTCAAAGAACATATTTTTGGGAACCGGCAGGTTCGTAGGGGCCGGACCTTTGCGGATGCGGCCGGAAATATCGTAGTGCGACCCGTGGCAGGGGCAGAACCAGCCTTCAAAGTCGCCAGAGTTGCCGCCCAGTGGCACGCAACCCAAGTGGGTGCAAACGCCCATCATCACCAGCCATTCGCCAGCGTCGTCCAATGTGCGGTTCTCATCCGAGGCGTCTGCTTCGGGGTTTTGCGCGTTGCGGCTCATCTGATCGGGCAGATCGGCCAGCGGCGTGGCGCGGGCGCGCTCGATATCATCAGCGGTGCGGCGGCGGATAAAGACCGGCTTGCCGCGCCATTTAACCGTCAGTTGGGTGCCGACTTCAACGTCGGATACATCAACAAGGATAGACGACAGCGCGCGCACATCGGCGGTCGCGTTCATCTGGTTAACAAGCGGCCAAATGGCGGCCCCTGCGGTAACTGCACCGGCACCTGCGGTGGCGTAATACAGGAAATCCCGACGGGTCCCTGAATGATCTTCTGCGTGGGACACTGACAATCCCTCCTCTGTTGATAGTTGGTCCGTTTAGCCAAGGCCATAGAAATGATCGCGGCTGAAAACAGCGTTCCTTGGGCGGGTGTTTAGCTCTGGAATCGGGGCACGTCTAGCGCAACAGTGTTAGGTGGACATTAAAACACACCAAATAATGCTGTTTTTTGCATATTTGGCGGTAGGTGCGGCGATATATAGCGTTCAGGGGCGGGTTGCCTGCATGCTGTCGCGTTGGGAAAATGTGGCGAACCAGTCGTCCAGCGCGTCGCGCCCTTTGCGCCAGGCGCGGTCATCATGGCGGAAATCCAGATATCCAAGGGCACAGGCAATCGCGATATGGCCCATATCCATTGGTCCGGCAAGGTGGCTCATCCAGCGGGTTGTAATCGCATCCAGTGCGCGGCTGATTTTATCCCATTGGCCATTGACCCAATCAGCAGATTGCAGGTTTTCAGGGCGGCACCGCCCCTCGTAAACCATTAGAACGGCGGCATCCATAATGCCGTCGGCGGTTGCCTCAAGCGTCAGGGTCTCCCACTGGCTGCGATCCGGATACAGCCCTGCCTTGGCGCGGGCATCCAGATAACGGCAGATCACCCGGCTGTCGTAAATTGCCGGGCCGTCGGGGCGTGACAGGGCAGGCAGTTTGCCCAGCGGGTTATGGGCGGTGGGCATTTGGCTGGCATCCAAGGGTGTGCCGGTTGCGGCAACTATTTCAACATCATCAAGCTGGCCGGTTTCGTGCAGCGTCACAAGTGCTTTGCGGGCAAAGGGCGAGGCGGAAGCGTAGTAAAGTTGCATTCAGAGTTTCCTTATGATGATGCGCCCAAGCGCCGTAATGTCGATTTCCACGCCGGGGCCGTCAGCGCCAAGGCGGATTTTTCGCCGGAAGCGTGCGGTGGAGTTGGCTTGGCCTGCGTCGCGGCGCATGCCTAGGCCATCCTCGAGATCATCCAGCACGTCTTCGGCACGTTGATCACGCCGCCCGCGTGAAATCTTGCGCGTCATAGCGTAGGTGGCCAACGCAACGGTGCCATAACGAAGGGCAATACCGGCAATCGGGGCAAGGGGTAGGGGCATTTTATATCCTCCTGTGACTTATCCTTTAATGTAGGTGTGCCGGAGGTAAGTGTCTACCTGAGACCTCAGCATAACCCGCCTTTTCGGGCTAGAATGTGCGCATCCCCTCAAACCCCGGTTTTAGGGGCCCCCGAAGCGGTTATTTTGTAGGGATTCGGATGATATTCCCTGATTTTGAACGC
>NVTS01000005.1 GCA_002732995.1 Marinosulfonomonas sp. | reverse complement strand
AGGCGGGTTTCAAAATTCAGGAGAGAAGATCATCAGGAGATTCGCTGAAGCGGACCGGCTGGAAGCCGGTGGTTTATCTCCAATAGGTGGAAAATAAACGGCTTTATTTACCACCACCAAATGCGCCCATAATCCCTTTAGTTTGGCGCTATGGCCTTCTATTAACGTCGTAATCTTGTTGGCCTGCTCACGCCAATTGTCGCGGTCAGTCTTTACTTCGTCCAACATCTCACGCAACAGTTCAACTTCCCTCTGTAACGCCTAATTTTATTATGCTTTGTGAGGGCAAACCCCTCCCTACGCAGGCTTCCTAGCCACCAGATCAATCAGCGCCGAGGTGCCCGAATGCCCCTCGCCCTCGTCCACATGCCGCGTGTAGCTGCGCAATTGCAGCACCTCGGGCATGGCCCGCTTGCAATAAGGGCGTTATAGTCGAAAAACTCTACAACTGTAACATCGCCATCAGGGTTGCCCAAAACCGGCGCATTGGGGGCGCGCTCGATCAGAAAACGCTGGGCTGTTAACACATCCTGCGTGGCGTTTGCTTGCGCTTCTTCATCGCGCTGCTGAATGAGTGCAACAGCTTCCATGATGATATCGGGGTTCTCAAGAATTGCCTCATAAACCAGCTCTTTAATTCTGCCTCGCTTAGCTCTTGGGCGAAAGATATGTGGGAATGGCTATCAGCACCGCCGCGAAAATAGCCTTAGCAACATTGTTCATTGATTTGCTTCTTTCTGCAGTCGTTCTGCCTCGGTTCGTGTGGCCTGAAGTTCTTGTTGGGGTGCGGGCCATGTTGATTTTATATAGGCCAGAATATCCCAAATTTGTTGGTCACTCAGTTGCTCGGCAAAGCCCGGCATGCCGCTGTTAAAGTCGATACCTTGCTGCGCAAGCGCCTCTTTGCCACCAAGTTTGGTATAGTTGAACAGCAACCCTTCCCCGTGATGCCAGGTGTGGCCGGTTTCATCATGGGGCGAGGCAGGCAGGCGGCCATCCTCTTTGGGGGATCGCCAATCCGGCTCTCCTTCAAGGTTTGCACCATGACAGGATGCACAGTTCTCCTGATAGAGCACCTGACCCGCTACTGCATCATCATTGCGGGTTTGGACCATTGCTGTTTGGGTCGAGGGCATAAGCATAGACCAGCCCAAAGCGATAATTGCACCCAGCCCAGTTATTACGACAAGAGATTTATTCATGCGTTCACCTTTAGCCAGGTCATCATGCCGGAATCTGCGTGCGACAGCATGTGACAATGAAAGAGCCAATCCCCCGGGTTGTTTGCCATAAAGGCAATTTCCCGGGTATCGCCACCGAATGTCAGCAGCGTATCACGCAGTGGCCCAAGGGCGCCGTCTGTTAGGACTTCGCGAAAGTGCATGCCATGCAGGTGCATCGCATGGGGGAAAACCGTGTCATTGAATATCTCCAGACGAATTGTCTGGCCGAGGTCTGCTTGCAGCATGGGTGTCTCGGTCATGCCGATTATCCCGTTGAAGGCCCAGAACTGGTTGGCATCAACCAGACTTTGGAAAGTTTTGCGTTCGCCTTCCAGAATGGCGGCATCCAATGAACCCATCGCACCGCCTGCCATGTTCAAACGGGCGCGCAGGGCATCGTCCAGACCTGTTACCTCCTGATCGGGATTCGGGGGCAGCGACAGCGGTGTTTCGCGTCGCGCCCGCGYGCCCAAAGCAATTACAGGAAAAGCAACCTGTGAAACCCCTTTTTCATCATCAATGCGCAGCAAATGCGCGCTTTCACCTACATCAGCGGTGACATCGACAAACAGATCAATGCGCTGGCCCGGTGCCAGCAGCAGCTCTTTTGTGACGGGCTGCGGTGTTGGTAATGGCATGCCATCCAAAGCCACGATCCAGCCCTCAAGCCCCGCCAGTTTCAAAACAAATATCCGCGCATTGGCGGCGTTGATCAGCCGCAAGCGGAGCCTTTCATTTTGCACCACCGGCAAGGAAAGCTGGTAGCGCCCGTTGGTGGCCACGAAATTACCGCGACGCCCCGCATGGCTGCGCGCATGGCGGGCGGTGAATTCCGGATCAATCTGCGCCGTTTCGGGGTTCAGCAGCCAATCATCCAGAACCAGAACCTCTTCGCGGTCCACATCGGGTGCATCGGTCTCCTCGACGATCAAGGCACCATAAAGCCCGCGTGCAACCTGTTCGGTTGACCGGTTATGCGCGTGATACCAATATGTGCCAGCATCCGGAACTTGAAAATCATAGTCAAAACCGGCCCCGATAGCGACCGCTTCTTGCGTTAGCCCAGCCACACCATCCATCGCATTGTCACTACGAATTCCGTGCCAGTGGATCGATGTTGCTTGCGGTAAGTTGTTTTTCAATGTGCGTTGCACGCGTTGCCCCTGGGGCAGACGAATTTCCGGGCCAGGCATCCGTCCGTCATACCCCCAGATTTCTGTTTGCGCATAGCTGGGCGGTGCCAGTTGAACATCCTGCACCCTCGCATCCAAAGTTTGAAAAGCACCTTTGGCGGCAAGCGAGTTTTGCGGCAAGCTGACCATAGCGCTGGCCGCTGCGGTTCCTAAAAAGTGTCGTCGTGTAAGCATCAATTGTTTTCCTTATTGATCCGGGTGATTTGCGGGCCCAGCCCGTAATTTAACCACCTTGGTGGTCATCCAACAGATATATCGCCATGGCTTTTCGGTCTTCTTCACTCAGAAATCTTGTCCCTTGCAGAACGACTTCTCCCATCGTGCCGCCAAAAGCGTCGCCTGACGGGGTGATCCCTGTTTTAAGTGCGTAGGCCAGATTGCTGACATCCCACCCCCGCATGCGCAGGGTTTCATTATCAATCGCTGGTGATTTCCCGCCACCGGGCAACCTRTCATTACCCTGAAAATGTTGGCGGTCGTTGTCACGTGCGCCCGCAAAGTTACGTCCTGTGTGGCAGGCGGCACAATGAGTCGCGCCCTCAACCAGCAAGCGCCCGCRGTTCCATACATCATCGTTTTCCGGAACTGGATCAGTGTGAGGTTTTTCAAGAAAAACGGCACGCCAATATTTCAAACCCCATCGTTGATTGAACGGAAACGGGGTTTCGTGATCCGGGGCAGCTTTTGCAACCGGTGGCACAGTTTGAAAGGCAGCCCAAAGGTCTGCGATATCCTGATCCGTAAAGTTTGAGTAGAACGGATAGGTGAAGGTAGGATAATACGGCTCACCTTCGGGAGATACCCCTTGCCGGACCGCTTGGGCAAAATTTTCCACACTCCAGTCCCCGATGCCGTGGACGGCATCCGTTGTCAGATTGGGCGGGTAGAACATGCCGAAATCTGTTTTCAAAGGCGCGCCGCCTGCCAAGGGCGCGCCCCCGCTTTCAAAATTCGTGTGGCAGGCAATGCAGCCACTTGCCCGCGCCAGATAGGCGCCACGATTGACATCGCCTGCGAGGGTTATCTTTTGTGGGGTTTGCCCGATCGGCCAAACCATCGACGCTGCTATGACCGCACCACCAAGAACCGTCGCGGTCAAAATGCCTGTATAGGTTTTCCGCATTGTTACTTGGCCTCGGCCCGGAATTTTGTGTGGCAAGCCGAGCATGTTTGACTGACCATTGCGAAAACACCGTCCGCCGACATCTCGGAAAGTTCTTCCAGAGCCATTGTGCTGGCCATCATTGGAGCGGTGCCGCCCATCATTGTGCTGCTCCCCCCCATCATGGAGCCAGTGTTCGCTTGCGTATCCTGCGACATCATCAATCCATTGTCAGCGGCCAGCGACAGACCCTCTGAATAAAGGTGCAATTGTTCTGCCAGTGCGCTAAATTCTTGCCAATCCTGCCATACGGTTTCCTTGGCTTCTGACGGCATCCCGCCACTGCCAGTCGGGAAAAGTTTTGTCATCGATGCTCCTGCGTGGGCCCGTATGGTTTGGGCACCTTGGCGCACGGCTTCAGCATCATAGGTTCCTTCGCCCCGCATCATTGGGGCCAGAGCCTTTATGGCTTTACCCAAAGCCGACATTCCATCCATACGTTCTTTGACGATGCCGGTTGCGCCACCATGTGCGAAGGCTGTGGCTGCAATCGCGCTTACCACTATTGCACCTATTAGAATTTTCTTAGGTTTCATTACTCAATTCCTTACGTTTCCTGATTTGAAGACGACCTAACTCAGGAAAGGACTCGTGGTGGGGGCGGATCAAAGGACAGCAACCAGCCAGTGCGAAGGTTGGTATAAAAGCGAACGGATACATCAAAGCTGGCCGTTTTGGACAAGATGCTGGATGTGATCAGGAAAGCTATCTGTGTTGAACAATCCTGACCAAAATTCGAATGGCAATGAGTGCAGGCATAAGAGGGTTCATTCACATGACCCGCATCTACATATGCCGCATTTTCTGCGCAAATGGCTATCCGGTCTGCGTTGCCATGTGCATTGGCAATCTCGGGAAACACCGCAATAGACATCAGGGCAAACAAGAAGGTCACCAGAATAGAAAGACCGCGTTTTCTCACCCAACCAATCAGCATCAATTAATACCGTTTTCCTTTTGTAGTTCACGAACATATAGCGTGATATATTTCACATCCGCATTGGTCAGACCCTTAACCGGCGGCATATCCCCGAATTTCCAGTGATGTGATCTTACGCCATTTTGGGCGGCAAGAACAAACGCCATATCCGAATGGTGTCTGGGCTCATAGATCTTATGAACCAAAGGCGGAGCTACACCGTTTTGGCCCGCAGCATTCGCGCCATGACAGGCGGCGCATTTCGCCTCAAACGCGCGTTTTCCGATCTGCGCATTTGCTGACAGCTCGGCAGGGAGGGCAACAGTTACAATCGGATCGCCTTGCGTAACTGAAGATGTGTCTGGCGGTGTCATCGAATGACCTTGCGCAGTTTGTTGTGGCTTGGATTGCAGATAGCTGAACGCAATGACCGCGACCACCACTGCCCCAAGACCGAATATGACTTTGTTGTTCATTGTCTATTGCTCGAATTGTTGGCGGATAAAGGCTGATGAACACAGGCAGGATTGCTAGATCAGCTTGACCTGAGTGCCGACTTTAGCCAGCGCAAAGAGTTCCTCAATCTGGTTGTTATAAAGCCCGATGCAGCCATTGGATGATCTGCGCCCGATCTTGCGGGTGTCGTTGGTGCCGTGAATCCGGTAATATTGCCAGCTTAGATACAACGCATGCGTTCCAAGCGGATTGTCTGGCCCGGGCCCGACATAATCTGGAAATTCCGGATTCCGTGCCTTCATTGAGGCCGTTGGACGCCATGACGGCCCAACAACTTTGCGAATTATGCGGGTGTAGCCACGACGGGTCAACTCGTCCGTCATCGGGACAGAACTGGGATACAGCTTGTAGACACTCTCGTCTTCTGACCAGTATTGCACCATCCGTGAAACCGTATCGGACAGGATCACGCCGTTTTTCAGATTGTCAAAATGATCACGCCAGTTTGGCACGCGAAATGATGAAATATTCCGGCGCGTGGAATTCACATCGCTGCCGATCTCCTGTGCCCGCAAAATATTTGGGGCCGCCAGTGCAACAAGACTAGCACTTGCAGTGTTGAGAAAGAATTTCCGCCGAGTAGTTAACCGTCTATCATTTTCCATATTCACGCCTCGCATTCTGGTTGATTTTTTTCAACTTCGATCCATTCACAGGGGGCAGCAGACCATAACCTGCAGCCCGGTATTTCATGGTAGATCAAAACCGCTTTGGGGCTGGATGGTCAAGAAAGCTTTGGTAACGAATGGTAACAAGCGCAGGGGTTGGTTACAAAAAAGTACAAATCCCGGCATTGGGTTCATTGCGCTGTATTCAGCGTATCAGTGCTGATATGTGAAGAGTGTTCTTCATCCTCCAAAGGCAGCTCGATTGTTGCGAGCAAGCCACCCTCAGACCGATTTTCAAGCGAGATGCTTCCGCCATGCGCCTGAATTATTGTTTTCGCGATTGACAGGCCTAGACCGGTGCCGCCGGTTTCTCGGGACCGCGAAGTTTCCAGACGCACGAAGGGATCGAACACCTTTTCCAATGCATCTGTCGCAATGCCGGGACCATCATCAGCGATAAGGATCCGCGCCGTGCCATTTTGCTCCAACAGGCTTATGTGGGCGATTGAGCCATAACGCACCGCATTTTCGATAACATTCCTGAGTGCGCGCCGTAACGAGGTTGCCCTGACACGGGCAAACAAGCCTTCTGGCACCTCGAATTTCAGGTTACTGCCGGTTTCTTGCAGCTCGTGACACAGGCTTTTCACAAAGAGCCCCAAGTCAACCGTTTCGGAAGGCTCTGACGTCGCCATGCCGCGTGCAAAAGACAGAGTTGCGTCAACCATCTCCTGCATTTCCTCAACCGACGCAACAATACGCTCGCGTGTTTCGTCGTCTTCAACCATTTCCGCCCGCACCCGTATCGCGGTTAATGGCGAGCGTAGATCATGCCCAAGTGCGGCCAAAAGCCGGGTTCGATCCGTTACAAACCGCGTTAGGCGCGCCTGCATGCGATTGAATGCTTTGGTCAGATCACGAACTTCCGATGGTCCGGTTGGATGCAACTCCGCAACCTCTTCGCCGCGYCCCAACCGTTCCGCCGCATYWGACAGRTTRCGCARCGGGCCAATAAGGCGCGTCAAYACGAACCAGAGYGCCAAAATCAGRATAAATGCGGATGTAATTCCGAAACTTAACGTGGAAACCSATGCCCAYTGYAAKGGRGGTCGRTGGAATCTGGTTTCAACATTCAGCCATTGCCCTGACTGCAGTGCAATCGAGAGCCGCATTTCCATCGTGGACAGCGTATCATGCAGCATATCCCGGTGCATCTCCAGCATTTCTTGCGGAATGCCGGGCACGGAAACCAGATCGGTCTCGATTTCATGCAACTCTACTCGGATGGGAGCTGTAAACTCACTTCCCATCAAAGTCCGAATCCGGTTTTCTATATCCCTTCCGCGGCCGTGGCCTTCGTGGTCGACAGAAGGTATCGCGGTAAGTTCAAACCGCACCAGAGGCGAGCTGGCAGCCCGCAGGATTGAAGGGTGCAAATYWACYSGSKMYKSRYSGATYWWSMRKKYKRYMTWRKMSGMCYRAYMYKCCGCCTCANNNCNAARASCAKYCYGWAMCKSAAGGCTTCTCTCATCGACAAACAGCCAAAGGCTGACCGCCTGCGCGACCAACAGCGCGAAGATAATCAACAAAATGACCTGCCCGCGCAAACTGCCGAATAGATCACGCATCACGTTAATTCCTTGACGTCAACCGACAGGCAGTATCCGCCGCCACGAACGGTTGTGATTATTTCCGGCCGGGTTGGATCACGTTCAATTTTGCGCCGAAGACGGCTGATCTGGTTGTCAATCGTGCGATCAAAAACCTGTGCCGCGCGACCGGCGACAAGATCCAGCAATTGGTCACGGCTCAGAATAAAGCGGGGTCTTTCAAGAAAGACAGTAAGCAATTTGAAGTCAGCGGTGGTCAGGCTGGTATCATCTCCATCCTGATTGATAAGCACCCGACGGTCGGTATCAAGAATCCAATGCGCAAATTCCACCCTGCGCCCCGAAAGTTCCCCGGCGCTGGTTTGGGCCCGTTCCGTTCGACGCAATATGGCCTTGATCCGGGCCAGTAACTCGCGCGGGTTAAACGGCTTTGACAGATAGTCGTCCGCCCCGATTTCAAGCCCGACAATCCGGTCGGTATCTTCACTCAATGCCGTTAGCATCAGGATAGGTGTTTTGCCTTTTGCAGAAAGCCTGCGACAAACCGACAAACCATCTTCGCCCGGCATCATCACGTCCAACACAATCAGATCGAACCGGCCCGCACCCATTTTGACATCCATATCTATGGCATCATGTGCGCTTGTTGCCCGCATGCCGTTTTTTTCCAGATAACGGGTTACGGCATCGCGTATGTCGCGGTGATCATCGACGATCAGAATATGTGGTATTTTGCTCATAGCTCTCATTATACCGCGAATACCTGCAAGATTCCCCACTAATTTGTAGCATTCTGTATCCATGCCTTATCTTGCGACAGACCGATACGTTTTGCCAACCGCACGGGCATAGTAGTGCGACCAAGAACCTCCATATTGGTGTCATCGAAACAGCAAACACGAGGTGAAAAAATGAACCGCAATACAACATTCGCACTGGGATTTATCGCAGCAACAGCTTTGGCATTTCCAGCCTTGGCACAGGGCCAGCAACAACATCACGCGGGAAAAGGCCAAGGGTCAAGTGTGATGGGATATCAAGGTGGGGCCGGCATGGGTGACCATAAGCAGATGATGCAAATGATGATGCGCATGCGCAGCCAGATGATGGGCGGCGCCGGTCAGGGCGGTATGGGATCGATGGGCGGCCAGGGGCACATGCTGGGCGGGATAAAAATGCCGACGATGGATGCCGATAATGAYGGCACCGTCACGGCCGAAGAAGCCCGCGCAGCTCTTACTGCAAAGCTGAAAGAATATGACGCCGACGGAGATGGAACCTTGTCGATTGCGGAATTTGAAACCCTGCATAGCGCCAACATTCGCGAGCGGATGGTGGACCGTTTTCAGGGCTTTGACAATAACGGCGACGGTCAGGTGACGCTTGAGGAAATGACAGCACCAGCCGACCGCATGGAACGGATGCAGGCCATGAAAGGTCAAATGGGGGGCATGGGTCAGAACATGCAAGGCATGGGCGCCGCAGACGGGGCCGCAGAAGATAACGACTGATAAGCAGTATAACACGTGGTCAGGGGCAAAGATCTTCGATCACACCTCAAAATCAAAAAGGAGATAAAAAATGGATTACGCAATGATGGAAGATGGAATGATGGGGTTTGGAATGGGTGGCTTTGGCATGTTGCTGGTTGTCGCCCTTACTGTGCTCGCCGCAGTCGCGCTCGTAAAATACGTAACAAAATAAACCGGAGAACTATCAAATGACTTATACAATCAACCGTGTGGTTACAGGCGCTGACATTGACACAATTGACCAGCGGGTCAGGTCCGCTTTGGGCGATGCCGGCTTTGGGGTCTTGACTGAAATTGACGTCAAGGCGACGATGAAGAAGAAAATAGATGTCGACATAGAGCCTTACCGGATACTGGGGGCCTGCAACCCTCACATGGCACATGAAGCCATCGGAATGGAGCCGCGTGTCGGGGCAATGCTGCCCTGTAATGTGATCCTGAGACAAGTCGAAGGCGGCATCGAGATCAGCGCAATTGATCCCGTGGCGTCCATGCAGGCCATTGAAAATCCTGATTTGCTTACGGTCGCGGCAAAAGTCCGTGATATGCTGGAGGGTGTCGTGAAAGCGGCATGACAGACACGGCCCGCCAGAGGGTTCGCAGCCCAGCTCTGATATTGCAATATCTCGTGCCCGATATGGAAAAATACTGGTGTTCAGCGTTGCCATTTTGGCAGCGCTGACCCTATGGCTGCTGCAAGGGACCGACGGATTTTCATCTATAAAAAACGGGCGGTCGCCACAGCCGGACTTTTCGGGCCGTGGATCATTATTGGTTTGATGACATTCGCGGTCGTCACCAGCCCAATTCCCAGCGCCCCGATTGCGATGGCTGCAGGGGCTGCATATAGGCACATATACGGCACGGTTTATGTGGTGATACCGGTTCATCACCCATGACCTTAGCGTGGTACGCCATATCTCTTCACGAATCGCGGTGATGTATCTGGGCCGGATAGTTGAACTTGCCGATAGTGCGGAACTGCTGGAAAACCCGCGCCACCCCTACMCCAAAGCGCTGATCGCGGCAGACCCGGTGCCGGACCCGCGGGCGTCCCGCGCCATGATCTGCGCGAGCCRCCCTCAGGGTGTGCTTTTCATGCCCGCTGCGCCCATGCTGATAAAAAATCCTGCTTGCAGYTATCGGCATTTCGTTGGATCAATGAAAATCATATGGTCGCATGCCACCACGCCGAGGCGCTTGGCAAACCCACTGAAACCGACGACACCGCTACGTCAGATCGAAAGCCCCCCACCATGCCAACACATTTTTTCACCGCCGCGGGCAAATTCCATCGCGGCAACATGCACACCCATTCGATCCGTTCGGACGGGGTTCTGGACCCTCAAGAGGTTTGCCGGCGCTACCACGCCGAGGGGTATGATTTCATCGCTCTGACCGATCATTTCGTCGGGCTGTTCGATTATCCAATCACCGATACATCCAATTACCGCAACGATGGCTTTACCACTATTCTGGGTGCCGAGCTGCATACTGGCGCTATGGGAAACGGCCTTATCTGGCATCTTCTGGCGATCGGCCTTCCTGCGGATTTCAACCCGCCGGATGCCCCTGATTTCATATCTGTCGATGGCTCGGAAACGGGCGCCAGTATTGCCCGGCGGGCGCGCGACGCGGGAGCATTCGTGGCCATTGCACACCCGCACTGGTCGCGCATGACCGAGGCCGATGCCCAATCCATCACCGCAGCCCATGCGGTTGAGATTTACAATCACGGCTGCGCCATTGATAATGATCGCGGCGAAAGCCTGATGGTTCTGGACCATCTTTTGGACCAGGGCCGCAAAGTGAACCTGATCGCCACCGATGATGCCCATTTCAACACGCCGGACCATTTCGGCGGCTGGGTGATGGTCAAGGCGCTCGAAAACACTCCAGAGGCGCTGTTGGCCGCGTTGAAAGCCGGAGAATATTACTCCAGCCAGGGCCCGCAAATCCACGATATCCGCATTCTTGATGATAAGATCCAGGTGGACTGCTCGTCCTGTGTTACGATCATTGTCCAAGGCAAGGGCACAGGCACCGCGACACTGCATGGCGTGTCAATGACCACGGGGAACCTGTCGCGCGAGCGTCTGTCCGATTCACCGTGGCTGCGCGTCACCGTTGTGGATCGCGCAGGTAAACGAGCTTGGTCCAACCCGGTCTGGGCTAGTGGCTGAAAACCTTCCCCGCTTGGCCGCGCCAGAGCGGAAAATACGGAAATCGCATGAGCGCAGGCAGGATCATCAAAAGTGGAAACAGCAAGGCGTCTAGGAAGAGGGGCACCTCAGGGCACGGGTAACGGGCGTAAAAACTGGATGTTCACAGGCTCACAACGGGGTGGAAATTCCATGGCCATTGCCTTCACCCTGATTGAAACCGCCAAGCTGAACAAGGTCGATCCGCAGGCGTGGCTCACGTGGGTTCCGGAACGTATCGCTGACCACAAAATCAACAGGCTAGACGAGCTGATGCCGTGGAATTATAGCCCAGAGACGTAGGCAACGGACGCTTACGATGAAATAGAGCGCTTTGTGCTTCTTGCTTTGGTCCCGACATCGCGATCAACCCTCCAAATCAGTAAGGAAATTGAATCAGTCAAACGCGCCCAAATCAAGAAGGGTTTTTCAACAGAAAAGGCTCAAAGCCGACATCTACCCTCGCTCAACCCACACCCTCTGCAGGCTTCCTGGCCACCAGATCAATCAGCGCCGAGGTGCCGGAATGCCCCTCACCCTCGTCCACATGCCGCGTGTAGCTGCGTAATTCCAGCACCTCGAAATCAGCAAACGCCTGCGCCAGCATGTCGTCCGTATACATGTTTTCGGCATGGGGCGGACCACCCGTGCCCAGCTCAATCTGCTCGGGCGTATAGCCGTGCAGCATCAACACCCCACCCGGCTTTAGCGTGCGCTTCATGCCTGCTAATATCTGGTCACGCTGCTCGGGTCCGACAAACTGGATGAACACCGCCACCACCAGATCATACTGATCCTCGGCCCAATCCCAATGGGCAATATCAGCCTCGTTAAAGTCGACCTTGACTTCCCGCGCCATCGCCAGCGCACGGGCCTTTTCTACCGCAATATAGGAGCCATCCATCGCCACCACATCCAGCCCCTGCTTAGCCATAAAGACCGAGTTGCGCCCCTCGCCATCGGCCACCGCCAACACCTTGGCACCCGCCGTCAGGTAGGCCTGATGCTCGACCAGAAACTGCGCAGGCTCGGTGCCAAACAAATAGCCCGCCCTTGAATACCGTTCATTCCACATCTCGGCGCATCCAATCTAGTTAAGCCGATGTATTCACCCGGTTGCTGGATGAACCCGAATAGATTGGATTCACCAAAAAACACCCCGCGCTTTCCCCCATTAAACAGGCAAGGCGCGGGGTAATACCAGAGGTATCACCTCAAAATTTGGTTACCCTTTGCGCTGGTCCGGATGCAGCGACGCGCCCAGAATATGGTCCGACCCATGCACCACATGGCTGGCCCGCCCGACAATCAGCGGATCAGGCTGACCCACAACATCATAATCCTTGTCGGGATATTCAATTGTCGACAGGAAATGCTTCATCGTATTGATCCGCGCCCGTTTCTTGTCGTTCGATTTTATGATTGTCCATGGTGCGTCCGCCGTGTCGGTGTAAAAGAACATCGCCTCTTTGGCCTCGGTATAATCATCCCATTTTGACAGCGACGCCAGATCGACCGGCGATAGCTTCCAGCGCTTCAACGGGTCATCCTTGCGGCTGTCAAAACGCCGCTTTTGTTCCTCGCGGGTGACTGAAAACCAGTATTTATACATCCGAATACCCGAGCGCACCATCATCCGCTCCATATCGGGGGTTTGACGCATGAATTCCAGATATTCGGATGGCGAACAAAAACCCATCACCCGCTCGACACCCGCCCGATTATACCATGATCGGTCATAGAAAACCATYTCGCCATTGGTCGGCAGGTGCCGGATATAGCGCTGGTAATACCACTGGCCGCGCTCCTCGTCGGTGGGTTTGTTCAGGGCCACCACACGGGCCTCGCGCGGGTTCAAATGCTCCATGAACCGCTTGATCGTGCCGCCCTTGCCGGCCGCATCACGGCCCTCAAACAGCATCACGAATTTCTGGCCCGTCTCGCTCACCCATTTCTGCACCTTCAGCAACTCGGCCTGCAACTGGGCCTTGGTGGCCTCGTATTCCTTTTTACCCATTTTAACATCATATGGGTATTCTCCGGTTTCAAAAGCTTGGCGGATTTTATCCGGCGTCACACTGGGGAATGCCGAGGGGGGGGGTGCCGTCACTTTGGCGCTGGCGGCAGATGGTTTTGGGGCTGCATTTTCCGGTTTGGTAGCAGCATTGGATTCGGGTTGGGCGGGTGTTGTCATTGCGCGTCTCCTGTCATGTATGGCGTGGCATTGTTATAGCGCAAAACTGCAATTCGCGCATTGACTTGAGTCAATAGATTTCGCCATGGATTTCAGGCTGTTTCGCATAGCCGGATCGTCATGTGGGACCCGCGTCCGGGATCGAACCGGCACGGCCTATACGGCCCAGATATTTTAAGTTTTAGCCTTAGTATCTGATTCAAATCTCTACGCATGAYTGCAACGGGTTGCGATCCTGCGCGTTAGAGTTCTGATGTGTGCGATGAATATCCACGCTTCGGCGCTCACGATGGATTTTTCCCGGCCTTTGGCCAATCGGCAGCATCGGTTCAGCCATACGAAGGTGCGTTCAACAACCCACCTTCGGGGGATAACCTCGAAACCTTCTGCCTTGTCCGAGCGTTTAACAATCTGGATTGTCCAGTTCGGGTGCGATCAATTGCCATTCCTGATCTGTTACATCGCTGGCATAGCGCCCGGATTTCCGTTCATATTCAGGACGAGTGATTTCAGTCCGGGCCATTATGATCTCCTTTTAATCTTATCAACCCAATTGAATCACAACGTGCTGAAACCACTCAACCGGTTTTGGTTCAGACACTTAGATATTCMGCCGAGCGAAGTCACCTTCCTACCCCAGCGGCCCCGGGCGGCGCTCCTCGCTCAACAGCACATTTGCTTCCACATCTCCCACACCGGGCAGCGTCATAATCCGGCGGCGCAACACCCGCTCAAAATCGGAAATGTCACGCGCCACCACCCGCAAACGGTAGTCATACATACCCAACACATGCTGCACCGATTGCACCTCGGGAATGGCCGTCACCGCGCGCTCGAAATCCTCCAGCGACACCCGGCCCTTGGTGGCCAGTTTGACCCCCAGAAATACCGTCACGCCAAAACCGACGGCTTGCGCATTCAGCACTATGCGCCGCCCTTTAATCACGCCTGCATCATGCAGCCGCTTGACCCGCCGCCACGCCGCAGGCTGGCTCAGGTCAACCCGCCGCCCCAAAGCTCCGGCACTGATGGTGGCATCCTTTGAGAGGGCGCGCAGCAGTTTGCGATCAATTTCATCCAGATTCATAACGGCAGCCCCTCGCCTGATTTGATGGTGGCGATGTGCATCAAGGCCTCGATGTCGTTGATGTGCGGCAGGGTCAGGATGCGGGAGCGGTATAGCTCCTGATAATGCGCCATGTCGCGGGCCAGCACGTTCAGGCGCACGTCAACACGGCCAAGGAATGTCTGGATTTCGATCACCTCGGGCACGTCGCGCGCCGCTACCAGAAATTCGTCAAAAGCATTGCGCTGGGTTTTATCCAGAGTAAAGCGCAGCGACACCTCGACCTCATAGCCCAAAACCCGCCAGTCAATCACCGCCTCTTGCCCGATCAGCACCCCGCTCTCGCGCATTTTTTCCAGCCGCCGCCAGCAAACAGCCGGAGTCACTCCGGCGCGGCCCGCCAGATCGGCGGTGCTCAAGTCCGGTTCGGCCTGCATGTTGCGCAGAATACGGCGATCCGTATCATCAAGCATGAATTACCTCTATTTTATCCATATCTAGAATAGTTACTCCCTAGTAACGGCAAATTTAAGTGTATTCAATTACTCCATTCAACAAAATCCTGTTATCACAACCACAATTCAACCCTACCCAACAAAAGGACTGCCAAAATGCGCGTATATTATGACCGTGATTGCGATGTTAACCTGATCAAAGACATGAAAGTGGCCATTCTGGGCTATGGCTCGCAGGGCCACGCCCACGCGCTGAATCTGCGCGATTCCGGTGCCNAAAACGTCGTTGTCGCCCTGCGCAAAGGCTCGGCCTCTGCCGCCAAGGCCGAGGGCGAAGGCCTGAAGGTTATGGGCATTGCCGAGGCCGCCGCATGGTGTGACCTGATCATGTTCACCATGCCTGACGAGTTGCAGGCCGAGACCTACAACAAATACGTGCGCGATAACCTGCGCGATGGTGCCGCGATTGCATTTGCCCACGGGCTGAACATCCACTTTGGCCTGATTGATGCCAAACCGGAATTCGACGTGATCATGATGGCCCCCAAAGGCCCCGGCCACACCGTGCGCGGCGAATACACCAAAGGTGGCGGCGTGCCGTGTCTTGTGGCTGTCGATCAGGACGCCTCCGGCAAAGCGCTGGAAATCGGCCTGTCATACTGTTCAGCCATCGGTGGTGGACGCTCCGGCATCATCGAAACCAACTTCCGCGAAGAATGCGAAACCGATCTGTTTGGCGAGCAAGCGGTTCTGTGTGGCGGTCTGGTCGAGTTGATCCGCATGGGCTTCGAGACTCTGGTCGAGGCCGGATACGCGCCTGAAATGGCCTATTTCGAGTGCCTGCACGAGGTCAAACTGATCGTTGATCTGATCTATGAAGGCGGCATCGCCAACATGAACTATTCGATCAGCAACACAGCCGAATATGGCGAATATGTCTCGGGTCCGCGTATCCTGCCATACGACGAGACCAAAGCACGGATGAAAGCGGTTCTGACCGACATCCAGAACGGTAAATTCGTGCGGGACTTCATGCTGGAAAATTCTGTTGGCCAGCCCTCGTTCAAAGCCACACGTCGCTTGAACGACGAGCACCAGATCGAACAAATCGGTGAAAAACTGCGCGACATGATGCCGTGGATTTCGGCTGGTAAAATGGTTGACAAAGAAAAGAACTAAGCGTCTTTTCATACCGTTACCAAAGGCGCCCTGAACCCTCGGGGCGCCTTTTTATTCGACAACCGTGCCATTGAAATCTTTGAAAGATTTCAGCCTGTTTTCTTTGAAAGAAAACAATATTCGGGGAGAGGCCTAGACATGGAAGCAGGGCTGATAAACTGGCTGCGCATTGGCGTATTAGGAATGATCTGGGGATCGTCCTTTATGGCCGTGACCATCGCAATTGCCGGATTTGGCCCGATCACAGTGGCGGCCGCGCGCATTGTAATCGGGGCGGTGATCTTGCTGGTATTGCTGCGCCTCATGGGCCTGTCCCTGCCCAGCATAACAGGCACCGACGGGCGCAAGGTCTGGCTCGCGGCCTTTGGATTTGGCGTTTTGTCGATGGCGTTGCCGWTTTYCCTGCTTAGTTGGGGGCAGCATTACGTCGCTTCGGGATTTGCAGGTGTGACAATGGCGGCAGTACCCTTGCTGGTGCTGCCATTGGCGCACTTCCTGATCCCGGGCGAACAGTTGACACCGCGCAAAGCGCTGGGGTTCATCATCGGCTTTGCCGGTGTCATTGTGTTGATCGGGCTGGATGCGTTCAAAAGCAGCGGTTTGGGGCTGGAGCCATTGGCCCGCTTGGCCTGTTTTGGCGCGGCGGCCTGTTACGCATTTGGCGGGATCATCACCAAACTTTCGCCCAAAGTTGACCCCTTCGCATTCGCCGCTGCGGCTACAATGCTGGCTGCAATTATCATTGTACCTGCGGCCTTTGCTCTGGAAGGTGTGCCAAACGAATTCCCCACCAAGCCATTGATCGCCATCATTTTTCTGGGTGTAATACCCACCGCCGTTGCCAACCTGTTACTGGTCTCGGTGATCCGCAGCGCAGGTCCGTCATTTCTGTCACTGGTGAATTACCAAGTGCCGATCTGGTCGGTGGCTTTCGGGGCATTGTTCTTGTCCGAAGTCCTGCCCGCCCGCACCTTTGTTGCACTGGGGTTGATCATGTTGGGGCTTGCCGTGAACCAGCGCTGGAAACGCGCCTAGAGCAAAACCAATCCAAATGTGTGCGCCCGGCAACCCGAACGCATCGACTTACGTTAACGCTGCCTCGGGTTGCCGGGCGCACACTTGTTTTTGATTAGATTGGTTGCGCTCTAAACTACGGCTTCAACCGCCGCAACAATATCGCCGATTACCGCATCCAGTAGCGCCTGATCCTCGCATTCACCCATCACGCGGATCAATGGTTCAGTGCCGGACTTGCGAATTAACAACCGACCGTTTGAATTCAAACGCTCTTCGCCATCCACGATTGCCGCCTTGACGCTGGTCGCGTCCAGCGGGGCCTTATCCGCCGCGTAACGCACGTTCGATAATTTCTGCGGCACTGTTTCAAAACTGTGGGTCAAGGCGCTGGCCGGTTTGCCGGTTTCCACCATCGCCGCCAAAAACTGCAAGCCCGCAATCAACCCGTCGCCGGTGGTGGCATAATCGGTCATCACGRTATGGCCGGATTGCTCGCCACCCAAATTCCAGTCGTTGGCGCGCATCGCCTCGACCACATAGCGGTCGCCAACATTGGTCCGATGCAGGTTCAACCCCTGCCCCTGCAAATACCGCTCCAGACCAAGGTTCGACATCACCGTCGCCACCAGAGTGCCACCACGCAGCATGCCGTTTTTCGCCCAACGCGTGGCGATCAGCGCCATCAACTGATCGCCATCCGCCACCTTGCCGTTCTCGTCGATAATCATCACGCGGTCCGCATCGCCATCCAGGCAAATGCCCACATCCGCGCCATGTTGCACCACAGCTTCGGCAGCTGTTTGCGGATGGGTCGAGCCACAGTTTTCATTTATGTTGAAGCCGTTAGGTGACACACCAATCGGAATAACATCGGCCCCTAATTCCCATAGAACCTCTGGTGCCGCACGATAAGCCGCGCCATTGGCGCAATCAACAACGACCTTAAGTCCGGCAAGACCGCCGTTGCCTGAAAACGTCGTTTTCGCGTATTCCACATAGCGCCCCACGCCATCATCAATATGCTTGGTGCGGCCAATGTTTTGCGGCTGAACCGGCTCGATATTATYCTTAAGCATCCGCTCGATCTCGTCCTGCGCCTCGTCCGACAGCTTAAACCCGTCGGGGCCGAAAAACTTGATGCCGTTATCATAATGCGGGTTGTGGCTGGCGGAAATCATAATCCCCAGATCGGCGCGCATACTACGGGTCAGATAACCAACCGCCGGGGTCGGAACCGGCCCCAGCCGCAGCACATTCATGCCTGTGCTGTTCAGTCCGGCGATCAGCGCGTTTTCCAACATATAGCCCGACAAACGGGTGTCTTTGCCAATCACCACACGGTGGCGGTTCATCCCGTCAGTGCGAAAATAACGCCCTGCTGCCGCCCCCAGTTTCAGCGCCATATCGGCCGTCATTGGATATGTATTGGCGCGTCCACGCACCCCGTCGGTGCCAAATAATTTCCCGCTCATCTGCGCCCTCATTCTGCTTTTGTTACGGCCATATGCATGGCCAGTGCCTGTTTCGTCGCCCTTATATCATGGACCCGTAGTATCTGAACACCCTGCGCGATTGCCATCTGCGCCACAGAAACCGACCCAAACGTGCGGTCTTCCGCCGAATTTGCACCCGTGATGTCACCAATGAATGTTTTGCGTGATGCACCCAGCAAAATAGGGCAGCCCAAGGCATGAAACAGGCTGATATTACGCAGTATTGCCAGATTATGCTCAGGTAATTTGCCAAACCCGATACCGGGGTCAATCATAATACTGGTGCGGGGAATTCCTGCGGTGATCGCCACCTGAATACGCTCTTCCAGAAAATCATACACATCCAGCAGCACATCCGCATAATCGGGTGCATCCTGCATGGTTTTCGGCACGCCCTGCGCATGCATCAGGCAAACAGAGGTATCGGTGCTGGCGGCCAGTTCTGCCAGCGACGGATCATAGGTAAAAGCGGCCACATCGTTGATCAAACTGGCCCCCGCCGTAATCGCCGCCCGCGCCACGTCGGCCTTGCGGGTGTCAATCGATACAGGCGTTTTCAGCTCGGCACAGATGGCTGAAATCACCGGCGCTGTGCGGGAAATTTCAACATCCACCGGCACAATATCCGCCCCCGGGCGGGTGGATTCGCCGCCAATATCCAGAATATCAGCCCCATCAGCCACCATATCACGGGCATGTTTCAGGGCCGCATCGGGTGCTATAAACTTGCCACCATCCGAAAAGCTGTCCGGCGTTACGTTCAGGATGCCCATGATCCGCGGGGTGTCAAAGGACAGGCCGGCAATCGGCGCACGCGGGGCGCATATCCGTTTGAGCACATCTGCCGGAATATCGCCCATCCCGACCAATTCCCGCCCACCACCGCGCGAAATGCGCACGGCCCGATCAAACCAGCACCAACCGCGCGCAATCCAGCGGGAATTGGCGGGGCGCAGGCGCTCTTGCATCGGGATCGGGCGGAAATACTGTGTCATTCAAACGTTTCCGGCGCGTCAGGGGCAAAAGCATCCTTGCCAGTCGCCCCAATCACAACCAAACGGTCGGCCTCTAGCATCTCGCCCAGCCATTTGGCCAACGCCAAACCGTCCGCACCTGCCGCAGGCCCATCATGCGCATCCAGCACGATGCGTGACGGCGCCCAGACACTCAGCTTGCCCTGTTTCATCGCCCAATCCAGCTCGGTCCGGCTGTCGACCACCACACAGCGCGGATCCCGACTGGCCAGTATCCATGCGTTTTGTTCAATTTCCAGCAGATCAATACGGCGCTGGGTCGGGGCATGTCCGGTTTGAGGCGGCGCGGCATCCGGCAGACCAACGCACAGGATCACGGGGGCATCCAGCCGCTCAAGCTGATCAATCCAGCGGGCCAACGCCGCACCGGTAATCGCTGCATTCTCCATATAGACAATGACCGGATGTAGCGGGGCCTCATCAACCGTACCGCCCATATCCCCGTCACGGCTGCGCATAATTTCCACGCCCAAAGCAGCAGGGCCGCGATCCAGCTTCTGGATCCGCACGAACACCCGCATCGCTTGTGGTTCATGTAAAATACGCGCCGCCACGCGGTCGGCCAGCGTTTCCAGCAGGTTCAGGCGTTCTGCCGCCAATTCATGCGCAATCGCCTCGGCCAACGTGTCATAGGACAGGATGCGGTCGACATCGTCATCCAGCGGCGCAGTAGCCGCGCCCACCTCGACCACAACGTCGAATTGCAAACGCTGGGTTGTGCCGCGTTCGACCTGAAAGGCGCCGATTTCGACTTCTGTGATGTGATCGCGCAGGGAAATACGATCATTAAACCCGCGGCCTGCCGTGGCTTTCGCCCGTGCTTCGGGGTGTTCAAAGGCAAATTTTGTGTCGTTTGTCATTGGCATTCTACCATCAGGCTACGCTGTCAAAAGCACGGCCTGTCTATCGCTACAAAAGCAACGTGACTAGCGATAAAAGTAATGCACACCAATGCTGGCGGTCCGAGTGAAGACCCGTGACCAGCGCGGACGAACCGCATTGGTATGGTAATAAGTGGCCCCCACCGTCAGATTGCGAGGTGCTCCGTCCAGCAGGGCGCGGGCAATCTTGGCGACATTGCGATAAGCGTCGGGTTCATGCACAGTTTCGGGGTTACCATCGCACGTGTATGAAAACTGGCACCGGTTCCGCTTGCCGGTGCCTTGATTGACCACGCCACAGACGGTATTTGGAAACTTGCGGGATTTCACCCGGTTCAGGATGACTTCGGCCACAGCAAACTGGCCTTTTACGCTCTCGCCGCGGGCCTCGAAATACAAGGCCTCGGACAGGCACAGCCAATCGGCCCCGCCGGTTGCAGTTGGTTGGCTAGCCACCCATTTTCGGGTATAGCTGATTGATGGGATAGTGCGGTTTTCACCCCGTTCAACGGGACGCAAGCTGACTGTCGGGGCTGATGTTATAGTGCGGATGCGTGCGACACTAACCTTGCCAATGGCGCGGCGCTCTTGGCCAAGCAGACGGGTCAGCCGGTTGCCAAGCGCGCTTTCCAGCCGCACTGTCGGGTCCGAAGACGTGCTGAGCGTGACATCGGCATGAGCCACACCTGTGGTGCTCGCAACAGCAAACACACATACCCGAACCAACGTCCGGAACCGAATTAGACTAGATCGCATAACATTCTCACATCATTCTGTTTACACAGAGACCGAGCCCCCAGGCTGCGACCAATGGCCTAGATAGCGCACCGGTACGCTAGAGTCTAGCCTGTGTGATAAATCAGCAACAGATTGAGCTGTTGCAGCGGATTGTTTCCAAATCAGACATGATATCTTTACATGCTTAACTCCACATTACCTATTGTTTTAATTGAATTATATTTAATTCTTCTTATCACCAATCGCCAATTGGGCCGCAGCCAAACGTGCAACCGGCACGCGAAATGGCGAACAGGAAACATAGTCAAATCCGGCATTGCGACAAAATGCGATTGATTCGGGATTGCCACCATGTTCGCCGCAAATCGATAAAACCACGTCTTTACGGGCGGTTCGGCCGCGTTCTGCACCTATCAGCAACAATTCGCCCACGCCTTCGGTGTCCAGCACATGAAACGGGTCTTCGGGGAAGACACCCAGCTTTACATAATCCGACATAAACCGCCCCGCATCATCGCGTGACAGACCATAGGTCATCTGGGTCAAATCGTTGGTGCCAAAACTAAGAAAAGCCGCGTTTTGGGCGATGTCACCGGCACGAAGGGCGGCGCGCGGGGTTTCAACCATCACGCCAAGGTGATAATCAAAATCCTGCCCCCGCTCGATCCGCACCGCAGTCGCCACCGCATCCACCCGGGATTTCACCAGTTCGACCTCATGTGCGGCACTGACCAGCGGGATCATGATTTCSGGCACCACSGGRKKKTCYKKSGTGCTSGCYTYKAWCGYSGCCTCRAARATCGCMCGGGCCTGCATRTCGTAWATYTCSGGCACMGTGAYSCCMAGCCGSACACCGCGCAKMCCCAGCATCGGGTTRTATTCGCKCAKCGCGTCSACMCGSCGSGTYACRTCMSWYASSGSYAARTYCARCGCCTCGGCCAATGCACGCTGACCTTCGCGGTTAGAGGGCAGGAATTCATGCAGCGGCGGGTCCAGCAGCCGGATACACACGGGYTTCCCCTGCATGATCCCGAACAGATCAACAAAATCCTCGCGTTGCATTGGCAATAACTGCTCCAGCGCCTCGGCGCGGTCCTCGGCGGTGTCGGCMAMRATCATYTCRCGCATSRCYRWMAKMCGTTCMTSWTCAAAGAACATATGCTCGGTGCGGCACAGGCCAATACCCTGCGCGTCGAATTTACGGGCAATACGGGCGTCAGCCGGGGTGTCGGCGTTTGCACGGATGTCGATGTCGCAAGCCTCGCCAGCCCACTCCAGTAAGGTGGTAAAGGCACCATCCAGCACAGGTTCCAGCATTGCACACACCCCGGCCAGCGCCTGGCCTGAGGATCCATCAATGGTGATGGTATCGCCCTCAGTAAAGATGCGGCCATCCTCGCCCACAATCGTTTTCTCGCGGGAATCAAGCTCCATTCCCATCGCGCCAACCACACAGGGCAGTCCAAGCCCCCGCGCGATCACTGCGGCGTGGCTGGTCATGCCACCCTTGACGGTCAACACGGCCGCCGCCGCGTGCATGCCGCGGACATCTTCGGGCGTGGTTTCGCGGCGCACCAGAATACAGGCCTCGCCCCGCGCCGCACTCGCCTGTGCCTCGTTGGCTGTGAACACGATGCGCCCGCTGGCAGCCCCGGGGCTGGCGGCAATGCCTTGCTGGAACATGTCTCGCTGCCCGTCAGGGTCGATCTGCGGGTGCAGCAATTCGGTCAGCGCCCGTGGCTCGATCCGCATCAAGGCCTCATCGCGGCTGATAACGCCATCTTTGGCCAGCGCCACGGCAATGCGCACCGCTGCGCGGGACCGGCGCGGGATACGCACAGCATCAAGGATGCTGAGCGCGCCGTTGGTGATGGTGAATTCGATCTGCATCTCTTCGCGCAAACGTTGGCGGCTGATATCGCCGTATTTCTTTAGCGCTGTAAAACAATCGGGGCAGATATCCTCGAGCGAGGGTCCGCGATCATCATGGGTCAGGTATATTGCCCCCTGTGCCCCCATCAACGCATCACGCCCCTGACTTTGGCTAAGATAGCGACCCTTGATCTGGGGCACCCCCGTTAACCTGTCAACAAACTGGATCACACCCGATCCACATTCGCCCTTGCCGATGCCCAGCGCCATTTCCTGCACGACCAGACCCAGCCCCGCGTCCGCAGGTGCGCCCTTGGCTTGTCGCAAAAGGCGGGCAGTTGTGCCCTCCCACGCGCGCGCCATCGAGCGCAGCACGGCGGACAGTTGAACCGCGGGCTCTTGGGGGAAGCCTTCGTCCGTTTCCAACTCGTAAGCGCGCAACATCTTTACGACGGTTTTCGCGGTGGGTTTATCCGGCAGATCAAACATATCGGGATCGAGGCGGGCCACATGCACAGCAAATGACTGAATAAAGCGCAAATAGAGCGCGTTTGCAGCCGCTTCACCAAGGGATTTGGTTAGGTCCTTGTGGCGCGAATCATTCATGCCGATGTTCAGGGTCGCACCCGGGCCACCCCAGTCGGGGTCTTCGGAACTGGGCCGCACCGAKAYYRKWKCANTRSGGAMRCKGTNCRRKCRKCGMANCWKTSTTGNRYSWGATNRYSSRMMRMAWSSSSGTGSAYYKKMTYRMACGACAGGGCAAGGGTTTTGGGCACCGGCATACCCAGCCGGATCAGCCGTTGCAGGCATTTCGCCCGCCCGCCGTGGGTGTCACCCGAGATCGGTGCGGTTTGGGTGATTTCGGTGAACCCCGGGATGTTGGTTTGCTTTTGCACGGTGGTGCCTTTCCTCGCTATGGACAGCATAGCGGTTGTGAGGGGCGTGGCAAAAAGATTCTATGCCTCCGGCGGGGATATTTTTACCATCTGGAAGGGGCGCGTTAACCTTCGATTAAGGATAGGTCAGCCACAGAGGAGCAGGTTTTGCGGATTTGTGACAGCAGGTTCAGCCGGTTGCGCCGCACGGTGGTGTTGTCGGTGTTGACCTGGACCTTATCGAAAAAGGCATCAATGGGGGCACGCAGGGTGGCCATGGCGGACATAGCGGCGGCAAAATCCTCCGATTTGAGTGCAGGGGTGATGGTGGCTTCGGCTTGCTCAAGTGCTTTGAACAGGGCGCGTTCCTCATCGACCTCGGCGAATTTGATGTCGGCCCCGTATGAATACTCCACGCCGTCTTTCTTTTCCTCGGCCGTCAGGATGTTGGAGGCGCGTTTATAGCCCTGCAACAGGTTCTCGCCATCATCGGTTTTCAGGAAGGCTTGCAGGGCTTCGGCCCGTTTGACCAGCAGGGTCAGATCGTCGTTGGTCGGCATGGCAAGACAGGCGTCGATCACGTCGTGGGTGATGCCTTTGTCGCGCAGGTAGACCTTGAGGCGGTCGTGGAAGAAGGTGAGGAGGCTTGCCACCTCTTTCGGATGACGGGCCAATACTGTTTGGCGTAGTTTCTCAGATGCTGCCAGTCTTTCATCTGGAGACAAATCGTCGATAGATATAACTAAAGCAATGGATGCAAGAGGCTCCTCAGCCTTCCAACTGTCGTAGGAATAAAGCAAAGGGCTAGCCGACTCGGGGTCATCTGAACTTACGAATATATCTTCACAATGCCAAAGTAATATACTTGCCTCAATTCTACGAAATGTCCCTGGAAATACCTCGCGCAGTTTCATCCGCACCTCATTCTCCAACACCAACCGAATAACCCCCAGCGCGGCGCGGCGCAGCGCAAACGGATCTTTTGACCCCGTTGGTTTCTCGTCAATCGCCCAGAACCCTGTCAGCGTGTCAATCTTGTCGGCCAGCGCTACGGTGACGGAGACGGGTTCATTCGGCACTTCGTCCGAGGGGCCAAGCGGCGAGTAGTGTTGCTCGCAAGCGTTGGCGACCTCTTGCGGCAAACCCGCAGCTTGCGCGTAGTAGCGGCCCATCAGCCCTTGCAGTTCTGGGAACTCGTAGACCATTTCGCTGGACAAATCGGCCTTGCAGATTTCGGCGGCCTGTTTGGCAAGTGCGCCGTCCGCCCCGACCATTGGCGCGATTTCGGCGGCCAAGGCTGCGATGCGGTCCACCCGTTCGGCCTGTGTGCCSAGCTTRTTRTGRAAGGTSACRTTKKCMAGYTTCGCSSYCATATCSGMCAGCGRCACCCGCAGGTCGTTYTSCCARAAGAATTTAGCGTCAGACAGCCGCGCAAACAGCACCTTYTGGTTSCCMGMMARRATRGTYKYRCCRYSRTCWGCCGTTTCACGATTAGCCACCGTGATGAACTTTTCAATCCGGTCGGTTTTCGGGTTTCTCACGCTGAAAAACTTCTGGTGTTCGCGCATCGAGGTTTGCAGCACCTCGGCAGGCAGCCCCATGAAGTCTTCGGCAATATCGCCCATCAACACGACGGGCCATTCGACCAGTCCGGCGACTTCCGAAAGCAACGCGCGGTCCTCGACCACTTCCAACCCCTGCGCGAACGCCTGATTGGTGGCGTCGGCCCAGATGTGCTCGGCGCGCTCCTCGGCATTCAAAATCACATGGGCGGCTTTCAGTTTATTCGCGTAATCATCAAACGACGCGACGCTAAACCGGTCCGTTCCCATAAACCGATGCCCTTCGGTGCTGTCGCCCGATTTGATCCCGTCAATGTCGAGCGGCACCACCGTGGCGCCAGTCTCGTCACTCAGCACACACAGGATCGAATGCAGCGGGCGCACCCAACGTAAAGTGCCAGCCCCCCAGCGCATGGATTTGGGCCACGGGAAATTACGGATGGTGGTTTCCAGAACTTGTGCGATGATGTCAGCTGCCGGACGGCCCTGCTTCTCGATCAACGCAAAGTAAACCTGCCCCTTTTTCTCGTCACGCACTTCCAGCTGATCGCGGCTCACACCTGCCCCGCGCAAGAACCCCTCGATCGCCTTATCSGGCGCATCCACGCGCGGACCTTTGCGTTCCTCGCGGATGGTTGGGCTTTCGCTCAACACCCCGTCCACCGACAAGGTCAAACGCCGTGGGGTGGCGAACGCACCAGCCGAGGCATAGGTCAGCCCCGCCTCGACCAATCCATCCGTCACCAGACGTTTCAGATCGGCCGCCGCACGCGTCTGCATACGGGCCGGAATTTCTTCGCTAAACAGTTCGATCAACAGGTCAGACATATTTCTATTCCGCAAATTTATCATTAAGTTGGTGCCAGATGTAGGCGCGCCCATCGGGGTAAACGGCCACAACACGATCAACACCGTTTGAAATGTCGGCTTGCGACAAGAACGGCAGAGCGTCGCCACTTTCCAGATCAGCACCGATCGCTTTGGCGTCAAAACAAGAAAACCAGCTTGGCCCGATCAGCGGCACGGCGGCATCGTAGGAGACATAGGTTTCGCTCAGCAGGGATTGCGACATCGGGGTGGTAAAACAGCCACGAAAGCGGATGGGGGAGGATTCACTGTCGATGCCCTCAAAACCATCCGCGATGATTTCCTCGGGCTGCCCCGAGACAATCGAGGTCAGCTCGATCATCGCCGTGTCCTGCTTGATCTCGTCGTAAAACGCATAGACCTGTAGGTAATAAAGCGACGCGCCCGCAATCAATGCAACCAGCAAAATACAGATCCCCACCAGTTTACCACCGTTCATTGCACCCACCCCCCTGCTTCGGTTTCAACAAAAGCATCAGCGCATTTTTTGGTCAGCGCACGGACACGGCCAATATAGGCTTGGCGCTCGGTCACCGAAATCACCCCGCGCGCATCCAGCAGATTGAACAGGTGGCTGGCCTTGATTGCCTGATCATAGGCCGGATGCACCATCACGATGCGCTTGCCRGTTTTGGGGTCCTCGTAAGGGTGCTCCAGTATGTCGGCGCAGGCGGTCTCGGCCTCCTCGAACTGTTTCAACAACACATCGGTGTTGGCGATATCAAAATTCCAGCGCGAATATTCCTGTTCGGTCTGTTTGAACACATCGCCGTATTTCAGCGGGATGGTCGCGTCAGGCGCGTTATATGGCATGTCCATCACATGATCGATGCCCAGCACATACATCGCCAGCCGTTCCAGCCCATAGGTCAGCTCGCCCGAGACCGGATGGCAATCCTGCCCGCCGACCTGCTGGAAATAGGTGAACTGGGAGACTTCCATACCATCGCACCAGACCTCCCAGCCCAGACCCCAAGCGCCCAGTGTCGGCGATTCCCAGTCGTCCTCGACGAAGCGGATGTCGTGCAGGTCCATGTCGATGCCGATGGCCTGAAGGCTGCCCAGATACAGCGCCTGAAGGTTGGGCGGTGAGGGTTTGATCAGGACTTGAAACTGGTAGTAATGCTGCAAACGGTTCGGGTTCTCGCCATAGCGCCCGTCAGTGGGGCGGCGCGAAGGTTGCACATAGGCGGCGGCCCACGGCTTGCTGCCAAGGCTGCGCAGGGTGGTGGCAGGGTGGAACGTGCCCGCCCCGACCTCCATATCGTAGGGTTGCAGGATCGCACAGCCCTTGGCCGCCCAATAGGCCTGAAGACGCAGGATAATATCCTGAAAGCTGCGGGGGGTGGCGGTTTTATCGGTCATTGAGGCCTCGGGCTTGATGCAGTCGGAATACGGGTTGGTTTCAAATAGGCAATGTGGCGGGGGGGGTCAATTGGGGAGTTGAGGGAAGTCATTTTGCAAAACGACGGGTGTATGGGGCAAATGTGGCACTGTAATAGGCCACATTTGTCATCCCCTATTAATCATCGCTATTTGCATCCAACCTAGATTGCGCAGCTTTAATAATCTCATCATCAAATAACGCCGGATGCCGCAACACCACAGCCTCAGCACTCATATCGAGCATACCACGGTCCCGAAGCAGGAAATACCCATCAGATGCCTTTGCCGACACAGCCAAATCTTCCAAGGTTTTCTTCACGCCCACCCTTGAAATTTTTTGACGGGTGCGGGTCAACCTTATGGTTTTCCCTCTTTCGTCCGATAGGGCAAACTCCAGTGCTGTGATGCTTTTCCAGAAATCAAGCACAAGCGGGTCGTTTGGATCGTCATGATTGGTAAGTGCATTGATTTCAATCAAGCGCTGGATGGCGACCTGTTCAACATCATCTGCTTGTTGTTTTCTGGCATTCCTTATCCAGTTATGTAGTTTTTCAGGATCTGTTTCACTGTTTATGATTGCGATCAGTTTGTTGTTTTTTGACATCAGACACCCCCTTCAGCATGCACGTATCTGGAAGCACGGGAGAAAATGCTGCCTTTTGCAGTGATTTTTACATTCCCTTGTTGAAGCCGGTATCCGTGGCGCTCCATTATTTGGCGCACCATGTGGCCCATCATTTGTTTGATACGATCCACCGTAACCGAGTCACCAAACGCTTCATATATATAGGGTGACAGCGCTTCTATCGCAGGACGTGACAAATACGATGCCGTCTTCATTCGAATGATGTTTGTATCCTCATTCAGAAAAGCCCAGATAGCCTCGCCATTTTCCTGTTCATATGTAGAACTGAATCTTTCTGGTTTATACATTTCAAATATTCCTTCATTTATGATGCGTTATATATGACGCCTCTTAAGTGAATTGTCAAGCTCTCCTAAATACCGCCCCCAACCCGCACCACCTCATCCACCAACACCTCCATATCGCTATCCCGCGTCCGGTGATTGGTGATATTCACCCGGATCACCACCTGCCCGTCCAGCGTGGTGACCGAGGGCGCGGCCACACCACTTTCCTGCAATTGCATAACAATCTCGGCGTTTATAGCATCACTGTTTCCAAACCGGAAACAAACCACAGAACTGGTCACCGGAGCCTGCAACGTCAGGTCAGGATGCGCCGTGACCAGCCCCGCCAACAATTGTGCCTGTGCGCAGTTCTTGGAAATCATCGCGCCCAGCGCCTCGGTGCCGTGTTCCGTAATCTGCGCCCAGATTTTTAGCGCTCGAAACCCGCGTGACAGTTCCGGCCCATATTCCACCGGCCACGGGTTGCCCGCCGCCAAACCGCGCGTCGCCCCTTGCAAATAATCCGGACGGCTGGAAAACGACGCCRGATGCGCCGCCCCATCGCGGACCAGAACGAACCCCGCATCGTAATTCACATGCAGCCATTTGTGGAAATCAAACGCCAGTGAATCCGCGCGCTGGATGCCTGCCAAACGAGGCCGCAATACATCTGACAGCACCCCCACCGCGCCAAAGGCTCCGTCCACATGCAGCCACAGCCCTTGTSSSGCCGCCAAATCAGCCAGCGCATCCAGATCGTCAAACGCCCCGACATTGACGCTGCCCGCAGTGCCGACAATCAGGAATGGTTCACGGCCCGCCGCCCGATCCTCGGCTATCATCGCCTTTAGCACCGCCACATCCATTTCGTAGGCCGCATTCACCGGCACGCTGCGCAATGCATCCACCCCCAGCCCCAACAAATCAAAGGCGCGAGCCACGCAGTTGTGCGCCTGACTGGACGCATAGCCGACCAGCCGATGCGCCCCTACACCCGCCCCGCGCGTCGCAATGCCCAACGCCTTATCCCGCGCCACCTTTAGCGCAATGATCGTTGCCATCGAGGTGCCCGAGACCACCAACCCGCTGGCCCCGTCGGGAAAGCCGAACATCTGGCGCACCCACGCGACCACCTGCTGTTCCACATAGATCGCGCCGTGGTCCCGCCCGCCCAGGTTGGCGTTCATCGCGGCCGCCGCAATATCGGCGATCAGCCCACTGGTGGATCCTGCCCCATGCACCCAACCAAAAAATCGCGGGTGCGTATTGCCGACGCCATAGGGCAGCAAGGCGYGCACCTGTCGCTGCATCGCATCCGCCCCCAGCCCCTGCCGTGGCAAGGGCGTTCGCAAACCTGACTTCATCTCGTCCGGCAAGGGCCGCCAGACGGGGCCATTTGCAACACCCTCCATCTTGTCCAGCGCCGCCTCCAGCATTTTATGCGCGACAGCGCGGGTTTCAGTCCAGTTTTCGGGGTCAAGCGAGTCAGTCATCTAGCAGTCCTTTGGTTCCCCTGCTTGCTAACATGAAACAGCCGGCGCAAGGAACCAATGCCACCCATTGGGCACACACGTAATTATGGGGTGCAAACCACGCCTGTTGTCGTTAACTAGGGAAAATGAATCGCACAACAGATCATTCGTGCGAACAAGGGGGACTATGAGACAGTTTTTTATTTGGGTATTTTTAGCATTTTTTGCGGTCCTATCTGGCACCGCCAACGCACAACAATCATCGTGGATCCAGATCGAGGCGCAACCGAGCCTGCGTGAAGGCTCCGAGCGCGCCCGCGCCTATGCCGGTGTGTTCCAGAACGTGAACGGCTTTTCCATCGGGTCGGGCTGGTATGCCATTGCGCTGGGGCCGTTTACCGAGGCCGGCGCCGAAGCCCACCGCGTGCAATTGCGCCGCGAGAACCTGATCCCGCGCGACAGCTTTGTGGTGGATGGCGCTGCGTTTCGCCAGCAATTCTGGCCAATTGGCGCGGACACACGCAATCAGGCACCGGCACCCGATCCTGTCGAGGCCACTGACCAAACGACCGCGGTTGCGCCACCGCCACCGGCCAGCGACGAAACCCCGCGTGAGGCCCGCAAAGCCGAGGCCCAACTGACACGCGACGCGCGCAAGCTGCTACAGGTCGCGCTACAATGGGAAGGCTTCTATACCTCTACCATCGACGGGGCGTTCGGGCGTGGCACACGCGGCGCGATGGCCACCTATCAAGCCTCAATGGGCTATGAGGAAACCGGCATTCTGACCACCAAACAACGTGGCGAATTGATCACAGCCTACAACGCGATCCTCGCGGGCCTTGGCCTTGCGCCGGTACGCGAACAGGCGGCGGGCATCGAGATCAACATACCAACGGCATTGGTTGAATTTGAAAAATACGAGCCGCCTTTTGTGCATTACCGCTCCAAAACGGACAACGGTGTGCGGGTATTGCTGATTTCGCAGGTCGGCGATCAGGCCACGCTGTTTGGCCTTTATGACATCATGCAAACGCTGGCGATTGTGCCGACTGAAGGCGAGCGCAACCGGCGGGACAACAGTTTCGTTTTGACCGGACAGGATGAAAACATCCAGTCCTACACCTATGCGGCGCTCAAGGGCGGGATGGTCAAGGGCTTCACCCTGATCTGGCCCACAGGCGRCGAAAAACGCCGTGGCCGGGTGATCGAGGAAATGAGGGCCAGCTTCAAACCGTTCGGGGATACAGCCCTTGACGAAACGCTGGGCGACCCATCGCCGGATCAGCGGATTGATCTGATGGCGGGTCTGGAAATTCGCAAACCGACGATTTCGCGTACGGGGTTTTATGTCGATGCGGGCGGGCGGGTTTTAACCACGCTTGAGGCCGTGCAAAACTGCAGCCGCATTTCGCTGGACGACGCCTATGATGCCGAAGTTACCTTTGCCAATGAGGCACTGGGCATTGCCCTGCTGACACCTCTGGAAAGCCTCTCGCCTTCCAGCCACGCCAGCTTCCGCACCACAGTTCCACGGATCAACGCCGAAGTCGCCATTTCAGGCTATTCCTACGAGGGCACGCTCGGAGCAGCCACCATGACATTTGGTAAACTCGCCGATATTCGCGGGCTGAAAGGCGAAGCAGAATTGCGCCGCCTTGCGGTGAATGCACAGGATGGTGACGCGGGCGGACCGGTGTTTGACATGACCGGCAGCGTGTTGGGAATGCTGTTACCCAAAACACAGGTCAACGGCCAGCGTCTGCCGGACGAAGTCAGCTTTGCGATCAGCGCCGAGGCAATGGGCGCGGCACTGGCCGAAAACGGTGTGACCATTTCGGCGTCCCAACCCGGTGGCGCGATGGCGCCTGAGGATCTGACCATCATCGGCACCGCTATGACGGTGCTGGTCAGTTGCTGGAATTAGGGCTGCATCATGTGACTATACGCTGTTGCTCTAATTCGCAGCCTTGGCGCGATCTTTATTGCGCTTGGTCTGCGATTGGAGACGGAACAGCGCCAGCGTCAGACGCCGCAAACGAAATCTTTGAAAGATTTCGGCTGTTTTCTTTCAAAGAAAACAATCCCCGAAACGTCAGTCGGTGATCTGCGGCGTCACATAGATCAACGTCGGCCCATCCGCCTTCAGTGCATCCTTCAGCGCCTGCTGGAAATCCGCCAATGTATCAGGGGCCGCCGCATTGGCCCCGAATGCCAGCGCCAGCGCACAGAAATCAGGGTTTCTCGCCACCACCGCATTGGGCGCGATCTGGCTGCGCACCATGCTGTCCTCGATTTCCTTCAGCTTGCCGTTGTCCCACAGGATTATTGGCAGACTTAGCCCCAGCTCTACCGCAACACCCAACTCCTGCATCGTATAGTGGAACCCGTAATCCCCCGCAATCGCCACAACTGGTGTATTGGGGCGGCCGATTTTACCGCCAATGGCCGCAGGCAGACCGTAGCCCAGCGTGCCGAACCCGTAAGGGTGATGCCACAGGTTCGGACGATCCAGCGGATACAGTTCCTTGGACACATAGGCAAACTGCGTCATATCGGAATAGAACAACGTGCCCTTTGGCAACGCCTCGGCCATCGCCGCACAGATCGGCGCGATGCCTTGGCGGGCCGCGTCTGTCACGGCGTGACATGCAGACTTGGCCGCCGATACCTCGTCCGCCGTCCAGTCGGTGGTGACGTTATGCCCCTCGACCAGATCACACAGGTCCGACAAAAATGCCGCCGCATCGCCCATGATAGGCAGATCAGCCACATGATCATCCGCCAGTGAATGCGCGTCCAGATCAACGCGGATCATCGGGGCAGTATACCCCAGATGATCGCGCCACAAATCCGTTTCAGACAATTCCGTGCCGATGCACAGCACCAGATCGGCCTTGGCCAGTTCTGCCACGCTGTCGGCTTGCGCCAGACACGCGTCATAGTTCAGCGGGTAATCCGGTGCGATAATGCCGCGCCCCGCATAGGTGCACATGGTCGCGGCCCGCATCAAACGGGTCAGCTTGCGTGCAGCCTCGAACCCCGCTGTCGCGCCGCCACCAAACACAAACAGCGGACGACGGGCGCCCAGCAGCCATTCTGCAGCAGCAGCCACATCTTCGGGGCGGGCAAGCGGTTTGGCCGGATAGATCGGCTGATCTGGTGCCGCAATCGCCATGCCACCCAAAACATCAATCGGCACCTGAATATGTTTAGGACGGGCACGGCAAGCAGAAAACTCCGCGAATGCCTTATCCACCAGACGATAGGCCGCAGCCGCACCGGGGGCCGTGACAGACCAGTCACACACCGTGGCCGCCGCCGCCTCTTGGTCGCGCATTTCATGCAGCCGCCCGCGTCCCATGCCGGTGTCTTTGGTTTCAAGGCAGGATGAAATCACCAGCATCGACACGCTGTCAGAATAGGCCTGCCCCATTGGCGTCATGATGTTGCACAGACCCGGGCCGGTGATCACATAGGCCACCCCCACCTTGCCCGTGGCGCGTGCATAGCCATCGGCCATGAAGCCCGCCCCCTGCYCGTGACGGGCCAGAACATGGCTGATACCGGCCTCTTCAATGCCGCGATACAATTCGACATTATGCACCCCTGGAATACCGAAGATCACATCAACCCCGCGCGCCTTTAGCATGTGGGAAATGTTTGCCCCTAATGGTCGCTTGCTCATCAGATTAGCCTCTCCAGAATTTCAYGGTCAGGATGGTGAACACCACCAACAGTTCCAGCCGCCCAATCAACATCCYCGCCGCCAACATCCACTTTGCAGTGTCATTCAACGAGGAAAAATTACCCGACGGCCCAATCACATCGCCCAACCCGGGACCGATATTGGCAATCGCCGTAGCCGCCCCCGATACCGAAGTGACAAAATCCAGCCCCGTCGCCCCCAGCAATACCGCCAATACGCCGATTGTCACGATAAACATGACGAAAAACGCCATGACTGATGAAATAACGTCATCGCTGACAGGACGCCCGTCATAGCGCGGCGTGAACATGCCATGCGGCGAATGGATTTTGGCGATCTGGGCGCGGATCGAGGCGAACAACAGCTGATAGCGGAATATTTTCACCGAACAACAAGTCGATCCCGCGCAGCCCCCGACCAGCCCGAGGAAAAAGAACAGCACCACGGGGAACGGCCCCCACAGCTGGTAATCCACGCTGGCGTATCCAGTGCCGGTGACGATCGAGGTGACGTTGAATACCGCCTTGCGAAACGCGGGCTCAAGTGCTCCGCCATGCGTCGCCATGCGGTAAAACGTGATCATCAGAATGGTGACCACCAGAACCCACAAGAAGGCCCGCACCTGACTGTCGCTGAACAGCGGGCGCGATGATCCGGCCATCATCTGCACATAGCGCACGAACGGCAGACTGGCCAAGATCATGAACACAGCCGCCACATATTCCGCCCCGCCCTGAAACACCGCAAAGGACGCGTCATGGGTGGAAAACCCGCCGGTTGCGATGGTGGTGAATGCGTGGTTGATCGCATCAAACCCCCCCATGCCCGTCGCCAGATAGGCCAGAAAACACATCCCCGTCAGGGTCAGGTAAATCGCCGAAATACGTGTTGAGATTTGTGCCGCACGGGGCAGGATTTTGCCCATCGTATCGAAGCCCTCGGATCGGAAAATCTGCATGCCACCGATGCGCAACTCGGGCAAAAACACCATCGCCACAACAATGATCCCGATGCCGCCAAACCACTGCATCATTGAGCGCCACAGCAGCACGCCTTCGGGCAATTCATCCAGCCCGCTAAACACGGTCGATCCCGTGGTGGTCAGCGCCGACATCGCCTCGAAAAACGCATCGACCACGCGGGCGTCGGGCTCCCCCAGTATAAACGGCAAAGCCCCGAAAACAGGCAGCGCCAGCCACACGCCGGTGGTCAGCAAAAACGTCTGCTGAATGGTGATGTTTTTCTTTTTGCGATTGGCTGTGGCCAGCCCGACCAATCCGCCCAGTAAAATAGAGATGATTGCGCTCTCTAGAAACACCTGCCAATGGCCGTTCTGATAGATGATATCGGTTGCCATCGGGATCAGCATCGTGACCCCGAGCGCAACAATCAGCTGGCCAATGATAAATCCTACAGGACGCAGATCAAACATAGCGCCAAGGCTTGGCGAGGTCGGGTGAATCTGTCAAGCGGTATTGGCAATCAGGGGGGAGCATCGGGGATTAACCGGTGCCGGATCAGCCCACATGAAACAGCGTGTTAAACAGCTTCGGGTCCAGACTGTCGGACACGAATGTCTCGCCCTCGGTCAGGATGCTCACCGCGTCATGGCTGTGCAAACTCTCYTGATGGCTGGCGATGATGCGGAAATCACCGATGCGGGGGTCCAGTTGCAATCCTTCGTAAAACAGCCGCGCCGCATCTTCGACGAAGATCGGGTTTGCAGCGTTTAATTCCGCGAACGCCTGCTCGTCCTCGCGTTTCACCATCACCTGGGTTTCGGTTGGCACCGCCTCACGGCATATGTCGATCAGGTCTTCATACCACAGGCAGTTCTCTCGCCCTGGCTTGTCGCAGATCATTTGCGCCGATATCCGCGCCACGGACCGTTGCGAATGTGGCGTTGCCAACTGGCCGCGCATTTGGCGGGCATGTTCGGACAATTCCAGCGAACAAGGGCAAGTCGATGAATAAACATAATCCAGATGGATGAATTTCTGCACCTTGCCCTTTGTTTCAACCAGCTCCAACGCGATATCGTAATACTGATACCCCTCAAGACCCGAGCGTAAGGATGGCATTTTCACCGGAAACGAAAACCGCATCTGGATGCGGGCATCGAAACTGTCCAGGTCGGCCTTATAGTCATTCAGCGCCGCCTCGATCACATCGAAACTAAAGGTCTTTTCCGCGTGGCCATAAAACGTGCGCATAATCCGCGACATGTTGATGCCCTTTTTGCCCGCCTCAAGGCTGACCGTGCCGGTGACGGACGTTTCCAGCCGCAAATCCCCGCCATCACGGGAGTGAAAGCGGATCGGCAGGCGGAAATTGGAAATTCCGACGTGCTGGATATGGCGCTTGGCACCTTTGATCAGGCTCTCTGGGCCGTTTTGCAGATCGGGCAACGACACCTTATAGGCCTCGTCCACAGTAAATTCTTCGGGGTAAGCACGGGCCAAGGCGGGGTAGTTCGACACCTCGTTTTCCGGCAAAAGCCGCGCAATCGCCGGGTCCAGCTGCGCCACCTCTATGGCGGTGACGGACGTGGCCCAATCACGCAAAACCGCAAGTGCGGCTTGGGCTTTGTTCCGCTCTTCATCAGTGCTGTCTTTTGGGGGCTGAATGTTCATCGCCGCTCCTAATATTCCCTGTTCGCCTTCTTAATGTAGGGGATTGGGCGAAATTTACCAACCACAACCGACAAGGCGCGCGCCTATGCCGCCATCAGCGCATTCAGAATATCGCGGGTCAGGTCACCCGAATCCTCCAGCCCGATGCTGATCCGCACCAAACCAGCCGTAATTCCCAGATCGGTCCTTTGTTCATCACTCAAACGCTGATGCGTGGTGGTGGCCGGATGGGTGACAATACTTTTGGCATCGCCCAAGTTGTTGGAAATAATGCAAATTTCCAGCGCATTCAAAAACCGGAACGCCGCCGCCWKCYYGCCKWWCRSMWCARYSKRSWSMMKRRWSCYKYSCRWCGYSMYCWGCSSCKYSSSSWSYTCSWSKTSCGSATGGSYAWMCAGWTWGRSRKKKWTSAYGYKGGTCAGTTTTTCGTGCCCTTCAACCGCTAATGCCACCTGTAATGCGGACTCCGCCATCGCCCGACATCGCAAATCCAGCGTCTCCATGCCCTTTAGCATCACCCAAGCATTAAACGGGCTCATCGAGCCACCGGTGTGCTTCAGATAAGGCTCCAGCGTGCCACGGATAAAATCCTTACTGCCCAAGATCACCCCGCCCAGACAGCGCCCCTGCCCGTCAATATGTTTGGTGGTCGAATAGATCACCACATCAGCGCCATGTTCAAAGGCGTTGGAAAAAACCGGCGTGGCGAATACGTTATCGACCACCACCAGCGCCCCGACCTGATGCGCCAAATCACAGACCGCTTTGATGTCGATCAGCTCCAGCGTCGGATTGGAAATACTCTCGAAAAACACCAGCTTGGTATCGCTGCGAAACGCCTTGCGCCATGCACCCAGATCAGTGCCATCAACCAGCGTCACTTCAACTCCGAACCGGCCCAGAATATCCTCAAGGATATACAGACACGAGCCAAACAGCGCCTTGGCCGCGACCACATGATCGCCCGCTTGCAAGCCGCAGCTCAGCGCTGCATTGACCGCCGCCATGCCGGATGCTGTGGCAAACGCATCCTCGCACCCCTCCAGCGCCGCAATACGTTCCTCGAACATGCGCACGGTCGGGTTGCCATAACGCGCGTAAATGAACTCGTCTTCGCCAGCCTCGATGAACCGTGCTTGCGCCGCCTCGGCGGTGTCATAGACAAAACCCTGCGTCAGAAAAATCGCCTCGGACACCTCGCCATACTGGCTGCGCCGCGTGCCGGAATGCACCAGTTTGGTGCGTGCGTTCCAATCGTTGCTCATCGCATAATCCTTTACCGCACCCTTTCAGGCACAAAAAAACCCGAACCGGATGAGGGTTCGGGGCATGGCCCTTCCCTCTTTAGCGGCATGTTTAACGTGGCCCGCAATCCGGTAACAAATCGCCACGAAGTACAAGGTGGATAGAACGCAATACTCTCGCGGTCAACACTTGTTGATATGCGCCGCCTTGCTCTTTTGCCAAAATACGGGATCATACCACCCAAAGGAGCCATAACATGACCAAACCCATCGACCTCTATTACTGGCCCACCCCGAACGGCTGGAAAATCACCATCGCGCTGGCAGAAATGGACCTGCCCTATACGTTGCATATGGTGAACATCGGGGCGGGAGATCAGTTCAAACCGGATTTTCTAAAGATCGCGCCGAACAACCGGATGCCCGCAATTGTCGATCATAACGGACCAGACGGTGCACCCGTTTCGATCTTTGAGTCAGGCGCAATCCTGCAGTATCTGGCGCGCAAGACCGGTCAGTTTTGTGGCGGCACTGAACGGGAACGGATCGCGGTCGACCAATGGCTGATGTGGCAAATGGGTGGCCTTGGCCCGATGGCAGGCCAAGCACACCACTTCCTGAAATACGCGCCCGCGATGGATCCACCTAACGATCTGCCCTACGCCAAGGACCGTTACCGCAATGAAACTGCACGACTTTATGGCGTGCTGGACCGGCAGTTGGCAGATAATGAATTCGTCGCGGGTGACTTTTTCTCTATCGCGGATATGGCGATATGGCCTTGGGCGAGCCTGTGGGAGGGCCAGCAGCAGGTTCTAGATGACAAACCCCACATGGCCCGCTGGCTGGAAACCGTCGGCGCGCGTAAGGGGGTGATTGCAGGGCGGGCTGTGGCCGCGGAAATGCGCAGCAATCTGCAATCAGATAAAAAAGCGCAGGATATGCTGTTCAAACGCAAGCCCTGACCCAATCATTGTTCCATAAATATCCGCGCCGCAGGCATAAGAATTTTCTTGCCTGCGGCGCAGGTATTTATAGCGCTTTGCATTTATGAAGAAAAAAAGATCATCGGAATTCGCCCACTCTTAGGGTGAATTCTGATTCTGTGGAATGCAGATTGCTTTGAGGCAAGAAGAAAGGGTTAAGCCTCGTCTTCCTCGACCGCATATTTCTGCATCAGTTTGCCTTGGGTCATGAAAAACGCAAATACCGCCGCAGTTAGCCCAAAGGTTTTGAAATTCACCCAGGCATCCGTCGACATGGTGCGCCAGACCACCTCGTTGGTCACCGCAAGGACTGCGAAAAACAGGCACAGGCGTTTCGTCAGGACCATCCAGCCCTCGTGCTGTAACGGCATTGCCTCCTCCATCACCAATTGCAAATAGCTTTGTCCGCGCATCAGTCCGAACCCCAGTAGCCCCGTGAACAACAAGTAAATCATCGTCGGTTTCATTTTGAAAAAGCGTTCATCATTGAACCAGATCGCCAAGGCACCAAACACCACCACAATCACCAGTGTCAGGACCTGCATGATCGAGATTTTACCGGTCATCCGGTAAAGGATGAACGTGGTGAACGCCAAAAGCGGCACAAAGAACGCCGTCACCACGATAAAGCCGCTGTATTCGGTGCCGTCGTAGGTGAACGCGGTGTCCTTCAGCTTGGTATAAGCGATGAAAAACACCACAATCGGCCCCAGCTCCAGCAGCATCTTCACAATCGGGTTTATCTTTTTAGGCTCACTCATCGGGGTCTCCATCCTATCCGCCCATCTGCACTATCACAGCGCCCAGCGCAATCAATGCCATAAGCACCAATCGGCGCGGCCCAACCCGTTCGTTCAGCATCACCCAGCCGATCAACGCGGCAAAAACGGTCGAGGTTTCGCGCAGCACCGCGACTTCGCCGACATTGGCCAGACGGGTGGCCAGAATGATGCCACCAAAGCTGATAATGGCGATGATGCCGCCAATCAGACCGCGCATCATTAGTGGGCGCAGGGCGGGCGGATCCACCATCGCACGATAACGGATCGCGGCGATTGTCGGCATAAAAAACAGCCCGTCAAGCATGAAAAACCACGCCAGAAAGGTGAACGGGTCGGTGCTGGCGCGAATACCGTAAGCGTCATAGGTGGTGTAGGCCGACACAGTCATCCCCGTCAAAACCGCCAACACCAGCGCCAGTTTCAACGTATCGCGCCCCACAGTCACATAGCGCAGATTGTAGATCGCCAGCCCGTAAATGCCCGCCAACAGCACGGCCACACCCGCCCATTGCACCCCTGTGAACCGCTCGCCAAACAGAAAATACGCGCCGATAATGGCAAACAAAGGGCCCGTACCCCGCACCACAGGGTAAACCACCGTATAGGCGCCGCGACTGTAAGCCATCGCTTGCAAGTATTTGTAAACGCAGTGGATTACAAAGGTGATGGCAAAAATCAGCCACATATGCGGTTCCGGCCACGGCACCACAAACAGCGCAAACGGAATGGCAATCAGCCCGTAAGAAATGTCGATCGCGCCGCGCGACAGCCACGGATCATGCCGTCCCTTTTGCAACGCGCCAAAAATCGCATGCAACAAGGCCGACATTAGCGCCAGCCCCATCGCCAATTGATGCCCCGCTAAAGTACCTTCAAGCGAGATGATCCATGCGCTCATTCAGCGGCGGTCCAGTTTGCATTGAAAACCACCCCCTCAAGGGCGCGGTTGATCATCTCGTCGAACCGCACGCCAAACACAAACGTCTGCACAAAAACACCCACCGACAGCCCCGCCCCCGTATCAACCTCTACCCGCAATGTCCCGTTGGGGGCTGGCAGAACAGCGATCAATTGCTGCACGGCCCGCTTTGTTTCTGGCGGAAAACTGTGATTCGGCCAGTCCGACACCTTGTCGATCATCGCCGAGCGCCAACGCGTGCGCTCAGGGAATGTCTCGCCAATATAGGGGCGCAGATAGGGGGCCAGTTTGCGGTTTCCCTCGGCCACCAAAGTCACACCGCGCAATTTGGCGCTGCCAAGGCTGGTCTGCRTTTTGGCCATGCTGGACAAGTCTACATCGTGAAAGACGCCCTGCAACAGCACCGTGTTGCCCTTTGGACCACTGATCTGTAGACCCTCAACCAGCAGCTGGTGCACATCAGCGTTCTGGCGCAGGGTCAGTGTGATCTGCATCGGCATTGCTGGTGCATCCGCCTTGGCCCCCAGCTCCAACGCTCGGATCACATCTGGGTCTGTCAGCCGTATGGCCAACGCTGTCGGCGGCACCCCCTGTTGCAAAAACCTGTCCAGCCCTTCAGCGCGCCATTCAACCGTGCCACCCTTAGGATTCATCAACAGACACCAGCCATCTATGCTGATCTTGTGCGTTGCTTGAGCCATCTGCCCTTTCATGACCTCCTGCCATGCGGCATTGCAATCATTGGCTTGCATCGCGCCAAAGGCGCTTGCCTGATGTGCTGTGACCAGCAGCGCAAGCAGGGCCAACCAGCGGCGCATCAGTCCTCCAGCCCCGTCAGCGCATGGGCGAATTCCTCGGGGTCAAACGCATCCAGATCGTCGATCTGCTCGCCCACTCCAATCGCATGGATCGGCAGCCCGAACTTATCGGCGAGCGCCACCAGCACGCCGCCCTTGGCGGTGCCGTCCAGTTTGGTCATGATCAGGCCCGACACATCGGCCAATTCCTGAAACACCTTGACTTGGTTCAGCGCATTCTGCCCCGTGGTCGCGTCCAGAACCAGCAATGTGTTGTGTGGCGCCGACGGGTCTTTCTTGCGGATCACCCGCACGATTTTGGCCAGTTCTTCCATCAGATCAGCGCGGTTCTGCAAGCGGCCTGCGGTGTCGATCATCAACAGATCGGCCCCTTCCGCCTCGGCTTGGGTCATCGCGTCAAAGGCAAGGCTGGCAGGGTCTGATCCTTCGGGGGCGGTCAGAACCGGCACGCCTGCGCGGTCACCCCAGACCTGTAACTGTTCAACAGCCGCGGCGCGGAACGTATCGCCCGCCGCGATCACCACATCCTTGCCCGCTGCTTTGAATTGGCTGGCGAGCTTGCCGATGGTGGTGGTTTTGCCAGAGCCGTTCACCCCGACCACCAACACCACTTGCGGTTTTTTGGGATAGAGCGGCATGGGTTTGGCCACAGGCTCCATGATGCGGGTGATTTCGGCGGCCAGAAGGCGTTTGATCTCGTCGGTGGACAGTTTCTTGCCAAAGCGCCCCTCGGCCATGTTCGCGGTGACGCGCAGGGCGGTGTCGACGCCCATATCGGCGGTGATCAGCAGCTCCTCGATCCGCTCCAGCATGTCGTCGTCCAGCGCCCGTTTGATAACAGTTTTCTTGGCCGGTTTCTGCTCTGGTTCCGCCTCGTCCGGCTTGGCTTCTTTGCGCCCTAGCAACCGCCCGATCAGACCCGGTTTTTTCACTTCCGGTTCTGGCACCACTTCGGGTTCGGGGGAAACAACCTCTTTGATCGCAGGCACGTCAAGAGCCGCAGTAACGGGGTCTTCGACGGGCTCGGGAACCGCCTCGACGATTTCCTCGACCACCTCTTCAACGGGTTCCGGTTCTTCAACGGGCTCTCTCGAAGTGCCCGCTGGCACCTCTGGCTCTGGCGGACGCTCCTCAAGCCCAGACGTTTCATCAACCAGTTCTTCCTCGCCGCCATCCTCGACGATTTCATCCAACCCTTTTTCCAGCTTGGACGAGGATTTGAATAGACGGTCTTTTAGCTTCTTGAAGAATGACATCGCGTGTGGCCCTTAGTGTTCTCTTAACAACTATGGCACCTATACGCTGGATGGAAGAGGCGGCATTGGCAAAATGGCATTGCAGCTGCACAGTCCGCTTTGTATCGGGTAAAAAACTCCCCTATATTGTTGGCAGCATGTCCCGGAACCCGACCACCACATCACAAACCGACGCGGCCCTATTGGTCGCCACCACGGCCCACATCGCAGCAACAAATCAACGTGCCAGCAAGTTTGAACATGATGGCCCGATCATATCTGGGAACGTGCAGTTCAATGGTGCCATAAAATGCGGTGGATTGATTTTGTCACCAAACCGGTACAATGGCGCGGCCCAGGCAAAGCCCGTGAATTCAAGGCAATCCCGCTGACATTAACCGCCTTTGCCCGCAGCTAAAGCGCGCCCAACCCCCAGAACAGCCCGATTTGGGCGGCGATATAGCTGATCCAGACCGCCTTGCCCACCAGTTTTCGCAATTTGTAATCATCGGGCAGCACAAAGGTTTCTATCGACAGGATCAAATCCGAAGCCACGAACAGCAGCGCCCCGCACAGGGCGACCCACCGATGATCAGGCAGGCCCAATGCGGTCAGTCCCATTGCCAGAATAATTCCGACATAGGCCCGCACCGGCCACTTCAACGCCCCGGTATGCGGGCGCAGCCACCATTCGGTCGACAGACCCAAAGCAACCATCAGCACAACGAGCGGCCATTGCGAGAGTTGCAGATTTTCCCCGACCGCAACCATCAAGGCGATATAGGCCAGATGCGCTGCGGCAAACGCGATCATGCCCGTCAAAAAGGCCTTGGTCCCGGGCCGCGAAAGGGCAAAATCACCGACAGCGCTTAACCCCAGCGCCACGGTAAGCAAAACCGGCGCGCCTTCGCTTAAGGCGGCCAAGGCGAACAGCGTCACGGGAATAGTCTTGCGGATGGAGCGCACCCATCCGGTGCGCCCCTGCGTGCGCGGCAAATACATCACCGCCGCGACCACGCCCAAGGCAAATAATGCAGCGGGGCTAAACATCGGGCATCAGGGCTGGGCGTGTGGCAAGCGGTTCATAGTTCATATCGTGGTCCCGTTTCAGGCCTTTAACCGGACCCTAACGTGTCAGGCCCCATAGTGACCATGACAAATGCTGCTGCCCAGAGTTTACGGTTTGGTAATACTGTGTTTTCTTTTATTTTCAAAATCTTGCCTATGAATGGGATATGAACGCCTGATGAAACACTTGCTCACATATCGAATGGCAATGTTTGCGGTTGCCAGTTTTCTGCCGATCCCGTTGATCACGCTGGCTGCTGTGTTTGGCGGCTGGTGGGTGGTGTTTGCCTTGTCTTATATCACGGTATTTACTTTCACGCTCGATGAATTGGTGAAATCTCTAGTGACCCAAAACAGCCAGAGCGGGAATTCCCCGCCGCAGACAGATTATCGATAGTTCTGGCCGTTTCACATTTTTTGCTATTGGTGCTCGTGGTTTGGGCAATATCTTCCAATCCGGCACTTGGCTTTTTCGGCATCCTAGGGCTGTTCATCTCCTCTGGCCTGTTCTTTGGCAGGTCAGCAACTCCAATACGCACGAGTTGATCGGGCTGGCCACTTACGCGCAGGTGCAACTGTTGCTGTCGGATTACGTGCAGCATTACGGGCTACGCCGCCGCGCCTTGCCAAATGGCAAGCTGGAGCCGATTGACATCCAGCATTCATGGAACGCACCGCACTGGTTTTCCAACTATCTGATGTTGGCAGCCCCGCGCCATTGCGACCATCACCTGCATCCCGCCAAACCCTATCCGGCGCTGACGCTGCCCACCCCCGATCAGGCCCCGTGCCTGCCGCGCAGCCTGCCGGTGATGGCATCTGTTGCGCTATATCCGCGCCTCTGGCGGCGCGTCATGGACCCGCTTGTTGCCCATTGGCAGAACCGCGCCCAGATGGTCACGCAACAAATGGCCGTTCAAAATGCCCTGTTGCGCGACCCCGTGCCAACCACCGAACGCGGCACTGGTATTAACCAGGGAAACCTGCCAGAAATACGCCATGCTAAATCGCGCCCGTCCCCTTTTACTGATCGCTCTGCTGGCCAGCCCGCTGAGCGCGCAAACCCTGATGGACGCCGACGCGTTTGAGGCCTATTCTCAAGGCAAGACCCTCTATTTCGGATACGATGGCATCACATATGGTGCCGAGGAATACCTGCCGAACCGCCGCGTGCGCTGGTCCTTTATGGAAGGGCCGTGCATGGAGGGCGACTGGTATCAGGACGGGGAATTGATCTGCTTTGTCTATGAGGATGATCCAGAGCCGCAGTGCTGGTCATTTTATCAAAGTGACGACGGGCTGGTGGCACAATTCGAGAATGATCCGGACCTGAGCACCTTGTTCGAGGTCAAGCAAAGCGACGCACCGATGGTGTGTCTGGGGCCCGAGATCGGGGTGTAAGCTGTAGCGGCAGCCAAGAGATTCTATGCGCTCCGCGCGGGGATATATTGCGGTTTGCATTTACTTCTGAAAAGAGCATCGGAATTCGCCCGCACTTAGGGTGAGTTCTGTTTCACGTTTATGAAAATTGCTTCAAGCGAAAAAGAAACCTAGAAAAGCGAACCCTGATCCGGCGGCGTTTCTTTTGGTTTAGGTTTTCGGGCGGGGGCTGCGCCGATTTTATAGCGGCCATCCTGAAACTCGATTTCCAGCACGGTGGCCTTTTTGGCCTTGGCCTTTGAGGTGACCACATCGCCGTCCCCGCGCACCACGGCATAACCACGGTTCAGGGTTTCCTTATAGCCCAGCGTTTGGCGGATACGTTCTAACGCATCCATACGCTTACGCCAGCCTTCAACCTGACCTTGCGATACACGGGCAAGGCGACCAGAGATTTGGGCAATATCTGTTTTCTTTCGTTCAATATCACGGGCCAAAAGGGTTGGCTGCAGCCGGTTGGCACGCTCAGATAGTTTAGCCTTGGCGTCACTCATCARCCGCACCAATGCCGCGGGGCGCAGGCTGCCGCTGGCCTCAGACAGGCGCAACCGTTTGATTTGCGCGGCCTTGGTCAGGGCAGCGGGCAGGCGCTCGGACGCACGATCAAGCCGTTGACGCGGGCTGTCCAGCAGCGTTTCAAGGTTGGGCAAGGCACGCGCCAGATCACGCAAGCGCTGTTTGCGCTGATMYWMMSCACCCGTGGCCGCACGGGTCAGGCGGGCGTCCTGGTCATCGACCCACGCCAGCAGTTCAAGCCGCACCGGCACGGCCAGTTCGGCGGCGGCGGTTGGCGTGGGCGCGCGTTGGTCTGACACAAAATCAATCAGCGTGGTGTCGGTTTCGTGGCCCACCGCCGAAATCAGCGGGATGTCGGATGCGGCAGCAGCGCGGGCAACAATCTCCTCGTTAAACCCCCACAGATCCTCGATCGATCCACCGCCCCGCGCCACAATCAACAGATCAGGCCGTGGCAGCGCCCCACMCGGTGTCATCGCATTGAACCCCTCAATCGCGCGGGTCACCTCAAAGGCGCATTGTTTGCCCTGAACCGCCACCGGCCAGATCAGCACCTTGCGCGGGAAACGGTCGCGCAGACGGTGCAGGATATCCTGGATCACCGCCCCCGACGGCGAGGTGATGACCCCGATCACATCGGGCAGATAGGGCAGTTTTTGCTTGCGTTCTGGCGCAAACAACCCCTCGGCAGCCAAGGCTTTCTTGCGCTTCTCAAGCATCGCCATCAAAGCGCCTTCGCCCGCAACCTCGACCATATCAACGTTCAGGTTATACTTGGACTGCGCCCCAAACGCGGYCAAGCGACCGGTCACGATCACCTCCAGCCCCTCTTCAGGCACCACCGATAATTGCAACASWWRYCMSWKCSRCRWKRWGSMMGYMMKCAMKTTTTTGTCGTCCTTGATGTCGTAATATAAATGCCCCGAACGCGCTTTGAATATCCGCCCCACCTCGCCGCGCACCCGCACGCGACCAAACGCGCCCTCAATGGTCTTTTTCACCGCGCCCGATATTTCGGAGACAGTAAATTCGGGGGCGTTTTCGCCCTCCATCGGGTCATCAATCAGCTCGGACATATCTGCTCGCTTGTTTAATCACTGCGCCCACCTTAGAACGCCCCTATGCAAAGGCCAAGCGGGGGGCGGCAAATGAATATCCTTATTCTGGGCAGCGGCGGGCGCGAACATGCGCTGGCGTGGGCGGTCAAACAGAACCCGAAATGTGACCGGCTGGTTGTGGCCCCGGGAAACGCAGGCATTGCAATGATCGCGGAATGCGCAGATTTCGATATTATGGATGGTGGGGCGGTGGTGGATTTCGCTACCGAAAACGCGGTGGATTTCGTGATTGTCGGACCAGAAGCGCCGCTGGCCGTTGGTGTGGCCGACCGTTTGCGCGCCGCGAACGTGCTGTGTTTTGGCCCCGGTCAGGCGGCCGCGCAACTGGAGGCGTCCAAGGCCTTCACCAAGGAAATATGCGCCGCCGTCAATGCGCCCACAGCGGATTATGGGCATTTTACCGATGCCGATGCAGCCAAGGATTATGTGCGGGCCAAAGGCACGCCCATTGTGGTTAAGGCCGATGGGTTGGCAGCAGGCAAGGGCGTGATCATGGCGTTTGATCAGGCCACAGCCCTGTCCGCCATTGACGATATGTTCAGCGGCGAATTTGGCGCAGCGGGCGCCGAGGTGGTGATCGAGGAATTCATGGAGGGCGAGGAGGCGTCGTTCTTTGTGTTATGTGACGGGGTGGACGTTTTGGCGATGGGCACGGCCCAAGACCACAAACGCGCCTTTGATGGCGACAAGGGACCGAACACCGGCGGCATGGGGGCCTATTCACCCGCGCCGGTGATGACCGACGACGTTATCGCCAAAACGATGGACGAAATTGTGCGCCCGACCATGGCGGAGATGGCGCGGCGCGGCATGCCGTTTCAAGGCATCCTGTTTGTCGGCTTGATGATCAAGGACGGCCAGCCCCGACTGGTCGAATACAACGTGCGCTTTGGTGATCCGGAATGTCAGGTATTGATGATGCGGCTGGGGGCGCAGGTGTTTGATCTGTTGCAGGCCTGCGCCGAGGGACGATTAAGCGAGGCACAGGTGAACTGGGCCGACGATCACGCGCTCAGTGTGGTGATGGCGGCGCAGGGCTATCCGGCGGGATATGAAAAAGGCAGCGTGATTGGCGGGCTGGACGGGTTGCCCGAAGACAGATCGCACATGGTGTTCCATGCAGGCACGGGCCTGCGGGACGGGAAAATCATTGCGACGGGCGGGCGGGTGTTGAACATCACCGCACGGGGCCGCAGTTTGGCCGAGGCGCGGCAACGGGCTTATGGGATGGTCGATGCGGTGGACTGGGCGCAAGGGTTTTACCGGCGCGACATTGGCTGGCGGGCGTTGTAGGCTTTTGGGGCAGAGCCGGGGGGCCACCCCCGGCCCCCCGAGGATATTTATAGAACAATGATTGGGGCTACATCCGGCAATCCAGCGCCCGCCTGAACGCGTTCTGGCCCTTGTGCCTGCCAATCGCCGCACTACGGATTTCACCGCCTTCAAACACCGAGGCAACAATCTGGCTCCAGTCGGCAGAGGCCGTAATCATCTGCGGTCCTGCCCCGCAATCGCGGATGCCACCTGATATGAAATCCTGTCCGATCCGGTGATTGGTCAGCCCGCCATGCTCCGTCACAAGGGTCAGTTTGCCACCTTTATACCGCCAGATTTTTAGCAACTTTGCCAGATGCGGACGATCAATATAGGCGACTTCAACAAAGCCATCCCCATCCAGATCAGCCGCCCCGATCGGGGCCAGCCAGCGGTGGCTGCGGCCAATGTGAGGTGTTTCAGCTATCTTTCCGGTCTCGTCATAAATTGCGAGTTGCGCGCCTTWGGCGACGTCGGTTTCTACCACCATGACCTCAAAGTTGCCGTCGCCATCAATGTCGATCAGTCGCGGGGCAATATCCTCGAACACATGATCAAGTGGTAAGCGAATTGTTACGGTTCCGCGCCGAAGAACTGAGAGTGTCTGATCTTCTGTGTATGAGTAATTTGGTCCATGCTTCTGCAACGAAGGAGCATGACAACGATGACAATTTCCAAGGACTTATTAGACCA
>NVTS01000133.1 GCA_002732995.1 Marinosulfonomonas sp. | reverse complement strand
AAACGAGTTGGAAAATTGCAATTTTCCATGTCGGAATTTTCGAAAATTCCGGCTGCCAGTCCGGCTGCCAGACTGTCAGACTCGTCCTGCTAAGTGGCAAATACAGTAGACGGTGATGTCCAAATCTGGATGTGGGGGCCGCATTGGAGCCCCCGCCAATTAGGTACCCAGCAACCTTATAATCCGCAAACGCTGCGAGGTGAACCCTGCGACTTGTGCAGCGGTTGATCTGTGTTGCCGCGTATAGCGCGCATATTTGTGGCTGCCCGGTAAATAGCGGCTTGAAACGGCGTTGAAACATAGACAAGGTGGCCCTGACCCATTTGGTCGGGGCTAATCTTTTGAGGGCGATATGCAGCTAGATCTGGAATTTGTGCGGGGCCAGTTCCCTGCGTTTAACGAGCCTTCCTTGCAGGGGCAGGCGTTCTTTGAAAATGCGGGCGGCTCCTACACCTGCAAGCCGGTGATTGACCGTTTGTTCCGGTTTTATCACAGCCGCAAGGTGCAGCCCTATGCGCCTTATGAGGCGTCCCGTCTGGGCGGGGCTGAAATGGACGAGGCCCGTGAACGGCTGGCCGCCATGATGGGGGTGGACACGGACGAGGTGTCATTCGGGCCATCCACCACGCAAAACACCTATGTTCTGGCGCAGGCGTTTCGCCAGCATTTGCAGCCGGGGGATGCGATTATCGTCACCAATCAGGATCACGAGGCCAACACCGGCCCGTGGCGCCGTCTGTCCGAAGAAGGGTTTGAGGTGCGCGAATGGAAGATGGACCCTGAAACGGGGCATCTGGACATGACCGACCTTGCCAATCTGCTTGACGACAAGGTCAAGCTGGTATGCTTTCCGCATTGCTCGAATGTGGTGGKGGAAATCAACGATGTTGCCGCGATCTGCAAAATGGTGCGGGATCACGGGGCCTACGCTTGCGTCGATGGCGTGAGCTATGCACCGCACGGGTTTGTTAATGTTGATGAAATCGGCGCTGATATCTATATGTTTTCGGCCTATAAAACCTACGGGCCGCATCAGGGCATTCTGGTGATCCGCCGCGCCTTGGGAATGGAATTGCCCAATCAGGGGCATTATTTCAACGCCGATTGCCTCTATAAACGGTTTACCCCGGCCGGGCCGGATCATGCGCAAATTGCGGCCTGTGCGGGGATGGCGGATTACGTGGATCAGCTATATGCGCATCACTTTGATGCCAAGACCGGGGCTGCCAAAACCGGTGCGGCGGGGCGGGCCGCTGCGGTGCACGGGTTGATGCGCGGGGCGGAAACCGTGCTGATGCAGCCGCTGCTGGATTATCTGGGGCAGAAAAATTCCGCCCGATTGCTGGGTCCGGCGCAAGCCGAGGGCCGCGCCCCGACGATTGCGGTTGAACTTGCGGGCAATGCCGAAGCTGTGGCAACGGCGCTGGCCGCGAAGGGCATCATGGCAAGTGGCGGCGATTTTTATGCGGTGCGGGCGTTGCAGGCGCAGGGCATTGACCCAAAAAAGGGCGTTTTGCGATTGAGCTTTGTGCATTACACATCGCGTGCGGAAATCGATGCGCTGATCACGGCGCTTGACCAAACGATCTAGGACAGGGACAATCCGCGCAACTGAAATTGGAGGCTGGATAGATGCCAACATCAGGACGTTTTGTCGGGGCCGTGTTATTTGCCATACTTGTGTGGTTTGCTTCCGAATTGTTCAAACCGTTGTTGCCCGAGGGCACGGCTTTTGGTCGGTTTTCCGAATTCAATGCCTTGTTTGGTGTTGTTCTGGGCTGGCTGATGATGGGCCCGCGTGCGCACCCGAATCTGAGCGCCTCGATTACGTCAGGAATAACCGCAACGGTTGCGATTATATTCTGGATAATTTTGGCCCATTCAATCATCGAAATGCTGAAACTGTCATTGCGCAAACGCTATGATGGTCCGGTCGAGGCCGTGGTCGGAGTGTTCCRGTTGATGATCAAATACGGAACGATAATGGCCACCCCCGAGATCCTTGGCACTCTGTTTCTCGGCGGGATGATTATCGCTGTTGCCAGTGGCAAGGCCGAGCACCGCTTTGCTTAGAGCGTTTCCAGTTTTCATGAAGTCGTATATCATCTTGCCCCACCGAGGCAGCGCTTGTTTACAAGTGCGTTCGGTGGGGTAATTCGGTGGGGTAAGGTGATTCAACGCCAACTGGAAATGCTTAAGCCATGAAAAATATGTTCTTTTACGGCACGTTAGCGCATCATCCTTTGCTGGAGATTGTGCTGGGCCGTGCGCTTTTGCCGAAGACCGCCCAAGATGCGACCCTGCCCGATTACGCGTCATACTGGGTCAAAGGGCAGGCACATCCGATGTTGGCGGCGCAAAAAAGGCGCGGCGGCCAAGGGGCTGTATCTGACGGGGTTATCGGCRCAGGATGTGGCGCGGCTGGTTTTCTACGAGGGCGGGTTTGATTATGATCTGCGCCCGCTCACCATCACAACCGCGACCGGTTGCGCCAAAACGTCTGAGCACAACGCTTGAGTTCACCGCTTGAGTTCGGGGCGCGGTCTGCCTAGATATAGGGGCAGGCAATTCGGGGGCAATTATGGATATTTGCAGCGATCTGGAACATTCAATCGGCAACACGCCGTTGATCCGCCTTCGGGCCGCGAGCGCGGCCACGGGTTGCGAGGTTCTGGGCAAGGCGGAATTCATGAACCCGGGCCAGTCGGTCAAGGACCGCGCGGCGCTGTTTATGATCCGGGATGCGGTGGCGCGCGGCACGTTGAAGCCGGGCGGCACCATTGTCGAGGGAACAGCGGGCAACACCGGCATTGGTCTGGCGCTGGTCGGGGCCTCGATGGGGTTCAAAACCGTGATCGTGATCCCCGAAACCCAAAGTCAGGAAAAAAAAGATATGCTGCGCCTTGCCGGTGCACATCTGATCGAAGTGCCCGCCGCACCCTATAAGAATCCGAACAATTTTGTGCGGTATTCGGGCCGGTTGGCCGAAAAACTGGCGCAAACTGAACCAAACGGCGCGATCTGGGCAAACCAGTTTGATAACGTTGCCAACCGCCAATCCCACATTGAAACCACCGGCCCCGAGATTTGGGACCAAACCGGCGGCGCGATTGACGGCTTTGTCTGWGCGGTCGGATCGGGCGGCACATTGGCGGGCGTGGCGGAAAGTTTGCGGGCCAAATCGCGGGCCAAATCGCGCGATGTAAAAATCGCCATTGCCGACCCTGAAGGGGCCGCGTTGTTCAGTTATTACACCACTGGCGAATTGGCCTCGGAGGGTGGGTCCATCGCCGAGGGGATCGGGCAGGTGCGGATCACCAAGAACCTCGAGGGGTTGAAGGTCGACATGGCCTACCGCATTCCCGACACCGAGGCCTTGCCGATCATCTTTGATCTGGTGCAGCACGAGGGGCTGGTTCTGGGCGCATCAAGCGGCATCAATATTGCCGGTGCGATCCGCATGGCGCGCGAAATGGGCCCGGGCCATACCATTGTGACGATGCTGTGCGATTACGGCACGCGCTATCAGTCAAAACTGTTCAACCCCGCATTTTTGCGCGAAAAGGATCTGCCGGTGCCCGAATGGCTGGAAAAAGCGGCACCAGATATGCCCCCAGATATGCCCGAGGTGTTTGAATCCTGATGCGTAACTTTCTATTCAGCCTGCTTGTTTTGATCACGGCCGCCTTTGGCGCGGGTCAAACCCATGCGCAAAGCGCGGGATCAAGTTCCAGTTCCAGCCAATCTGGCAGCTACGAGAAAACCATCGTCAACACTTTGTCGGCGTGGGAACAGACCGCGCGACGGGCCGAAGAGGCGATCGAGGCGGGGCGGGCCTCGACTTCGGCACTGGAAGAATTGCGCAGCCAACTGGTGACATGGCGCGAAAAATTCCTGACCGCGCAAAGCACCAACAAGGGCAGCATCCAGACGCTTCAGGCGCAGGTTGATGCGCTGGGGCCAAAGCCCGAAGAGGGCGAAGAGGCCCCGGAAATCGCCGCCCAACGCATCGAGATGGACACGCGGATGGCGCAACTGCGCGCGCCCGCCAAAACCGCCGAAGTTGCCTATAGCCGCGCTGACGGTCTGATCCGCGGGATTGATGAGATTATTCGCGCTCGCCAAACCGATGCCCTGCTGGAACGCGGGCCCTCGCCGTTAAATCCGGCGCATTGGAACGAGGGGCTGGATGCGGTTTTGCAATCGGGGCGAAGCGTAAGCAAGGAATTAACAACCGCCTGGGGCAGCCAGACACAGCAGGTTTTGCTGCGGGAAAGCCTGCCGGTGATTGGTGTCTTGTTGCTGATTGCGTTCGTTCTGCTAATGCGCGGGCGCCACTGGATGGAGCGCCTGACGTTCGTTGTGCAGGCCAAAAACCGCACCGCAGGGCGATGGGTAACGGCGTTTGTGTTGTCGCTGGCGCAGCTGGTCTTGCCGATGATCGGTTTGCTGCTGCTGGTCGAGGCAATTTACGCGACCGAGCTGATTGGCGTGCGCGGTGACATCGCGCTGTCGGCGTTTGTTTCATTGGGGGTCGTCTTTTTTGTGGCGCGGTGGCTTGGCTCTCGGATATTTCCGAAAAGCGAATATGCAGTCCTGCCGCTAAACCTGAAACCGCAGCAACGGCAAAAGGGGCGGTTTTTTAGTGCCGCATTGGGGTTTTTGCTGGGGCTGAATATTTTCATCGGGGTTGTCGGCCGGTTTGACAACTGGAATGCCGAGGCCATCGCCACCGTGATGTTCCCGGTTCTGCTGCTGGCTGGATATGTGCTGTTTCGCCTTGCCCGTTTGATGCGCCTGCATGTGGAAAACGAACAGCTCGAGGGCGAAGAAAGGAGCTATCGGAGCCGGGTTGTATTTTACCTCAGCCGTATCGTTCTGGTGCTGGCTGTTGTTGGTCCCGTCCTTGCCCTTATCGGTTATCTGCAAGCGGCCCTTACCATTGTGTTTCCGACGGTCATGTCTTTGGGTTTGCTGGCATTTCTAGTTATTCTGCAACGGCTGGTATCGGAGGTCTACGTGCTGGTGATCGGCAGCGAGGAACGCGCCCGCGAGGCGTTGATCCCGGTGTTGATCAGCTTTGTTGTGGTGCTGGTGTCGGTGCCGTTCTTTGCTCTGATTTGGGGCGCGCGCGTAACCGATTTGTCCGAAGTATGGGCGGGATTCAAGGGCGGGTTCTCGCTGGGGGATGCGCGGATATCACCCTCGGACTTTCTGGCCTTTGCGGTGATATTTGTGATCGGCTACATGCTGACCCGCCTGATACAGGGCACCTTGCGCACCACGGTTTTGCCAAAGACCAAGCTGGATGTGGGCGGGCGCAACGCGATTGTGTCGGGTGTTGGCTATTTCGGGATTTTCCTGGCTGCTGTGGTGGCAATTTCCAGTGCCGGTATTGATCTGTCGTCCTTGGCGATTGTCGCTGGTGCGCTGTCGGTCGGTATCGGGTTTGGTCTGCAAAACATCGTGTCGAACTTTGTCTCGGGYATCATCCTGCTGATTGAACGCCCGATTTCCGAGGGCGACTGGATCGAGGTTGGCGGGCAGATGGGATATGTGCGCGATATTTCCGTGCGCTCGACCCGCATCGAGACCTTCGATCGCACCGATGTGATTGTGCCCAACTCGGATCTTGTTTCGGGCGTGGTGATCAACTGGACGCGGGGCAATTCGGTCGGGCGGGTGATTGTGCCAGTTGGCGTGGCTTACGGCACCGATACGAAACGGGTCGAGGGAATTTTGCGCAAAATCGCCGAGGCGCACCCGATGGTTCTGGCCAACCCCGCGGTGATCTTCCAAGGGTTCGGCGCGGATTCACTGGACTTTGAAATCCGCGCGATCCTGCGGGACGTGAACTGGATTTTAAGCGTTAAATCCGACATCAACCATGAAATCGCCCGTATCTTTGCCGAGGAAGGTATCGAAATACCGTTCGCCCAGCGGGACGTCTGGCTGCGCAACCCAGAAGTGTTGCAACCAAAGCCCGCCAAAGCAGCGCGTGCCCCGCGTCCGCCGAAAAAAGGAAGCCCCAAATGACCGATCTGTTATTTCGTAGCGAACCTTATTTGCGCGAGAGCGCGGCCACCGTGACGGCCCACACACCCGAGGGTGGCGTGGTGCTGGATCAGACGATCTTTTACGCCACGGGCGGTGGTCAGCCCGGCGATAGCGGCAGTTTGGTGTGGGACGACCACAGCATGCCGATTGCCACCACGATCAAGGGCGAGGGCGACCAGATCGTGCTGTTGCCGGCCCAAGCAACTCCCTTGCCCCCCGTGGGCATCACAGTGACGCAAACACTGGATTGGGACCGCCGCCACCGCCACATGCGAGTCCACACGGCGCTGCATCTGTTGTCGGTGGTGATCCCGCTACCGGTGACGGGCGGCTCTATCGGCGTGGACAAGGGGCGGCTGGATTTCGACATGCCCGAGACCTTGGCGGATAAAGATGCGCTGATACTGCGTCTGAACGATTTGATTTTCCACCTATTGGAGATAAACCACCGGCTTCCAGCCGGTCCGCTTCAGCGAATCTCCTGATGATCTTCTCTCCTGAATTTTGAAACCCGCCT
>NVTS01000132.1 GCA_002732995.1 Marinosulfonomonas sp. | reverse complement strand
GTCGTGGTTTGGAAGGGGGCATCAGCTGTTGTCTGCTTCGCTGGCTGAACATCCGGTTCTGGCAGTTGCCCCTCACTTGTTTGGCGTTTGGGCGATTGCGGAACCGCTACAGTTGGCTGAAGTGGTGCAAATGGGTGTGCCGCTGATGGCAGATTGATCTGAAGAGGGGCAGTTGTGGTTGTTTGTATTTGGGGTGGCTCAATCCGATTTGGCATGTCGGATGCAGGCCGGTTCGGTGTGTTTTGGCGCAAAGGGTTTTGCACCTTTAACATCTCGGTGTTGGCGGGGGCTAATTCTTTGGCTGTATTCACCGGATGGGGCGCAGGAAATTCTACTGTAGGACGTCTTGTTGTGACAGGTAAATCAACATTAGGTAGGTGAGACGCAAGCGGTGCCTGCGGAATGGGCATGGGCTGGCCGCGATGGGCTTCTTTTGTTTCAGTGGCCTCACCCGGTGCATGTCCGAGGCGTTTTCCTGGTGTAATTTCATTGACCATAGCCCCAGCCTTTTGCGTCGTTTCCGCGACCGTCTGTATAACGGTATTTGCGCGATGCGCTGGAACCACATCGGGGTCAGTAGACACAGGCATTTGTGGGCGTGGCCACGCCGCTGTTTTTGGCATAACATCATGCTGAAATGCACCACCGTCCTTTTGGGGTGTTGCAAGTGTAGCGGGTTGTCGCACCTGCTTAGGTGCGTCATTGGGGATGGTTGCGGAAATGGCCGCATTGGTTTGCTTATCTGACGCAACCATCTGCGGCAGAACGCTGGACGCCTCTTTCGTTTGGCGCAGCACATCTTGTGCAGCATCAGTATCCTGCAAGGCAGGTGCGCCTACCGATGTTTTCTCCGACATTTTGAGCGAACCAACCCGTAAATCCGGCTGGACAGCATCCGTCATTTTTTCAGGGGGAGCATTTAGAACCGACTCGGCATCACTCAGTATCAGCGATCTATCAGCCGGCATAATTGCAACCTGCTGGTCCATCATGCCTGATAATAACGTCACCTTCGCAACGGGGGTATCCACATTGTTATTACTGTGGCCCACACTCGAATCAGGCATCATGTCAGGCCCACCCGTCAGCTGCTCGAAACCGGTTTCATCCCCCGCGATAAAGCTAAGGAAGCTGGCATCTGCCATGCCATCACCGGCAACGGGTGCCGCAGGTTTTTCAACCTCGCCAGTAATAAGCATCATTATGTCAGCGATGGGCATGTTTATCATGTCAATTCCGGGAATTCTTCCTCAGTTGCGGCATTTATGACGGACAGTGGTTACCAGTTCTTTACCCAATCCATGCAAACTGCCGGAAACTGTTTCTAATTAGAAGTGATCTGCCATGAACCCCACAGCACCCGTTTCATTGGCCCCGTCCGGAAGGCCCATAGGCACAACAGAACAGCGTGACGCCGCATTGTTTCAGGCCGCGCAAGACCTAGAAGCATCGTTTCTGGCCGAAATGCTGAAGTCAGCAGGGTTCGGCAAACCGCGTGATGCTTATGGCGGTGGCATTGGCGAGGATCAGTTCGGATCATTTTTGCGGCAGGAACAGGCCAAAGAAATGGTCAAGCAAGGCGGAATCGGATTGGCCGAAAGCCTATATGAAGCATTAAAGGAGAGAGCCGATGCACAGTGATACATTTCATACAACCGACGCGCTGGAAGATTTGCTGGATAAAGAACGGGCGGCGATTCTGGATGGGGCGCTCAAGGATATGGGCCGGATTGCCCGTGAAAAGGAAATGCTGCTGGGCCAGCAAAACTTGACGGCACCGGATCGTAAAACGCTGGACAGACTGCGCCGTAAAGCAGGCCGGAACCAGCAACTTCTGGCAGCCGCAATTCGCGGGGTGCGGACAGTCGCGGCCCGGCTGAAYACCCTGCGCAATGGCCCCGGGGAAATGAATACCTATGATCGCACAGGTCAGCGCAGCACATTGGGCGGAAAACCCAAAGGCGCGTTGCAACACCGTGCCTGATGTTTGGGTGCTTTAGCTCAAATGCCATGTAATTCTCGGGGTCGAATTAGGAACCTATTAGCATTTGGAATTCAGGATAGGCCTTGCATCTCGTGACGGGGTGGCACGGGTTTAGGGAATTCTGGAACCGTATTCGTCAGAAAGACGCAGAACGCTGCCTTTGAAGGGCGGCGCGTGTAACACGGTGCAAAAGCGCCGCATGAATTAAGGAACGACACTATGTCCAGTATTCTGACAAACACCAGCGCCATGGTCGCGCTGCAAACTCTTAAATCAATCAACTCGAACCTTGAAGGCATCCAGAACGAAATCGCGACAGGTAAATCTATTTCATCTGCCAAAGATAACTCGGCAATCTGGGCGATCTCGAAGGTTATGGAATCCGACGTTGCGGGTTTCAAGGCTATTTCCTCCAGCCTTTCGCTGGGTGAATCATCCGTCGCCGTGGCACGCCAAGCCTCGGAATCGGTGACCGATTTGCTGACCCAGATGAAGGGCAAAATTGTTGCTGCCCAGGAAGAAAACGTTGACCGTGGCAAAATTCAAACTGATATTTCAGCATTGCGCGATCAGATTTCGTCAGTGACCGGCGCGGCACAGTTCAATGGCTTGAACATGGTCAAAGGCACGGATGATGTTAACATCCTATCCTCACTTGACCGCTCCAGCGATGGCACTGTCGCAGCCTCTAATATTACAGTGTCTCGTCAAGATCTAACCACAGAAAAAGGTACATTTGGGACCGGCACATCGCTGGCTGCAAACACCACGGCCAGCGCTGCCACCGTAGCAAACACTGCAAACACAGCTGTCGTTACGCTTGCCACTGGTTGGGCTGCAGCAGATGTGGCGAATATCTCGGTCGCAGGAATCGATTTGGCCTATACACTTGGCGCCGGCGAGGATGAAACCCATGCGGCGGCTGGGCTTTCAGGTTTAATCAACGGTCTTGGTCTGGATGGTATTACTGCGACGGTTAATGCAGGTGCTCTAACAATCAGTTCAACGCGTGCATTTGAAACTCTTGATGTTACATCTGGTGAAACAACAGCGGGTGCCGGCACTGCGCAAATCACTGCCCTGAACGGCACGACCGGTCTGACGGCTACCTCCGGTACGATTGATGAGAGAGCCGAGAATATTGCTTTCTCAACCTCTGCAGCCGTTAATGAAGGCGATAGCTATAAAGTGACTATTGGGTCTTCTTCCTATGACTACATCGCTGGCAAAAACGAATCGATGGAAGATGTGGCAAAAGGCTTGAAAATTGCGGTTGATTCAGCGGGTCTCAGCGACATATCAACGAAAATTGTCAAAGATGCAACCAGTGGAGAATGGTCATTAAAGGTTGACAACAACGGTTCCAGCTTGGGTTTCTCGGAGACAGGCAATGCCGATGGTAAAGCATCGGGTGGTTTGCGTGGATTGGAAGCTATTGATGTAACATCCAATGCCGGGGCCACGAGCGCTTTGGAAAACATTGAAACCATGATCAGCAACTCAATCTCTGCTTCGGCCTCGTTTGGTTCGGCGCAGGGCCGGATCGAAACCCAGGGTAATTTTATCAGCAAGCTGACTGACTCGCTCAAGGCTGGTATTGGCTCGATGGTGGATGCGGATATGGAGGCGGCCTCGGCCCGTCTGCAAGCCTTGCAGGTTCAGCAACAGCTGGGCGTTCAGGCGCTGTCAATTGCGAACCAGGCACCGCAATCGGTCCTTTCGCTCTTCCGGTAATCGCATAGATCGGGGTGCCAGAACTGGCACCCCTTTTTATCCGCGGTAACACCCGCGTTCTGATACCCCTGTCATTGAAAGGTAATGACATGAACGCTTTCAACATGGCCCAAACGGCCTATTCCAATTCAGCAGCCCCGACCCGAACCCTGCGTGGCACCGAATATGACGCCTTTGCCCGCATAACCCACCGGATGAAAACCTATTCTGCCGACAACAGTAATTTTGCAGCCTTCGCTGCGGCCCTGCATGAAAATACCAAACTCTGGACGATTTTGGCCGCAGATGTCTCTGATAAGGACAACGCTCTTCCAGATGAATTGCGCAGCAGCATTTTCTATCTTTATGAATTCACAGCACAGCACACGAGCAAAATTTTACGCAAAGACGCATCTGTGGATGTGTTGGTCGACATTAACACCGCCGTTATGCGCGGTCTACGCAGTCAGGCAGGTTCGCTATGAGTGGTCTTGTTCTTAAACTCGGACCCAAGGAGCGGGTCCTGATCAACGGTGCAGTAATTGAAAATGGGGACCGGCGCAGCCGGCTATCCATCATCACGCCGAACGCCAATATCCTGCGTCTGCGTGATGCCATCCACCCAGAAGAGGTGAACACACCCGTGCGCCGGGTTTGCTATATCGCGCAGCTGGTTCTATCTGGTGATGCGGAAAAGGAAGACGCAAAGCTGCAACTACTGCGCGGGATCGAACAGTTAAGCCAAGTGCTGACTGATCACGACAGCCGAGCGCTTTTGACCACCGCCTCGGATGAGGTATTGGAGGGGCAATACTATCAAGCTCTCAAGGCGTTGCGCGGGTTATTGCCCCGTGAAGAACGCCTGCTTGCGGCGAGCGTGATCTAATGTTTCAACCTGTCGTTCCTTTTGGTGGTTTTTCTGGCTGGTCTTTTCTGACCCGCACGCTGGATAATCAGAAAGAGGCCTTTGCAAATTCGTCCGAAATTGCCCGTGAGGTTGATTATTTCAAGGAAAATATCAGCAAAATACAGACTGCCGAAGATCTGGTGGCCGACCGTAGATTGCTAAAGGTTGCGCTGGAGTCCTTTGGGTTGGGCGAGGATATAAATAACAAGTTTTTTATCCGCAAGGTTCTGGAGGATGGCACCTCGGCAGATGATGCACTGGCCAACAGGTTATCGGACAAACGATATCTGGAGTTTTCCAAAGCCTTCGGGTTTGGCGATTTACCAGTGCCAAACACTGTGCTTAGTGATTTTGGGTCCAAGATAACATCGGCATTCAAAGAGCGGCAGTTCGAGGCTGCGATTGGAGATCAAAACGAGGATTTTCGGCTTGCCCTGGGCATTGAGCGCGATCTGACCGACATCGCGGGCAAAGACCTACAAGAAGACACATTGTGGTTCACCGTCATGGGGAACCCGCCCTTGCGAAAGGTATTTGAAACCGCTTTCAACCTGCCGGAATCCTTTGGCACACTTGATTTGGATAAACAGCTTGAAACGTTCAAAGACAAGGCGCAATCAGCGTTTGGCGATAGTGGAATAAAGCAATTCGCCTCGACGGAAAAACTCAAAGACCTGACACAACTGTTTTTGTTACGCGCAGATGTGCAGGCCTTGAACCTAAACCTTGGCAGCAGTCAGACAGCCCTAACATTGCTCCAAAATATATCCATCCCACGCATCAGTTTGTTCTAGGGTCAGGACCTATTAAATACGGGGATTCCCAAGAGGTCCGGTTTCTGATTCAATGAATGCAGGAGGATCTGTTCATGTCGGATCACTATTGGCTTTCAGAAACACAGCTCGACCGTATAAAACCCTACTTTCCATGATCACACGCTGTGCCACGAGTTGACGATCGCCGCGTTATTGGCGGCATTATTCACGTGTTGAAACATGGACTTCAATGGCGGGATGCACCGTCCGAGTTATAGCTGAATCTGGTGTTTGACCTGTTCCTCGAGACTTATGACGCGAAATACCCCAAGGCCACGCTGTGCCTGCAAAAGGACCGCGAAGAGATGATGACCTTCTTTGATTTCCCCGCCCGGCACTGGCAAAGCATCAGAACATCCAACCCGATCGAAAGTACGTTCGGCACCATCCGCCACCGCACCAAACGCTCGAAAGGCTGCCTGACGAGGGACGGAATGCTGCATATGATGTTCAAGCTGGGGCAATGCGCTGAAAAGAAATGGAGGCGATTGCGAGGGTTCGACTTCCTGGCCAAGGTCATCACCGGGGTCAGATTCAAAAACGGTGTTGAAGTGACAGAAACCAACCAGGCCGCCGCTTGATCATGATCGCTCATACACCATATTTGACAATATCTGCATTCGATCCTTTCGATATTCCAGGCTTGTCAAGGTTACTCAATGGAAGACTGCTAGACGTCATTAGAGAAACATTCAATTTCTCTGACAGCATCCTCAATTTTAGTCCTCGCATTGGCTTTGCGACAGATGAGCTTGGCCATATCACCACAGCCGTCTTAGGGGTCGACCTCGGCTTGGTCGAACTATCAATCAATCTCGACGGTGTAAATGCGCACGCGCTTATGGATGCCCTGACGAGTGGCACAGAGGAAAATTCACCCCGTGAGGTGCTTAACGAAGTGCTCGATATTATGCCAACGGAAGCAATCGAAGCTCTTAGAGAAAGTATACCGCAGGAGCTATGGGACAATCTTCCGCAAGATGGAGTTATTGTCAAATCTGGTGTTTGAGATTTTCGGGTCATGCAGCGGCCTGATCGTTTGTGGTGGTTTCTATTCCGTCGGTGAACGTGACGCCTGTGATGACTTTGGCCAAGTAATCGAAGCCGCGTAAYTTCCGCCAGTTGTGTGACGTCAGCGCTTATGGGTCCAAATAGGGTGATTTGATAAGGGAGTGTTTCTGGCTCATCATAACCACTGAGGAGTGGACGATGAGACATACAA
>NVTS01000131.1 GCA_002732995.1 Marinosulfonomonas sp. | reverse complement strand
CTTGCCCGGCAGAATTGTAAATTCATCCGGCCCATCGGTGTTTGAGCGAATATTCATCAGTTGCGGGTCTTTGCGCCCGCCACAGGCCGACACCGCCAGAACAGCGATCAAAGCAAGTGCAATTGTGCCACGTGCGATCTGCATTGATGTCTCCTTCAACCCTTAACAAGCGCTGTTTAACCGAACATTGCGGTGCCGTCACCTAGTCTTCTTTTCTCCAGCGAAAAAGATCAACCCAAATGCGCCYGCAAACACCGCAATATCGGCDATATTAAACGAATATGGGTTTTCAAAGCCGCAACAAGACATATTCAGGAAATCCGCGACCGCGCCATATAGCACCCGATCCAGCACATTGCCCAGCGCCCCACCAATCAGCAATCCGGCGCTAAGATTTGCCAAACGGCCGTGGTTTTCCCGTTTTATCCAGATCAGCACCCAGATACAAATTGCCAAAGCCAGCGCAATAAGGATCCAGCGGGCCCAATCGGCACTGTTGGAAAACAGGCCAAAGTTCACACCATTGTTCCACGCCATGCGAAAATTCACAAATGGCGGCAGCACATCAATTTCACCCCGCTCGCGCAGGTTCAACCAGTGCACCACCAGATATTTCGATGCCTGATCCAGCATAAACGTCCAAAAACCGGCCCAAAGGGTTAGCCGCATTATCTCTTCTCCTTTAATGCCTAAAATGGCGCATACCAGTGAACACCATTGCCAGTCCGGCCTCGTCTGCCGCCGCGATCACCTCGTCATCGCGCATGGACCCGCCCGGCTGGATCACAGCGCTAGCACCGGCTTCGGCGGCACTTAGCAATCCGTCAGCAAACGGGAAAAACGCATCCGACGCCACGACCGACCCTTGGGTCAACGGCGCATCCAGCCCCAGAACCTCGGCCATATCTTGCGCCTTGCGCGCCGCAATACGGGTGCTGTCAACACGGCTCATTTGCCCAGCACCAATGCCCACGGTCGCGCCATCCTTAACGTAAATAATCGCGTTGGACTTGACGTGTTTGGCCACCCGCCATGCAAACATCAGATCGGCCATCTCGGCGTCACTTGGCGCGCGTTTGGTCACGACCTTCAGATCGTCCATCGCCACAAACCCGTTGTCCTTGTCCTGCACCAGCATCCCGCCTGAAACCTGCCGATATGTCAGCCCCGCCGCCCGTGGATCAGGCAGCCCCGCCACCGTCAACAGACGCAGGTTTTTCTTCTTGGCAAAGATCGCCTTGGCATCCTCATCGACACCCGGCGCAATCACCACCTCGGTGAAAATCTTGGAAATCTCCTCGGCCGTGGCCCCGTCCAGCCGCTGGTTCAGCGCGATAATCCCGCCAAACGGCGAAACATTATCGCAGTTGAACGCGGCGCGGTACGCCTCGACCATCGTCGCCCCACGCGCCACACCGCACGGGTTGGCGTGTTTGATAATAGCACAGGCTGGCCCCTCGGCAGGATCAAACTCCGCCACCAACTCAATCGCCGCATCGGTGTCGTTGATGTTGTTATAAGACAGCTCTTTGCCCTGATGCTGCACCGCCGTCGCAACCCCTTCGCGGGTCGAACCATCAGTGTAAAATGCCGCCGACTGATGCGGGTTTTCACCATAGCGCATCACCTGTGACAGGGTTCCGGCAAACGCACGACGGCGCGGGAACTCTACCCCGATCGCATCCGCCATCCATGTCGAAACAGCCGCGTCATAGGCAGCGGTGCGCGCATAAGCGATCTGGGCACGGCGCTTGCGGAATTTCGTGCAAGTCGCACCATTATGCTTGGCCATATCGCCCAGCAACTTCTCGTAATCCTCAACATCAACAACCGTGGTGACAAACGCATGGTTCTTGGCCGCCGCACGGATCATCGCAGGGCCGCCAATGTCGATATTCTCGATGCAGGTCTCGTAATCCGCGCCCTTGGCCACGGTTTCTTCAAACGGATACAGATTAACCACCAACAAATCGATCCCCGCAATGCCGTGCTCCTTCATCGCCGCCAGATGCGCATCATTATCGCGCAGCGCCAACAGCCCACCATGCACCGCCGGATGCAGCGTTTTCACCCGCCCATCCATCATTTCAGGAAACCCGGTCACATCGGCCACATCCGTCACATCCAAACCCGCATCGCGCAGCGCCTTGGCGGACCCGCCGGTCGATAACAGCTCGACCCCCATTCCCGCCAATGCACGGCCCAGATCAATCAATCCGGTTTTGTCAGATACAGATAATAAGGCGCGGCGGATTGGCAGGTTGGCAGTCATTCAGTTTCCCCATTCGGTGTTGTTTGCAGAATTTCATCATCATCGCGCACAAGATCACGCAGGCTATCGGGTGTGTCCTGTGCTTTGGCCAGCGTCCAGGTCACACGGCTCGCATACTCCAAAGCGCGGGCAGTTAAAACGATCTGTTTTGTCGCGCGGGGCTTTAGCCGGTTTTTTTCAAGATAAACGCTCGGCTCCAGACTTAACCGGGCCTCGCCACCATGCCGGAATACCCATATCTCGCCGCTTTTCAATGCCAGCGACACCGCAGCACCGCCCATATCCAGAACCGCATCAACATCGGGATGTAGATGAAACCGCACCGCATAGGCAATGCCTTGCAACTTCACCGCATCCATGGCGCGATCAAACCGGCGTTTGTCCGCATCGGTGATTGCCATCAACGTGTCTTCGCCCGCCAATGTGCGCCCGTCGGATGATTGATCCAACCGGCGCATGTGGATCACCCCGTGGCTTGCCTCATACCCGTCATGCCCGACCTGAAGACCGGCACCTGCTTTGTCGAACGATTGTTTCACATCGACGGCCTTTGGTGTGTGCAGCAGCTTTTCTTGCGGACCTGCATCACCAAACCCCAGTCGCGATGACGAAAAGCCGTCAATCCCCAGCACCGAATGCGATGGCGTTGCGCGGCCCGCCCGCTGCCAGTCTTCGCCAAACGATACGCCTGATCCACAATTCACCACCAGCGGACGGCGGCCCGAGGTCAGTTCAAACGCCAAGGTCGAAGCATGCCCGTGATAGGAATTCGCCCCCTGCGGCGGGCGGCTTGCGTCCACAATCACACTGCTGCGCCCCGCCTTCAAGCGCGCATAGCCCATCTGCAAACCGGTTCCGCCTGTTGTGCGCACCCCGCTTGATGCCAGCGCATGGTCCAGCCGCCCCTCGATCCCGCGCCCGCCACCATGAAACCGCGCCAGACTACCATCACTGTGGCGCAAGGCCCGCAATGTCGGCGCGATCCGCTCGATCGCTGCCAGATGCTCGCGCTGCGCAATCCAGCCCGCTTCGCTCAAGGCGGATGCGGCCCAGATCAGCAGGGTGAACACTTCCAGCAATTCCTCGGGATTGCGCGTCGGAATGCCACCTTCTGCGTCTATTTGTTCACGGCATTCCCGCGCCAGCGCTTTGACGGCGGGCTTGACATGCTCGTCCATCCCGCTCAGGGCCAGCCCCGCGTAAATCAACCCCGTCAATGCCTCGAACCGCGGCAATCCGGCGGATGCGACSTTCCAGCGTTTGCTTAGGAAAATTGTCTGGTGCGCCAAAGACTGGAAATAGGCCTCGGATGCATCCTTGTCTTGGCCCTGCAACAAGAACAGCGCATGATTGATCCAGCGGATCAGGCGGCGCCCGGTTAAATCCGGCGTCCATCCGGCCCCGTGCCCCTGCCCGAATCGCGTGATCCATTCAAACACCCAGTCCTGCGCAGCACCCCGCGCAGGGCCATCACCGACAGCCGCCAGATCATCCAGCCACTGAAACCCGTGCACTTCCTCGTTGAACATGGCCGAGGGCATTTCGATATCCCACAACCCGGCCTTGCTGTCTGTGATCAGATACCCTGCAAACTGGAAATTCCCCGCCACCAATTGCCGGCCACGGGCAAATGATCCAATCGTGCGCGGTTCAGGTTGCGAGGTAAAGCCGGTTGCCGCCCGCGCACGCGTACTTAGCCGCGCATAAAAGCGGTTCATCCAGCGTACACGACGCGCGGAAAAACTTGTTGGTTGTGCCACGGACTGCTTCGCCTTCTTGCGGGGACGTTAGAGTGACGGGTTTGCTCGCCCACACCATAGGCCGTGCCGCCCCGACTGTCACCGACGAATTCGCGCTTATGCGCCTTTGCGCAACACCGCGATGTAAAACCCGTCCATACCACCGCGTTTCGCCCAATAGTCCGGCCGCAACCGCAGCCCGCCCTCGGGCGTTGCCCACGCCGGATCAATCCCGTCCAGCGTGATCGGCTCGACCGTCATCCCCTTGTTCCGCTTCAATGCATCCTCGACCTGTATCTCGCCCTCGTCCGGCAACAGCGAACAGGTGCAAAATACCAGCCGACCGCCCGGTTTCAACTGGCTAAACGCATGATCAATCATCCGCTCCTGCAACTTAAACAACACCGGAAAATCCGTGCCATCCTTGGCATAGGGCAAATCCGGATGCCGCCTGATCGTCCCCGTCGCGGTGCACGGCGCATCCAGCAAAATCGCGTCAAACAATGCCTCGCGCCACTCCAGCGCATCCACCACCCGCAGCGTCGCCGAAAGCCCCGTACGCTCCAGATTCTCGCGCACCCGCACCATCCGCGCCTTGGACACATCAATCGCCACCACATCCGCACCGGTTGCCGCCAGCTGCATCGTCTTGCCGCCGGGCGCTGCGCACATATCCAGCACCCGCTCGCCCGCTTGTGCATTCAAAATCTTCGCCGGCAGTGCCGCCGCCGCATCCTGAACCCACCAGTCGCCTGCCTCATACCCCGCCAACGCCGAGACCTGCCCGGCACCCCGCAATCGCACCGATCCGGTTGGCAAAACCTCGCCACCCACAGCCTTGGCCACCGCCGCCGCGTCGCCCTTGGCGGTCAAATCCAGTGGTGCTCCGGCAACAAATACCGCCTCCATCGCCTCGATAGTTTTCTTGCCATAATCTGCCACCAACGGTTTGCGCAACCACTTCGGCAACCGCGACAGCGGCAATTTATCCCATGCCGCCACATCAATCTTGCGCAACACCGCATTGACCATGCCCGATGCGCGATGATTCTCTTTGTCCGCCTTGACCATCGCCACCGCAGCATTCACCACCCCATGCGCCGCCGCCCCCTCAACGCACAACTCAACCRCCGACAGACGCAACACATTATGCACCATCAGCTCGGGCTTGCGTTGCAAAAACGGCCCCAGCATCCGGTCCGCCCGATCCATCCAGCGCAGCGTATCCAACGCCAACCTCTGGGCACGGGCCTTCTCGGACGGCTCCAGCTTGTCCAATGCACCCGACGCCAGCATCTCCGGCATCAACGCCCCCTTGCCCAGCACCCCGTCCAACAAACGAACCGCGGCGCGGCGTGGATTAATACCGGGATGGGACATGGGATATTCCTTTGTTGCGAACACTGGGTTTGCGCCTATATCATAGCCACAGCCAGAACAAGAGAACGCTGATATGTCCGATACAAACAAAGACCTCCCCCCCGCCGCCATTCGTGCGCTGAAGGAGGCCGAAGAACGACGCAAGAAGGCCAAAAAGGCCGATCTGCCCAAGGAATTAGGAGGCCGAGACGGCCCCGAACCTGTGCGTTATGGCGATTGGGAGAAGAAGGGGATTGCGGTGGATTTTTGAAGTGGGTTACGTAGTAGCCCGCTTCATGCTTTTATTGTAAAAATAGACGAACGACCAAATTTGAGAGGGAAGCTCTGAAAAAGCGGGCACCACGCAATCAAACACTAACTATTGTGTCCCACGAACGAGAAGCTCTTCTTCGCAAAACCATCTCGCTAACGGAACCAACTGCACTTATCCGACTAGAGAACCAACTTATCCGCCAAAATCTATTTTCATGTATRGAGACCTCAGCATAACCCGCCTTTTCGGGCTAGAATGTGCGYATCCCCTCAAACCCCGGTTTTAGGGGCCCCCGAAGCGGTTATTTTGTAGGGATTCGGATGATATTCCCTGATTTTGAACGCACCTATCCCGCCTGTTCAGCCTCCAGCAGACCGCAGAGTAGAAGGAGAGCAGAAGGTGAGCAGAAGGAATTTCGCGCCAGTCCGTAGCGGGATTTGCAGCTGGCAAATGGGCGAGAGGTGGTCCTACTATTTCGACCAGTTAGCAGCCAGTTTAAGATGGATCAGGGTTTCATTTAGGCCGCCAATCTCGTTGGTTCAGTTTTTCTTTCATAGGCTTCCTCCGGCGTCAATATTCCGTGGGTCGAATGCGGGCGTTCAGAGTTGTAACAGGTCAGCCATTTCCCAATCCCTGCGCGTGCCTGAGATCCGGTTTCAAATGCATTGAGATAGATGCATTCATATTTCAGGGATCCATTGCACGGCAGTGGTTTGCCCTTCGCAAACCATGAGAGTGGCCAAAGCCGCTCGATCATTCGGTTATCGACCCAACAGCCTTTGCCATCCATTGATATTTTCACCTCGGCATCTTTCAACGCCTGTGTCCATTCAAAGCCGGTGAACTGGCTGCCTTGGTCGCTGTTCATGTTTTCTGGCTTTCCGTGTGTTGTGATAGCCTCTTTCAGGGCTTCGACGCAAAAATCAGCGTCCATGTGTAAACGGCGCATCAGTCTACGGACCCTGTGGCGGCCGCACTTGCGAGTTATAGTTGAAAGTTGGTGACGGCCCAGATGGGCGGCATATCATGGCGTTGTTAGG
>NVTS01000130.1 GCA_002732995.1 Marinosulfonomonas sp. | reverse complement strand
AAAATGCTCAACCAGACGGCCCTGTTTATGTTTGCTTAAACGACTCTTTCTCATACGTCCCATGATAACCCCATTTGTGGTTATCTAGGACAGCCCCAACATATTTAACACGCCAAGAACCGCAGCATACCGCAGTGTTTTCGACAGGCTGACCAGCAGTAAAAACAGCCAAAACCGCATTCGCATCACCCCCGCCGCAACCGTGATCGGATCACCAATGATCGGCACCCACGCCAGCAACACCGCCCATTGACCCCAATGGCTGAACCAGCCTTGGGCCTTGGTTAATGCGGGGCCTGACACGGGGAACCACTTGCGATTCTGATATTGTAGCGCCACACGGCCCAGCCCGTAGTTCAGCACCGATCCGAGGATGTTGCCGAGGCTGGCCACCGCCAGCAGGGTCAGGGTGGTGTGTTCCGACAATGAGACCATCGCCACCAGGGCTGCTTCGGACCCGCCAGGGAGCAGGGTCGCGGCAGAGAAGGCCAGCAGGAACAGGGCTGTGAGGGAGGTCACCTTGCATATCCCGAGCAGCGGATGCCCATTAATCTATCCGCCCGATGGCGCCACGCATGATCAATACGTGGAATGGCATAATCACCGCCAGATAGATGCGCCCCAGCCAATTGTGCCGTCGCCCCCATGTGGCCCCGTATGCGTGGCTGCCATCGGTTAGAATCGAGATGCGAAAATCCAGATGCTTGTCATCAAACCCTAGGATGATCTCGGTATCATTGCGCATCACGACTGGAAAAAACCCGATTGTTTCGCCTTTGCCCGGATCGGTCCGCAGGCCAAAAGGCATAACCACAATATTGCGAATTTTCATCAGCCAGCTAACCCAGATGGGAAAATCCATCGCTCGCGTTGCCGCCAGTTCCACATCAATGGATGTCTTGCACCTGTAGCAATCCAGAAAGTCATCAGGCTGTATAACCGTCTGTAGCATGCTTTGCGACGGTAAACTGGTCTTGATAACTTTAGACACGCGTCTACCCCTTCAACAACGCCAGCGCCGCGCCCAGATCAATCGCCCCGTCATAGAGCGCGCGGCCCGAAATCGCCCCGTTCAACGGTGCTCCGCAATCGCGCAGCGCCTCAAGGTCCGCCATTGAACTGACCCCGCCGCTGGCAATCACCGGAATGTCCACTGCATTGGCCAGCGCCGCTGTGGCCGCGACGTTCGGTCCCTGCATGGCACCATCGCGGTTGATGTCGGTGTAGATGATCGCTGCTACGCCTGCGTCCTCGAAGGAGCGGGCCAGATCGGTGACCATCACGTCGGTTTCTTGCGCCCAGCCCTTGGTCGCCACACGGCCATCGCGCGCGTCGATCCCCACGGCGACCTTGCCCGGAAACGCCCGCGCTGCCTGCCGCACCAGATCGGGATTTTCAACCGCAACCGTGCCCAGAATAACCCGTGCAATACCGCGCTCGATCCAGCGCTCGATCGTGGCCATATCGCGGATACCGCCGCCCAACTGGGCAGGCACGTCCGTGGCCGCCAGAATGGCCTCAACCGCAGCCCCGTTCACCGGCTCTCCGGCAAACGCCCCGTTCAAATCAACCAGATGCAGCCATTCACAGCCCGCGTCGACAAAGGCCCGCGCTTGGCTCGCGGGGCTGTCATTAAACACGGTGGATTTGCTCATATCGCCTTTGATCAGGCGCACGGCCTGGCCGTCTTTTAGGTCAATCGCGGGGTATAGGATCATAATTTGTGGCCTTGTCTGGATCAGTCATGCGCTGTTTTGCACGAAGTAGCGCCAAATGCAAAGCGATCTAACGACCCAACGTTAGGCTTGCCAGACTGGGCCAGATTGGCGCAGTCTGGGCAGAATGGTTACAATAATCCATGGGAGGAAACCAAAATGAAGAAACCAGGACTTGTTTTCGCGTTTATATTCGCACTGGCGGCTCCGGCATTTGCCGATCCGGTCGAGGGAATATGGCAAACAGCAAAAGACGACAACGGTAACTTTGGCCATATCAAGGTATCCGCGTGCGGCGCAAAAATCTGTGGTGTATTGGTAAAGTCTTTTGACAGCAGCGGTGCGCCGCTTGAGTCAGATAATATAGGCCGCAAGATTATCTGGGGTATGGTTCCCAAAGGTGACGGGTTTTATAATGGCGGCAAAGTCTGGGCGCCTGATCGCGATAAAACCTACTCCTCGAAAATGACAATGACCGGAAACAATCTGGCAATCAAAGGCTGTGTCTTTGGGATTTGCCGCAATGGCGGCGCTTGGAAACGGATCAAGTGATCGGTTAGCTCTACGGCGTCCACGTCAGAAAGTTCAAAATCAGCCAGTGCCTGCGTGCACTGGCTTTTTCATGGCGAAAGTGGTCTGTTCGGTGTATGAATGGCAGAATACTATTCTCAATAATCTACATCCAACTGATTTTTTGACAACCCATTTGAAAGAAAAGACCATGAAAACGGCTATTTCACCCAAGGCAATTGTTGCCGGATTTTCCCTTGCAATGCTGATGGCACCCGCCCCCGCAGCAGCGGATGAAATTTTGGGCACGTGGGTGTCCCCGCCGATGGCAAAAAGCAAACCGGTCATGGTGGATTAACCTATGGTACCCACGTCAGAAAATTCGAGATCAGCCGCAAGCCAGCGCTCTGGCTTTTCTCGGGGTGGAACTGCATGCCCAGCATGTTGTCACGCCCGATGATCGCGGTGATATCACGGCCATAATCCACATGCGCAATGCGGTCCGCAGGGTTGGCCACTTCAAACTTGTAGCTGTGCACGAAATAGGCGTGATCACCGGTTTTCACGCCGTCCAGAACCGCGTGCGGGCTGTCGATTACCAGATCGTTCCAGCCCATATGCGGCACCTTCAGCGCCTTGCCTGTTGGCTCGATTTTCACAATCTCGCCGCCGACCCAGTCAAAGCCGCGCGTATCCTCATATTCGCGTCCCCATGTGGCCATCATCTGCATGCCGACACAAATCCCCAGAAACGGGCGGCCTTTGTCGATCACCATCTCGCGGGTGGCTTCAAACAGGCCGGAATGGTCAAACAGCGCCGCCTTACAGGCCGGAAATGCGCCGTCGCCTGGCAGCACAATCCGGTCGGCCCGCAGCACATCATCGGGGTTAGAGGTGACAATCACCTCGCCCGCATCCGCCTCACCCGCCATGCGCTGAAACGCCTTTTCAGCCGAATGCAGATTGCCGGACTCATAGTCGATCAGAACAGTCAGCACTTGATTTTCCTTTTTGCCGCGCATCTTGGTCCGAAAACCGGTTCCCACTTTTCGGGATACACTTACAGCTTCCCCTTGGTCGACGGGATCGCATCCGATTTTCGCGGGTCGGTTTCCAGCGCAATGCGCAACGCCCGCGCAACCGCCTTGAAGGCGGCCTCGGCGATGTGGTGGCTGTTAAACCCGTGGATCTGGTCAATGTGCAGGGTGATACCGCCATGCGTGGCCAGTGCCTGAAAGAATTCGCGCGTAAGCTCGGTGTCGAACGTGCCGATTTTGGCCGTCGGCATTTCGACATTCCACACCAGATAGGGCCGTGCCGACAAATCCAGTGCACATCGCACTTGGGCGTCATCCATCGGCAAGTGGCATTCGCCATAGCGCCGGATGCCCTTTTTATCACCGACAGCCGCAACCAAGGCCTGCCCCAGCGCGATACCCACATCTTCAACCGTGTGGTGGTCATCAATGTGTAAATCGCCCTTGGCCCGCACGGTGATATCCACCAGCGAGTGGCGCGACAGCTGGTCCAGCATATGGTCAAAAAACCCAATGCCGGTTTCATTATCATAGATGCCGGTGCCATCAAGGTTCACCTGAACCGTGATATCGGTCTCTGCCGTTTTCCGCGTAATCAAAGCTGTGCGCATAACCGCCTCCGCATGGTTGTTCGCGCCTTCTATAGGCGGGGTGGGGCGGAAATCCAAGCCATGCGCAATGCTTCTTGTGGCGGGTGCGGTTTTCGTGCCAAGTTTGGCCAAACCTGATAATCGGAGACCATCATGTCCACCTGTGTATTCGTTCAGCTGCGCTGTCGCCCCGGCAGAACCTATAAGGTTGCGCAAGCGATCATCGCCCGCGAAATCCATTCCGAACTGTATTCGACATCGGGTGATTATGATTTGCTGATGAAGATGTATATTCCGGCGGATCAGGACGTGGGCAAATATATCAGCGATAACCTGCTGGATATCAAAGATATCAAACGCTCGCTAACCACACTGACATTTAAAGCGTTTTAATGGGCAAGGCGTTCTAGCAGGTGAAACGACAAACGGCGCAGCCAGAAGGCCACGCCGTTTTGTGATCCAATTGGAGCGGGCGAAGAGATTCGAACTCTCGACCCTAACCTTGGCAAGGTTATGCTCTACCCCTGAGCTACGCCCGCATACCAAATGGTCTGGCGATATATAGCGCTGGTTTGACAGGCCGCAAGGGTTAAATGCTGCTGGAATGAAAAAATATAACCACTAGGGGCTGTTGCGATCCTAAAACAGAACGTGGCCAATATTGGCGATGGCCGTGAAGGCGATCATCGCCAGAGCCAGCATCATTCCATACTCACGGGCCGGCAGGTTTTGCGGTGACTGGCTCATGCCCCAGCCGTGCATCACGCGGCCAAGCAGCAGCATCAGACCCAGTATATGCACCACCCAGACCGGTGCGCCCTGCATCTCGGTCATCGCCCAGTGTAATTTCATCACCGTGCCGGACCTTGATCACCCGTATGCCGAGAGCGATAAACAGCAAGGAAATGAGGCCTGCATAAAGCGGGGTGATTGAGATGGTCATTTGTGGTTCTCCTGTTGCAAGGCCAACAAACCCTATGACGGTAGCGCTGTCAAAATGAAAAGGCGCGGCCTTTGCTCTATAGTTGATTGGCACCTGTACTAAGAGTTTGCCGGCAGGATTTGTCCTGTTCTGTGATAGGAAGGCAAAAAAGATTGTAATTACTCACTCACTTTTCTATTTAACCATCACTGAACCCTTAAATACAACTGCTGGTGATGCGACGTTCCCGATGTCGGGCAATGTTTTCACCCGTCCTGAACAGTCGGAGCCCCTCATGTTTATTACTCGTTCCCTGCTAATCACGTCGCTTYTGATGGGGGCTGCATTACCTGCCTCTGCTGGCGAACCCCTGACCAAACCGCAGATTTCRCAGCAGATTATCGGTAAAACCCTGATGACCAGTCGCAAAGGGATGCGGGTGCGAATGACCTATAATGTGGATGGAACCGTGGCCATGAAGGCGCTTGTTATGTCAGCCTCGGGCACCTGGAAATACAACGGTGACGGGGTTTGCATGCAAATGAACAGCGGTCCACGCAAGGGCGAAACCTGCGTCACGTTTGAATCCCTTGGAGATAATAAATACCGTAATTCYGAGGGAATGATCTTAACGGTGCAGAACTAACCCGCCCTAATCACAGGGTGCCGCCGGATAGCGAAGAAATCTGTCAGGCTTGATGAGCGGGCGGCCTATTCCAGCTCCACCAGCAAATCCTTGGCATCAATCTGTCCSCCCGCCTGCACATGCACGGCCTTGACCACTGCATCGCGTTCCGCATGAATGCCGGTTTCCATTTTCATCGCTTCTATGGTCAGCAACAGATCGCCCTCAAACACCTCTTGGCCCGTGGTTACCGCCACGGTTGCCACCACGCCGGGCATCGGGGCGCCGATGTGGTTTGCATTGCCTTGCCCGGCTTTCGGGCGCTGGGCGGTTTGCGATTTGATCAAACGATTAGGCACGCGGATGGTGCGGGGTTGGCCATTCAACTCAAAGAACACCTTCACGTCGCCATCCTCGTTGGTTTCACCCACCGCTTGCAGCCGGATTTCCAGCGTTTTACCGGGATCAATTTCGGCGGTGATTTCTTCGCCTGCCTCCATCCCGTAGAAAAACGCGCGGGTGGGCAGGGTGCGCACCGGGCCGTATTGGCGGTGGCGGCCCATGTAATCCAGAAACACTTTGGGATACATCAAATAACCGTTCAAATCCTCGTCGTCGACTTTGAAACCGTCGAGTTCTTTGCTCACCTCGGCGCGAACCGCTTCCAGATCAACCGGTTTCAAATGCGCGCCGGGGCGGGACGTATCAGGCGTATCGCCCTTCAAAACCTTATCAATGAACGCCGCAGGAAACCCGCCCGGAGGCTGGCCCAGATTGCCGCGCATCATGTCAATGACGCTGTCGGGAAAAGACACATCATGGGCGGGGTCCTCGACTTGTGCGCGGGTCAGGTTCTGGGACACCATCATCAGCGCCATATCGCCAACCACTTTGGAGGACGGCGTGACCTTGACGATATCGCCAAACATCTGGTTCACATCGGCATAGGTTTGCGCCACCTCGTGCCAACGTTCCTCAAGCCCCAGACTGCGGGCCTGCGCCTTCAGATTGGTGAACTGCCCACCGGGCATTTCGTGCAGGTAAACCTCGCTTGCAGGGGCGGCGAGGCCTGACTCGAACGCCACATACTGGGCGCGAACCTGCTCCCAGTAATCCGAGATTTGCCGCACATTGGCGATGTCTATGCCGGTGTCGCGCGGGGTGTGGCGCAGGGCCTCGACGATGGAGCCAAGGCAAGCCTGCGAGGTGCCGCCGGAAAACGCATCCATTGCCACATCGACCGCATCAACGCCCGCCTCAGAGGCCGCAAGGATGGTGGCCCCCGCAATGCCGGAGGTGTCGTGGGTGTGGAAATGGATCGGCAGGCCGACCTCTTCTTTCAACGCCTTGATCAACACCGAAGCCGCAGCGGGTTTCAA
>NVTS01000129.1 GCA_002732995.1 Marinosulfonomonas sp. | reverse complement strand
GGGGGGGGGGACCTGACCGATCCAACGCCAAAGGCGGATGCGGTTGCTGCATTGGGTGGCAATCCTGCGCGCCTGAACCGCACGGGCGCTGGCAACATCGGGCGCGGTGATGCGTCGATCGTGAGCCACGCCCGCCGGTTTGGTGTGACATCGGGTATCCGGCAAGCCTTGGCCTCCGAGGATCTGGATTTTCGCGGCCGTAACCGCGGCCGTGTTCTGGAACGGGCATTCAATGTGAATGTCTATTTCAAGGCCTACAGAAAACAGTCACTGGATCAATATAACGAGTTGCAGCGGTTCCGCCGTTTGGGTGTGCGCACCCCGTCGGCACCGCCTGATCCGTCAACGCTGCCATAGCCCCAATCTCACAATCGCGCTAGCTGGGCTTGTGATGGGCGCAAGGGTGCGTAAGTTCTAGCCAACATGTTTGCATCGGAGACCCTAAATGCGCATTTCCAGTCTTGTTGTTCTGGCCCTGACCTTGTTAACCCGCCCATTGTGGGCGCAAGAGATTAGCAATTACACCCTGTCCAACGGGTTGGATGTGGTGGTGATCGAGGATCACCGTGCGCCGGTTGTGGTGCAGATGGTGTGGTATCGGGCAGGGGCAGCGGATGAGGAACCCGGTGTTTCCGGTGTGGCGCATTTTCTGGAACATTTGCTGTTCAAGGCCACGGATGATCTGAAATCGGGTGAATTGTCGGACATCGTGGCGGCAAATGGCGGGTCGGACAATGCGTTCACCTCGCGGGATTATACGGCCTATTATCAGCGGGTGGCGGCGGACCGGCTGGAGCTGATGATGMKRATGGAARSYGACCGSATGSKCRATWTSCGCCTGWCYGTCGATGACATCGCCACCGAGCGCGATGTGATTTTGGAAGAACGCAATACACGCACCGAAAACAACCCTGACGCAATGTTTGGTGAACAGCGCCGTGCAGCACAGTTTTTGAACCATCCGTATGGTGTTCCGGTCATCGGCTGGAAGCACGAAATGGAGGAGCTGTCACTGGAAGATGCGCTGGCGTATTACCGTCGCTTTTACGCACCCAATAACGCGATATTGGTGGTGGCGGGGGATGTGGATCCTGCCAATGTATTGGCGCTGGCGAAAAAGCATTATGGCCCGCTGGCCCCCACAGTCGATTTACCTGATCGTGCCCGCACCATCGAGCCACCGCAACTGGCTGAACGGCGGATGAGTTATGTCGATGAACGGATCACACAGCCCTATGTGATCCGCAGCTATCTGGCACCTGAACGCAACAGCGGTGATCAGGAACAGGCCGCCGCCCTGACCATGTTGGCGGAACTGTTGGGCGGAAATGGCCAGACTTCTGTTTTGGGGCGCAAGCTGCAATTCGAGACGCAAAAGGCGATTTATACATCGGCGTTTTATGACGGGATGTCGCTGGACAAGACGACATTCGGTCTGGTGATTGTGCCAAGCAATGACATTAGCCTGGCCGAGGGCGAGGCATTGCTGGATGGTGCCATTGCCGAGTTTATCGAGGAAGGTGTGGATGCAGAGCAATTCGCGCGGATCAAGATGCAGTTGCGGGCCAGCCTGATTTACGAGCGCGACGATGTTCAGGCCTTGGCGAACCTGTATGGATCGGCCTTAACGTCGGGTTTAACGATTGAGGATGTGCAGGCATGGCCGCGGATTTTGCAAAATGTAACGGCCGACGACGTGATCGCTGCGGCGTCCTTGTTGCTGGATAAAAAGCAGGCGGTGACCGGGTGGCTCAGCAATCCGGCGGCACAAGCGGAGGTGACACAATGAAGCGGGTTTATCTGGCGCTGATCGCGCTGCTGGTGTTTGGTGCGGCAGCACAGGCCGAGGTCGAAATTAAAGAAGTGACATCGCCGGGCGGGATCACCGCGTGGTTGGTCGAGGAACATTCGATCCCGTTCACATCGCTTCAAATCCGGTTCAAAGGCGGTGCCAGTCTGGATGCGGCGGGCAAGCGCGGGGCTGTGAACCTGATGGTTGGCCTGTTGGAAGAAGGGGCGGCCGACATGGATGCGCGCCAGTTTGCCGCGGCGGYCGAGGGGTTGGCCGCGAGTTTTGGATTTAGTGTTCGGGACGATGCGATGTCGATATCAGCGCAATTCCTGAGCGAGAACCGCGATGAGGCGATGGCGCTGTTGCGGGCCGCGTTGCAAGAGCCACGGTTTGATGACGATGCAATCGAGCGGGTGCGGGCGCAAGTGGTTTCGGGCATTCAGAGCGCCGCAAAAGACCCTGATAAAATTTCGGGGCGCACGTTTAATCGGCTGGCCTTTGCCGATCACCCCTATGCGTCCTCACGCAATGGTACGCTGGAAACGGTGGCCAGCATAACCCGCGATGATTTGGTGGCCGCCAAGGATGCGGTTATGGCGCGGGATCGGCTTTTTGTCGGGGCGGTTGGCGATATTACCCCCGAAGAGTTGGGCGCATTGCTGGATGATTTGCTGGGCGGATTGCCTGCGGTCGGGGCGAATATGCCTGCGCGGGCTGAATACCAGTTAAGCGGTGGCGTGACCGTGGTGCCATTCGATACACCGCAATCGGTGGTGACATTCGGTCTGGAGGGGATCGAGCGCGATGATGATGATTTCTTTGCCGCCTATCTGATGAACACCATTCTGGGCGGCAGCGGGCGRCAATCACGCCTGATGGAAGAGGTGCGCGAGAAACGCGGCCTGACCTATGGTGTTTACAGCTATCTGGTGCCGATGGATTACGCGGCGATCTATATGGGGCGGGTGGCGTCGGCCAACGACCGTGTTGCGCAAGCGATTGAGGTGATCCGTAATGAGTGGATCAAGCTGGCGGAAAACGGGGTGACTGCTGCGGAACTGGATGGCGCCAAGACCTATTTGACCGGCGCATACCCGTTGCGGTTTGACGGGAACKGGCCGATTGCCAATATCATGGTGGGGATGCAGATGCAGGGTCTGCCGATTGATTATATCGCCACGCGAAACGACAAGGTGAATGCGGTGACGCTGGAGGATATTGCGCAGGTGGCCAAGCGGCTGGTGCGCCCTGATGATTTGCATTTTGTGGTGGTCGGGCAGCCCGAGGGGCTGGAGAGCAGCAATTAACCCGAGGTGTGAATGCCTGTGGTCGAATCGGGGCGGTTTATGCTAATTCTAGTGGCATGCCCGCACAAAACCCCAATATAGGCGAAAACCGCCCTGTTATCAGACAGCTGGATGATACCGCGATTAACCGGATTGCCGCGGGCGAAGTGGTGGAGCGGCCTGCCTCGGCGGTGAAAGAGCTGATCGAGAATGCGCTGGACGCGGGCGCGCATAGGATTGAGGTGTCCTATGCGGATGGTGGCAAGACTCTGATCCGCGTGGTGGACGATGGCCACGGAATTTCGGCGGCTGATTTACCGCTGGCGATGTCGCGTCATGCCACAAGTAAAATTGATGGGTCCGACCTGTTGAATATCCACACATTCGGGTTTCGTGGCGAGGCGCTACCTTCGCTGGGTGCGGTCGGGCGGTTGACGATCACATCGCGGGTGGACGGCGCGGATGCTGCCATGATCCGTGTGGCCGGTGGGGCAATGGAGGCGGTGAAACCGGCGGCATTGTCGGCTGGAACCGTGGTCGAGTTGCGCGATCTATTCTACGCCACACCTGCGCGGTTGAAATTCCTGCGCACGGATCGGGCCGAGGTGCAGGCGATTGGTGATGTGGTCAAACGGTTGGCGATGGCGGAGCCGTTTGTCAGCTTTACCTTGCGCGATGTGTCGGGTGGCGGCGAAGGGCGGCTGACCTTCCGCGCCGATGCCGAAACCGGCGATTTGTTTGACGCGTTGCATGGGCGCCTTCGGCAGGTTCTGGGTGCTGAGTTTGCTGAAAATGCGCTAAAGATTGATGCGGAGCGCGAGGGGATTGCGTTGACCGGATACGCAGCGCTGCCGACGTTTTCACGCGGATCAGCCGTGATGCAATACCTGTATGTTAACGGGCGGCCTGTGCGGGATAAATTGTTGATCGGGGCGTTGCGCGGGGCGTATTTCGATTTTCTGTCTCGCGACAGACATCCGGCGGCGGTGCTGTTTCTGGAGTGTGATCCGCATCAGGTCGACGTCAACGTGCATCCGGCAAAATCCGAGGTGCGGTTTCGCAATCCAGGCCTGGCGCGCGGGCTGATCGTTTCGGCGTTGCGCCACGCGTTGGCCCAAGCGGGGCATCGGGCCTCGACCACGGTGGCGGGGGCAACTTTGGGGGCGTTTCGGCCTGAGCCGACAGGACGGGTTTACCAGATGGACCGACCCTCACGGGGGGCCTTGGCTGCAAGTTATGCGGCGCAGGCTCCGGCATTTGAAGGCGGGTTTGGTGAGGCATCCGCGCGATTTGAAACGCCAATCGAGGCGGATGCGCCGACTGATTTGCCGCTGGGGGCGGCGCGCGCACAGGTGCATGAGAACTACATCATTGCGCAGACGGCGGATGGCATGGTGATTGTTGATCAGCACGCGGCGCATGAACGGCTGGTTTACGAGAAACTAAAGGCGCAGATGGCTGAGAACGGTGTGGCGGCGCAGGCGTTGCTGATCCCCGAGATTGTGGAATTATCCGAGGGTGATGCGGCGCGTCTGTTGGAGATGGCTGATGATCTGGCGCGGCTGGGGCTGAAGCTGGAGCCGTTTGGGGCGGGTGCGATTGCGGTGCGTGAAATGCCGGCGATTCTGGGCGCGATTAATGCCAAGCAGATGATACTGGATATTCTGGATGAATTGGCCGATTTGGGCGATAGCATGACGGTGCAAGCACGGATTGAGGCAATCCTGAGCCGCGTGGCCTGTCATGGCTCGATCCGGTCGGGGCGGCGGATGCAGGCGGACGAGATGAACGCGCTGTTGCGCGAAATGGAAGCCACGCCACATTCGGGCCAATGCAACCACGGGCGCCCCACCTATGTGGAGCTGAAACTGTTAGATATCGAGAGGCTGTTTGGGCGCAAATGATGGGGATACAGGACATAAACGACGCTTTGCGGGAATTCTGGCTGATCGCGGCAGGGGTGGGAGTATTCATCGTGCTGATGATGCTCATTCTGCTGATTATGGTGGTGCGCCGCGCGGGGCGTTCGGCCTTGGCGACGGAACATGTGTCGGTGCAGATGAATGCTTTGGGCCAATCTGTGACGGTGCTTGGGTCTGGGCAAGAACAGTTGCAAGGCAGTTTGCGCACGGTGTCGGATGCGCAGGCCGCGGGGCAATCGCAAGTGTTGCAGACTATGGAAGCGCGGCTGGCGCATATGCAGCAACAAATGAATGACCGGCTGCATGAAAACGCGATAAAATCGGCACGATCCTTAAGTGAAATGCAGGACCGGATGAAGGAAACCCTGCAAGGCAACACAGTGAAGACGACGCAGTCGTTGACGCAGCTTCAGGAACGTCTGGCGACGATAGACAAGGCCCAGACCAATATTGAAAAGCTGTCGGGCGATGTGTTGTCTCTGCAGGATATTCTGTCGAACAAACAGACGCGCGGAGCGTTTGGTGAAATCCAGTTGAACGATATTGTCAGCAAGGCGCTGCCTGCGGGCAGTTACAAATTACAGGCGACATTAAGCAACGGCAAACGGGCTGATTGCCTGATTGATCTGCCCAACCCGCCGGGGCCGATTGTGATTGATAGCAAGTTCCCGCTGGAAGCGTATGAGGCGTTGCGCAATGCCGATAATGATTGGGAAATGAAAGAGGCAGTCAAAGCGTTCAAGGTGTCCGTGAAGGGCCACATCAAGGCCATTTCCGAGCGCTATATTCTGGAAGGCGAAACGGCGGACGGGGCGTTGATGTTTTTACCAAGCGAGGCGGTCTATGCCGAACTGCACGCCAATTTCCCCGAACTGGTTCGCGAGGGGTTTGCAGCCCACGTCTGGATTGTATCGCCGACCACCTGCATGGCGACGCTGAACACCATGCGGGCGATCCTGAAGGATGCGCGAATGCGTGAGCAGGCGGGGGCCATTCGCAAGACGTTGCGCATGTTGCACCGCGATGTCGAGATGGTGGTGGAGCGGGTCGGCAAGCTGGACACGCATTTCAATCAGGCGCGGGTGGATCTGGACGGAATTGGCGTGGCGGCGGAACGGGCTGGAAAACGCGCCGCACGGCTGGATAATTTCGATTTTGAGGAACTGGCGCCTGAAGAGGATGCGGCAAATGTGGTCCCCATTGGGAAACAGGGCGAATAAGCTATGCCGCGGCGCTAATTTCTGGCAATCTGCATTCCGACTCGAAAGGTTTATTTATGCTAGAGATCAGCACAAACAAGATTGCCCGTGTGATTGTTCGCGCTCGTGAAATGGATGGAAAAGCGGCCTCAGACCCATCGCTGATCCAATATATTGCGGATATGAATAATGACGAGCAGGCGAGTTTGGTGGCAGTGATGTGGATTGGGCGGGAAACATACGCAGCCGCAGAGCTGANGGAGGCGATCCAGACAGCCAAAACCGCGGCCACAGCCCCGACCGAAAGCTACCTGTTATCGATACCACTGCTGTCGGATTATCTGGAAAGCGGGCTGGAAGCACTGGGGTTTTCGGTGGAAGAGGTCGAGGAAGGGTTTTTATAGCCCAGTTGAGCGGAGACCCTGACGGGTCGCTTTATATCTCGCGCCCTGCGGGCGTTCGGATTTGCGCACCGCGCGGGGGTATATCAAGCGTTTTGTATTTAACAAAAAAGAGCATCAGAATCTGCCCGCTCTTGGGGTGAATTCTGTTTCGAGGTAATGCAAATTGTTTTGGGGCTGTCCTAGATAACTAGTTCAGATACTTCCTAACCCATTGTCTTAGCTGCAATAACTGAGATGATGGGTCACTGTTGTTAAATCTCCACTCACAT
>NVTS01000128.1 GCA_002732995.1 Marinosulfonomonas sp. | reverse complement strand
GGCGTTGAGCAAGGGGGTGCTGTCGGTAACTGTGGCCGCAGCCGGCTCGGATGGTGCGATGGTCACCGGTGGCGGCGTTGTGGCAATTGATTTGGAAATTGGCGGCGGGGGCGGCGTTTCTGGTTCGGGCCTGGCTGTGACTTTGCGACTGACGCCCTCCAGTTTTGGCGCGAGAGAGGTCGTGCCTTCGGGCAGTATCGCAAGTCTGGACTCGATTATCTCGATCCGGTCGAACGTTTGATCCGTGGTTGCAGTCGCGCCGCTATCGCGCCGCGTTGAAAATGCGGGGGGCAGGGTGTCTTCGGTCGGCGCGTCCAGCTCTGGCAATTCGGCTGATATAATGCCGGTCAGCTCTGGCGCATCTGCGGGGGTCTCATCAGGATCATCATCCACAGGGGCAGAGGGCGTTTGCGCTTGCTTGCTAGTCGCTTCAAGTTCCGGCTCTGGCGCAGTTTCTTCTTTGGCTGGGACAACGGGGGGTGGGACAACGGGGGCCGGGACAACAGGTTCGGGGGCCGCAACTGGCCCAAGAACGCGGATCAGTTCACTGTCACGCTCAACCGTTTGCGCATCCTCCAGCAGGGCACCGGCAGATTTGCTCACCCCGAAAAACGGCTCGGCCTTAGAAAAATGCCCGTTTTCGGGAATGGCGACGAATGACAGCGGGTTAAAACCGTGCTCACTTGCAAAGGCCTCGGCCTCGACCAGGGTTTCACGCGCAACGGCAACAACACGCACGGTGCCATTATCCGCACCCTCAACCACGGACCAGTCGTAAACCAGATCATCAACTTCATATGGTGTGGTGCCATCAAGCGCCGCGCGGATCTGGATGTTGCGCTCGGCCTCGGACGGGCCTTTGGCTTCTACTGTTTTGAACAGGATTTGTGAATTCGGGATCACCAGCTTGGTGGTCACCCCGCCGCTTTCCAGTGCGGCCGCGGTTTGACGCAAATAACCCAGCTTTTCGGTAAATTCGGTATCATCCAGCGACACTTGGCCAACCGTGTGCCAGCCATCCGCACCACGATGGAGCAGGCCGATACCTTCATGGCTTAGGTCTAGGGCAAAATTTGGCTTCATTGTGTTGATCTAGCACATAAAGTTCGAGTGTCAGCGGACAAGTTGCCACCTTAAGTCACATTACAGCAGGTTTTCGCCGAATGAAAGATAAACACCCAAGGAAAAGGTTGCGAGATGCGTCATATCATTGAAGCATGTAGAAAACCTGAAAGGATACATGATGCGAAAGTTAATGATTGCACTGGTTTTGCTGGTGGCAACGCCGACCTATGCCGAAAATGTGGTGCGCCGGATTACGGTCGTCGGGCAGGGCGCGGTTGAAACCACCCCCGATATGGCGACAGTTTCGATGGGGGTGATCACCGGGGCCAAGACCGGGGCCGAGGCGATGGTGCAGAATTCAGCGACTTTGGAGGCGGTTTTGAAGCAACTGAGGGCTGCGGGGATTGAGGCAAAGGATGTGCAGACCAGCAACCTGTCACTGTCACCACGCAGGGGTAGCCCTGGCCAACGCCAGATTGCAGGATTTATTGCCTCTAACACCGTGACGGTGCGGGTGCGCGATCTGGATAGGCTGGGCGGGGTATTGGATGCTGTTGTGCAAAACGGGGCCAACACGTTCCACGGGCTGCACTTTGGCTTGCAGGAACCGCAGCCAGCGCAGGATGCGGCACGTCAGGATGCAGTGGCGGATGCACGTCGAAAGGCGCAGCTCTATGCGACGGCAGCCGGAGTGAAGTTGGGCGAAGTGCTGACAATCTCCGAGGCCGCATCGCGTGGCGTGAGCCCTGTGATGATGACAATGGAGGCTGGTATGATGCAAAGCCGTTCGGTGCCTGTGGCGCAGGGCGAGGTGACGGTGGGGGCCACCATCACCATTGTTTATGCAATCGCTGATTAGGACGTTGCGGTTGCCGTCGCGGTTGCCAATGCCTGGTCCAGATCGGCAATCAGATCATCCGCATCCTCGATGCCGATCGAAATGCGCACCACATTGGCAGCGGCACCTGCTGCCTCTTGTTGCTCGGGTGTCAGCTGCCGGTGGGTGGTCGATGCCGGATGCAGGATCAGGGACCGCGCATCCCCAAGGTTGGCGACATGACTGAAAAGATTCAGGTTTTCGACCAGTTTGACACAAGCCTCATAGCCGCCTTTCACCGCAATGGTGAACAGCCCGCCAGCGCCTTTGGGGCAAATCCGCATCCCCCGTTTCTGGTAGGGGCTTGAGGGCAGACCGGCATAGGTGACCGCATCGATCCGCGGATCGGTCTCCAGCCATGCGGTGATCTTTTTGGCGTTGGCCACATGACGCTCCATGCGCAGTGACAGGGTTTCAATGCCCATCAATGTGTAATGCGCCGCTTGCGGGTTCATCGTCATGCCCAGATCACGCAGACCAATGGCGATGCCGTGCAGGGTAAAGGCCAGCGGGCCGAATGTTTCATGGAACTTCAGCCCGTGATAGGCCGGCTCCGGTTGCGATAGCGACGGGAATTTATCGGTCGCAGACCAATCGAACGTGCCACTGTCAACCACACAGCCGCCCATCACGGTGCCGTTGCCGGTCAGGTATTTGGTGGTCGAATGCACGATCAGCGCCGCCCCGTGTTTGAACGGCTGGCACAGGTATGGCGTGGCGGTGGTGTTATCGACAATCAGCGGGATTTGCGCAGCATTGGCGATGGCAGAAATCGCATCCAGATCGGTGATATAGCCGCCCGGATTGGCGATGCTCTCGCAAAATACAGCGCGGGTGTTTTCGTCAATCGCGGCCGCAACCGCAGCCYCGTYWYYWMMRKCARCWMMYGYARSGSMSCMGYMWAMASSCYYRMWGSYYTSKCKSMMMKSSGYGMWKSYRCCRCSMYMKSMRSSRSWKGACGCGACGATGTTCATCCCCGGTGACATCAAGGGAAACAGTGCCATGATTTGCGCCGCGTGACCAGATGAGCAGCATACAGCCCCGGCCCCCCCCTCAAGCGTGGCAATGCGTTCCTGCAACACCGCGACAGTCGGGTTGGTCAGGCGCGAATAGATATAGCCGACCTCTTGCAGATTGAACAATGCTGCCGCGTGGTCGGTATCGCGAAACACATAGGCCGTGGTCTGGTAAATCGGGGTTTGCCGCGCGCCAGTGGCGGGATCAGGGCGGGCGCCTGCGTGAATTTGCAAGGTATCAAAGCCGTAGGTGGGGGTGTCGGTCATGGGAAAGTATCCTTGTTTGAAAAGTTTTTTGCAAACTAAGATGTAATTGGGGTGTCTCGCAATACGCATATGTAAAAAAGAACTACTATTCCGGAATAACAGAGCGGTTCGGGAAGACGTTTTAGCAAAGCGKCCTTATCGCATCCAGAACCCTGCACGCTTGATCTGGTTGCGGATTTTCTTTTCCATATTGGGCAGGGCTTCGCGGTCAAACATCGCCCGCACCTTTTGCCCGCGCCGCTGGAATATCATCCGCTTGATCGGATCATACTGTTTGATCACCTTCTTGACCTTGTTCGGTGAGGTGACGGTTTCCAGCACATCCACCACATGATCGTCCTCACGAGCATAGAGCATTGGCAACACACGGTAATGGCAGGTGATATTGCCATCCAGCCCGTCCAGTTCCGGCCCCGGCCGCCCGCCGCCAAATGAATGGATCACCAAGGGCAGGGCGACTTGATCCAGCCACGGGTCCAGCGGCTGACAGACCAGCGCATCCGGCGTGTTGTCGCGGATTTCCAGCGCATATTTGGCAAAGYGCGCGCCAAATTCATGCGGGCAGCGGTAGAAAAACCAGCCCGCGTTGAAATACAGGTAGCGCTGCCAGTATTCATCCGGCTGCGACATATCCAGTGAACTGGCAAAATCCAGATCAAACCGGTCATATAAAGCACCCCAAGTTGCGTTATACCCCGGCCCATACAGCTCCTCTGTCGGCCAAGTGCCTTCGCGGCGCATCGAGGCTGCGGGGTGATCAAAGTCAAACGCCACTTCGGACAACGGCCCTGTGATCAGCGTGTCTGTATCAAAAAATACAAATGGCTCACCCTTGGGCATCGCGGACAAAGCCTCGATCTTGTTGCCATAGGGGTAATCACTGCCGAAATGTTTGCTTTTGAAGGGCACAATCTCGGCCCCCAATTCGGTCAGCAGGGCCCGCACCTCGTCATTGCCGATGCTCGGGTCCTTCTGCCAGTTCTCGCCCGGTTGTGGCTCGGCCACGATCAAACGACCTGTGAAGTCGGGGTTGGAATGGCGCAAGGACGYGGCAAACAGAACCGCCTCGTATTGCAGCCGCCCGTTCTGGGCGACAATCAGGATATTGAAATCTTGACGTTTTTTGCTTTTCTTCGCCATAGTCAGCCATGCCCGTGGTTGTTTTGAAAACTATAGGCCGAAACAGTGTTTGCCAAAAGGCGTTATTGTTTCAATTTATGAGAATAGTTAAGATTTTGAACAGGTTTGTTAAAGCTATTGTAAAAAAAGCAATCATTTGCGCGGCAGGAGAGATAGATGTTTCATGTATTGTTGGTGTTCACCACCGCAATAGGCGTCGGGCTGGGGGCGGGGCCGCAGAATGCAACGGCGAGGTATGGCGGGCGTGGCCGATTCCGGTGCAAACAACACCTCGTTGCTGGACGGCACTGATTAGCTCACCAAATATAGCGACAGGTGACTGGCAGCCCGAACCGCAGATCCCAACCGGAAAATTCACCACGGCAACCGAGGTGAAGCCAATCCTGTCCGCCACCAAAACCGCTTGGCTGGCCTTGCGTGAACATGACGGCAACGACCTTTTGTATTTCACTCATCTGGCGGCGTGGCGCTGCGGGTTGCATGAAATCCGCTTCAGTCTGAATGGCACCCCCGAGCAGGTGTTCGAGGTCGAGGAATGCTATATCGACACCGCTCAACCCAATCAACTCAACGCGCTGAAAACGCAGACCCACCTGCCGCATATCGTTTACGATCGGGACCCGGTGGGCAGTGTTACGGTGACATTGACCTTTGATGACGCAACCAAGGATAGCGCTGAATACAAGCGCACAGACATACTGATGCCGTAACCGGTTTCGAAAAAATGGTGGGCGACCCTGGAATCGAACCAGGCGTGAGTCTCCTCGAGGGAGTTACAGTCCCCTGCCACACCTTGCGGCCTGACGCCCAACCTGCGGGGTGGATACCTGCGTCCTGCAGACCCGTCAAGCGTAAACCCACCTGATAATCACCTTGTATCGGGGTGCTGTGTATCGCATTGTCAAATCTGCGTAAAATCAAGGGTATCAAGGCGATGGAAAAACCTAAATGGGTGATCGAAAAGGAACAAGGCAGGCGTGCGTCGGCCGCGGAAACCGTGTGGTTGTTCGGCCTGCACGCGGTGCGCGATGCCTTGCGCAATCCTGACCGTAAAAAACTGCGGCTGATTGTGACCAAAAACGCCTATAATAAATWGGCCGAGGATATCGGTGCCAGTGGCATTGAACCTGAAATGTCTGACGCGCGTAAATTTTCAGCCCCGCTTGAGGCCCAATCKGTGCAYCARGGGGCMGCYCTTGARGTCAARCAGCTGRMYTGGGGYWSSATYGAGGAATSCTGCATGGCGGCGGACGGCCAAGTGCCCCGCGTKSTGYTGYTGGACCGYRTSACWGACCCGCATAAYGTCGGTGCGATCCTGCGCTCGGCCGAAGTGTTCGGCGCCCGTGCTGTGATCGCCCTACAACGCCATTCAGCCCCCGAAACCGGTGCTTTGGCCAAGTCTGCTTCGGGGGCGCTGGAACGCCAACCCTATTTGCGGGTCAAGAACCTCGCCGTGGCGATGGAGACCCTGAAATCAATGGGTTACCTGATGCTGGGACTGGACGGCGAGGCGACGCAATCGGTGGCCCAAGCCGTCGAGGGGCGCACGGATCGTCCGATCGCCTTGGTGCTGGGGGCAGAAGGGCCGGGCCTGCGCGAAAAAACCCGCGAGACCTGCGATGCGCTGGTGAAAATCGACGCGGCCGGTGAATTCGGCTCGCTTAATGTGTCGAATGCCGCTGCTGTTGCACTATATGCCTCACGTGGCTGAACCGGTCTGTGATCACAATTCATTTACCGCCTCTGGAAATCGCGCAAAACCTGCTTATCTGTTGTAATACAGGTGCAGCGCCCGGAACGCGCGCACCTCCTATCACTGTCCCTCGTTCCGTAACTGGCGTCCGGCCTTCACACAGGTTCGGGCGCTTTTTTCTTTTGGGATAGCCTGCTAAGGATGCCTCTATGACCTATTCCGACGACATGCTGAAACGTATCCTGACCGACAACAAGGTGATCGCCTGTGTCGGTGTTTCGATGAACCCCGTGCGCCCCAGCTATTTCGTGGCGCGCTATTTGTCGATGAAGGGCTTCACGGTGATCCCCGTCAATCCGGGCCATGCGGGCAAAATGCTGTTCGGCCAGGAAATCATGCCGGACCTCGCCTCGATTGACCGCCCCGTTGATATGGTCGACATCTTCCGGCGTTCGGAATTCGTTACGCCGATTGTGCAGGATGCGCTGGATATCTTCCCTGACCTGAAAACCGTCTGGATGCAGATCGGCGTCGAGAACACGGCAGCGGCAGCACTGGMCGAAGCCCGCGGCGTGACGGTGATCATGAACCGTTGCCCGAAGATCGAGTATCAACGGCTGTTTGGCGAGTTGCGGATGGGCGGGTTTAATACGGGGGTTATAAGCTCGAAGTTGTGAGGGGGGTATTTCTATGCTTTGCGGTTTGGTTTGATGCCTAAGAAACGGGAGTATCCGAAACTCTGTGTATGAGGCTTAGCCCATGCGGGTTTCACGGGTCATCTGTTGAACCGTTCGGGGTATAGGATAGCGAATTGGTTG
>NVTS01000127.1 GCA_002732995.1 Marinosulfonomonas sp. | reverse complement strand
AATGCTCAACCAGACGGCCCTGTTTATGTTTGCTTAAACGACTCTTTCTCATACGTCCCATGATAACCCCATTTGTGGTTATCTAGGACAGCCCCTAATAATATTTGAAAGAACAACAGAACTCGCCCACTCTTGGGGTGAGTATTGCTTCATGTGAATGCAAATTGTTTTTATGGAACAATGATGGGGCTAGGTTGGGTCCACCAAGGTGACGATGTCGGCCATGATTTTGTTCAGCTCGAAGTCTTTTGGCGTGTAGACTTGGGCGACGCCCATTTCGCGCAAGGTGTTGGCGTCGTTATCAGGAATGATCCCGCCCGCGATCACCGGAATGTGCGTCAGGTTTTCGGCCTGCATCAGTGCCATCAGGTCGCGGATTAGCGGGATGTGGCTGCCGGACAAAATCGACAGTCCAATCACATGCGGCTCTTCCCGCTTGGCGCTGGCGACGATTTCTTCAGGGGTTAGTCGAATACCCTCATAGCAGATTTCCATACCGCAATCGCGGGCGCGGGTGGCGATTTGTTCGGCCCCGTTGGAGTGACCATCAAGCCCCGGTTTGCCGATCAGTATTTTCAGACGACGCCCCAACCTGTCCGAGGCCACATCCACCTGCGCGCGGATTTCCTCCAGCCCTTCGGTACGGTTCGAGGGGTTTGGCGATACACCCGTGGGCGCGCGGTATTGGCCAAAGGCATCGCGTACAATTTCGCCCCATTCTCCGGTGGTGACGCCAGCGCGGGCTGCTTTGATCGAGGCGGGCATAATGTTCTCGCCTGACAAGGCGGCCCTGCGCAAATCGGCTAATGCAGATTTTAGCGCAGCCTCGTCGCGGACTTCGCGCCATGCGGTCAGGCGCATGATCTGGTCGGCTTCGGCTGCGGGATCGGCAACCATGATTGAGCCGTCGCCCGATGTCAGCGGGCTGGCTTCGGCTTCAACCCAGCGGTTCACCCCGACTACGGTGGTTTCGCCTGTTTCAATTTTGGCAATGCGGGCGGCGTTGGAGTCAACCAGCCGCGATTTCATATATTCAATCGCCGCCACGGCCCCGCCCATGCCGTCAATCTGGGCCAGCTCAGCGCGGGCGCCGGATTTCAACTCTTCAACCTTGCGGTCAATCGCCGGGTTGCCGTCAAACAGATCGTCGTATTCCAGCAGGTCGGTCTCGTAGGCCAGAATCTGTTGCATCCGCAGCGACCATTGTTGATCCCACGGGCGCGGCAGGCCCAGGGCCTCGTTCCAGGCGGGCAGTTGCACGGCGCGGGCGCGGGCGTTTTTGGACAGGGTCACGGCCAGCATTTCGATCAGGATGCGGTAGACGTTATTTTCCGGCTGCTGTTCGGTCAGGCCCAGCGAATTGACCTGCACCCCGTAGCGAAAGCGGCGGAATTTGGGGTCGGTGACGCCGTAACGCTCACGGGTGATTTCATTCCACAATTCGACAAAGGCGCGCATTTTGCAGAGTTCAGTGACAAAGCGGATACCGGCATTCACAAAGAATGAAATGCGCCCGACCATGGCGGGGAAGTGTTCGGCGGGCACCTTGCCCTTCAGATCATCCAGCACGGCGGTGGCGGTGGCGAGCGCAAAGGCGAGTTCCTCTTCCGGCGTCGCTCCGGCCTCTTGTAGATGGTAGGAACACACATTCATCGGGTTCCATTTGGGCAAATGTTGGCGGGTATAGGCGGCGATGTCGGTGATCATCCGCAACGAGGGCGCAGGCGGGCAAATATAGGTGCCGCGCGACAGGTATTCCTTGATGATGTCGTTTTGTACCGTGCCTTGCAGGATGGAAATATCGGCCCCCTGTTCCTCGGCGGTGGCAATGTAGAGCGCCAGCAGCCACGGGGCTGTGGCGTTGATCGTCATCGAGGTGTTCATTTGCTGGAGCGGGATATCGGCAAACAGTGCGCGCATATCGCCCAGATGGTTGATCGGCACACCGACCTTGCCAACCTCGCCACGGGCCAAGGTGTGATCAGAGTCATATCCGGTCTGGGTCGGCAGATCGAAGGCGACGGACAGGCCGGTTTGCCCCTTGGCCAGATTATCGCGGTAAAGCGCGTTGGAGGCGGCGGCGGTGGAATGCCCCGCGTAGGTGCGAAACAGCCATGGTCTGCTTTGGTTGGGTCTGGGCATGGGTGACGGCCTTATTCAGTAATGCGCTGCCGTATTTTTGCAAAAGTAAGAATATTGCGCAAGTGGGAAAGTGATCGAAATATAGTTGCGCCATCAGCCGAGCGTAACCGGTGGGGAATCCGGGAAACATTCAATGWGTTGCTGCCCCCTAGACCTGTGGCGGCTTTCCTGCAAGGCTGTCTCAATGAGCCGCGTTGTTGAACTTCCACTCTGGTTATTGATCCTGATCCTGGGCTTTGCTGCGTTTTCGGCACTGGAACGGGTGTTGGCCCCGTCGGTGCGCTGGTTCTTTCGCCGCCGGATGGAGAAGGTAGTGGCACAGGTGAACACCAAGCTGGATCGCCCGATCGAGCCGTTCAAGCTGGCGCGGCGTCACGATATGATCCAGCGGGTGATTTACGACCCTAAGGTGGCCGAGGCGATAGCAGAGCATGTCAAAACCGAAGGGGTGCCGGAGAATGTGGCGTTCGAGGCGGCGCGGCGCTATGCGCATGAAATCGTGCCATCATTCAGTGCGTCGCTGTATTTCGGGTTTGCGATGCGGGCGTCACGTTGGCTCAGCCGGACGTTGTACCGCGTGCGCCTTGGGCATTTTGACGAGGCRGCAATCGAGGCGATTGAYCCTGATGCYACGGTGATATTTGTGATGAACCACCGATCAAACATGGATTATGTTCTGGTGACCTATCTGGCGGGGGAACGTTCGGCGCTGTCTTATGCGGTGGGGGAATGGGCGCAGGTTTGGCCGCTGAAGCATCTGATCCGTGCGATGGGGGCATATTTTATCCGCCGCAAATCGCGTAACCCTTTGTATCGGCGGGTGTTGGCGCGATATGTGCAACTGGCGACCGCAGGTGGCGTGACGCAGGCGGTATTCCCCGAAGGCGGGCTAAGTCTGGACGGCACCGTGCGCGAACCAAAGCTGGGGTTGCTGAATTATGTGGTGTCGGGTTTTGATCCTGAGGGTGCGCGCGATGTGGTGTTTGTGCCGGTGGCGCTGAATTACGACCGTGTGCTTGAGGACCGTTTGCTGCTGTCGGCGGCGGATGCGGGCGTGCGCAAGTTCCGGTTTAGTCTGCTGAAAATGCTGGGGTTTATCGGGCGGCAGATCAAATTCAAGATGACGGGGCGGTATCACCGGTTCGGCTATGCTTCGGTCAGTTTCGGGGATCCGGTCAGTTTGCGCGAATTTGTGAAAACCTGCCCTGATAATGTAACCGAATGTGTAGCCCGCAAGGTGATGGATCGGGTGCGCGATGTGGTGCCTGTGTTGCCCGTGCCGCTGGTGGCGACGGTTCTGCTGGACGCGGATGGTGCGTTGAGCGGCGCCGAGGTGGCTGTGCGGGTGACGGCGCTTGCCAAAAGGCTCGAGGCGAACGGGGCCCACATCCATGTGCCGCGCGATAGTCTGGAGTATGCCGCCGAGATCGGGCTGAAGATTTTATCAATGCGTCATATGGTGGTCGGGCAGAACGAGGCACTTACCGCGAGCGATAAAGAACGCGCCACGTTACAGTTCTACGCCAATTCGATTGCTCATCTTGTGGAAGCGGCGCGAGAAAAGGGCGTTGCTGAAAAATCCGCGACGTAAGATAATTTCAATAACCACCTGAATGTGATTGCATTATTGCGCGACGGATTCTATTTCACCTATAGACACCGGCGCCGATTCTGCGCCACCAACACGGCTTTTGGAGGATCTTATGACTGTTGATACAAATCCGGATATTGCTGCATATGATGCCCCTGAAAAGGATCTGTATGAAGTGGGTGAAATGCCACCGATGGGCCATGTGCCAAAGCAGATGTATGCGTGGGCCATCCGGCGGGAACGTGAAGGCGACCCGGACAAGGCCATGTTGCAAGAGGTGGTCGAGACGCCAGCGATTGACAGCCATGAGGTATTGGTTCTGGTGATGGCGGCGGGGGTGAATTACAACGGGGTCTGGGCGGCACTTGGCACGCCGGTTTCGACCTTTGATGTGCATGGGGAAGATTACCATATAGCTGGATCGGACGCTTCGGGCATTGTCTGGGCCGTAGGTGACAAGGTAAAAAACTGGCGGGTTGGTGACGAAGTGGTGGTCCACTGTAATCAAGATGACGGGGAAGACGAGGAATGCAACGGGGGTGACCCGATGTTTTCACCCAGCAACAGAATTTGGGGTTATGAAACACCGGATGGATCGTTCGCACAGTTCACCCGGGTTCAGGCTCAGCAGTTGATGCCGCGACCAAAACACCTGACATGGGAGCAAAGCGCCTGCTATACGCTGACATTGGCCACCGCTTACCGGATGTTGTTTGGCCACCATCCGCATGAATTGAAACCGGGCCAAAATGTGCTGGTTTGGGGGGCGTCGGGTGGGCTCGGGTCATTCGCGATCCAGTTGATAAACACCGCTGGCGGCAACGCGATTGGCGTCATTTCCAACGAGAACAAGCGCGAGTATGTGATGGGATTGGGCGCCAAGGGGGTGATCAATCGTAAGGACTTTAATTGCTGGGGTCAGATGCCCATTGTGAACACGCCGGAATATAAAACATGGTTCGGCGAGGTGCGCAAATTTGGCAAGGCGATCTGGGAAATAACCGGCAAGGGTATCAACGTCGATCTGGTGTTTGAGCACCCCGGCGAGGCAACATTTCCGGTATCGGTGTTCGTTTGTAAAAGGGGTGGCATGGTGGTGATCTGTGCGGGCACCACGGGGTATAATCTGACCATGGATGCGCGGTATTTGTGGATGCATCAAAAACGGGTGCAAGGCTCGCATTTTGCCCATCTGAAACAGGCGGCGGCGGCGAACCAGTTGATGGTTGAACGCCGATTGGACCCGTCGATGTCCGAGGTGTTCCCGTGGGATGAAATCCCTGCGGCGCATATGAAAATGTGGAGGAACGAGCATAAGCCAGGCAATATGGCAGTGCTGGTGCAGGCCCCGACCACCGGGCTGCGCACGCTAGAGGATGCGTTGGAGGCGGGCGTTTAATCTGGCCTCTTTTGTGCGGCCCATATAGGGTCTCCGCATGGCAGCACCCACAGTAATATTTTCGGACGATCAGGCCGAAGCCTTTGACCGCATCACAGACGTGTTGCTGGGCGCGGGCGTTGATCTGGACAACGGCATCCTGACGCCGCAAAGCGACGGGCGTGATCGTGTTTTAGCGGTGGTCGGCAAGGCAGGGTCGGGCAAAACCATGCTGCTGGCCCGCCTTTACGAGGCCTTGGAAGAGGCTGGCGTTGACATCGTTTCAGGCGATTACGAGGCCAAGCGGCGCAAGGACAAGCGCACCTTGGCGATTTTGGCTCCGACCAACAAAGCCGCCAGTGTGTTGCGCAACCACGGGGTGCCTGCGACCACCATCCACCGGATATTATATACGCCACTGTATGATCCCGAATATGAAAAGATCGCCGAATGGCTGGCGGGGCGGGGCGGCAAGCCCGAGATCGAGGGATTGACTGATGCAGCACTTGATCGTGCCGCGCTGTTTTACGCCAGCAATAGATCCATCCCCGGGGCGCTGGCGGCKGCGGGCCTGCGCGGTTCGGATTTCATCATTGGCTGGAAACGCCGCGACGAGCCGATGGACATCGGGTTCGTCGATGAAAGCTCGATGCTGGATGAAAAACAGCTCGATGATCTAAAGGAAATTTTCCCGACACTGGTGTTGTTCGGTGACCCCGCGCAACTGGCCCCCGTCGGGCAATCCGGCGAGATGGTGTTTGACAATTTTTCCGGCAAGCAAAAGCTGGTGCTGCACCGCATTCACCGTCAGGATGCGGATAATCCCATCCTCGATCTGGCCCATGCGTTAAGTGACGAGAGCCTGCAATTTCAGGATTTCGAGCGGATGATCGAAGACGCCGCGCAAAAGGATGACCGCGTGGTTTGGGCGCAACGGGTCGAGGTGGATATGATGGCGCGATCCCCCGTTCTGGTGTGGATGAACAAGACGCGAGTGCGGTTGATACACGCGTTTCGGGGCGCATACGGTGCGCCTGCGGATGAATTAATGGCAGGCGAGCCGTTGATTTGTGACGGGATCGAGTTGCCGGCCAAGCACCGCAAGAAACGCATTGATCTGGAGGCCCGCGGACTGATCAAAGGGGCGCAGGTGATATACCTCGGGCCTGGCCGCAAGGCGGGATTTTCACGCATCCATGTGTTGGGGGCAGAAGACCCGCAGGTTTCGGCGGCCTCGATTATCAAGATCGAGATACCAGACGAGGAAGAGCCGTTCATCCCCTTTGCGGCCCGTATGGGGGCGGCGTTTTTGCACGGCTCTGCGGTGACGATCCATAAGGCGCAAGGCTCGCAATGGGAGAACGTTCAGGTGTTTGCGCCTGATCTGTTTGTGGCGGCTAGAATGGGGCGCATTGAAGCCGGACAAGCCTTGTGGAAACGGCTGGCCTATGTGGCGATTACACGGGCGGAAAAGCGGCTGTTCTGGGTGACGCGCAATATGCTATCGCGGCCATCCGCGCCGTTGACGGTCGATGATTTGCAGGGCGCAACCGTGCCATTGACGCTTGAGGGGGACGGGGAATGAACAAGACGATTATCATCACCGGCGCCAGTTCGGGCATTGGGGCGGCCACGGCCAAGGTATTTCTGGCGGCCGGATGGCAAGTGGGCCTGATTGCGCGTCGTCGTGCGGCGCTGGAAGCGGTTGCGGCCGGGCATGGCGCTGCGCATGTTTTGCCAGCGGATGTGACGGATGAGGATGCGTTGGGTGGGGCGTTCGGCACCTTTGCCAAGGCCACCGGACGGTTGGATGTATTGTTCAACAATGCAGGCAGTTTCGGCCCTGCGGGGCTGATTGATGAAATCAGCGTGGCGGCGTGGCGTGGGGTGGTGGACCTGAACCTGACGGGGAT
>NVTS01000126.1 GCA_002732995.1 Marinosulfonomonas sp. | reverse complement strand
AATAGGCGGACCCCGCCATGATCGCGGCATTGCCGATGGCCAGCATCGCGCTGTCCATGCCCGGAGTGTTGGATATCCCGCGCGTCATGGCGTGCAAAAAGTCCGTCCATGTCTTCTGGATATTGGCCAGCATCGTCAACCAGCCGGCCTTGATCCTTGCCCAGACCGACGAGAGCGCCGCGCCAAGGGATTTTCCCCCGAGCTTGATGCGATCCCAAACCTCGATGGCCACATCTTTCAACAGGCGCATGGCCTCGCCAAACCCGCCAGCCCCTTTGACGAGACGCCCGAACCAGTAAATCAGCTCTCCTGCGCCAATGATCAACGCCCCGATACCTGTGCGGATCAAGGCACCGCGCAGGGCGACTAGTGAAATCGACACGCCGCGAATGCCGAGMRCSGCRCTGGCCARWGMAATCACCAACYKSCCRCCCAGCACGGCSGCGAAGGTGGCGGCAATGGTGGCKATCTCGCCGATATGGTTGAACAGGCCCTTGATGGCGCGCCCGAGCGGGCCGGTGACTTTGCCGATGGCCGCCATGGCATTGGCCATAGCCTCGAGCGCCGGAGCCGCCGCCACCGCCAGCTGGTTGGCGATGCCGCGCCACAAAAGCCCCATGCGGGACAGCGCGTCATTGGTGCGCTGGATTTGGGCCGCGTCCRATTCCGATACAGCGACGCCGAAATCCTGCACATCCTGTGTTGCCTGGCGCAAAGTGGCGCTATCAATGCGGGTAAAAATCAGACCGGCGCGATCCCCGAAGATTTGCGAGGCAATCGCGGCCTGCTGCGCGCTCGGGATAAATTTTACAATTGCATCCTGAATGGTGGCGATCTTGGCATCAACCGTGAGCCCCTCAAGATCAGCTGCCGAGAGATGCAACTGTCTCAGGGCATCAACAGCCGGACCCGTTCCGGCGGCCGCCTGACTGAGGCGCTTGGTCAACTGAAAGGTGGCCTGTTCGACCTCTCCCATTGCAACACCAGCCAGATCACCGGCGCGCGCCAGTATCTGGATACTCTCGGCCGTGGTGTGTAGGGAGGCCGCCAGCTTGGCCTGCTCGTCGATGGTCTGAAGACCCGAGCGCACCATGGCAACGCCTGCAGCTACGGCAGCTGCCGCCATGATCCCGGCAGCGATCTTGGCGCGCCGTGCAAATCTTGCCAGTCGCGCATTGGCGATTTCCATTTCGCGCGAAGCCTTGCCAAAGCCGCGTTTGCCAGCGTCACCGATACCTTCAAACTCGGCTTTGACCTGTTTACCTCCCACGGCCGCAAGGCGGACGCTGACTCTCTTCTCAGCCATTTCCTTGATCCATCTGTTCGTTGATTTTATGCACCATCACGGCCTCAATTGCAGGGAGGATTTCGGCGGTCGCGATCGGGCAGATGCCAAGTGCCGAGGCCAATGAAAGGGCCGTGCCCAAGTCCCATCCGATCACCCCGCCGGAAGGAGCCACCCGCAGTTGGCCACCAAGGCGGGCGACAAGATCCCAGACCTGCCAACCCTCATAGCTATGTGGTTGGTTCAGGATTTGCGGGCAGTCCGGGCATTTGGTTTCACAGGCTTGGCAATATCCGTCGCCCCCGCCGAAGACCCACTCGGCAAGGGCGACGAGACGTTTTTTTCCTGATCCAGCACCAGACCTTTGGCAACGTATTTGGTTTGGAACGCCTCGAACAATGGCCAGACATCCAGCAGGGCCGATATACCCTCGGGGGTAATTTGAATAACGTTGCCGTCAGAGTCCCCGACACCCTCCCATTCTATAATGGCGTTGCAGGCCAGCGCTTTAGCAAACACCAGTGCACTTTCTTCGTCGGTTGCATCTTCGTTCAATGCAGCCACTGCGGGATCATTGCGTGAGGCCACCATCATGGCCGTGGTTAGCGGGTTCAAGTGCAGACGAACACCGTGGCCAAGGTCCAGCCACGCGGGTTCATTTGATAAATCAAGACGGATCATGTTGTTCCTCAGTAGGTTGCGACATCGTTGACAAGGGTGATGGTGCACATCTGCCCGGCGGTGGCGTCATAAGCTGCCTGCCAGTCAAAGCTGGCCTGCACCCCCTGTGGCCCCTGAATTTCGATGCGCGGGCGCGGCAGATAAACGGCGTGGGCGGTAAAGGTGAGGCTTTCGCCGCTGCCGAGCKCGTAGGCGAACTCCAGTTCTGCCGGTGTGCCGTTCATCGCCTGGGTCATCAGCACCTGGTCGGCAAACCGCACATCCATCTTGCCGGTCAGCGCGGCGATCGATGGGTCTGCCCCGTCGATGCGTCCGTCCGAGCGGATGGTTTCGATCCGGTCGAGATTGTTGGCATACTGGATGTCGGCCGAGACAATGTTGCCCAAGCTTGTGCCATTGCGTTTGATCGACCCGTTGAAATGACCAAACCGCTGCAGGGTCCAGCCGGTCGGCGTTCCGGCGGCCGTCGAGGTGGCAATCGCCTCGCCCTGCGCGATCAGCTTGGCGGTGGCGGTCAACAACCCCGAGCGTTGCATCTGCCAGGAAAGCTGGTCGAGCACACAGCCGGAATACATCGCATAGCGCGGCACCTCKGGCATGGCGGTCTCGATCGACAGGCTCGGCAGGGTCCAGCTGCCCGACGTGAATACATGCGTATAGGGCCCCGTGCCGGTGGTGACAGGATCACCAAACGCCGCCTTCAGCCAGAAGCCAAACGCTTCGGCATCGATCGGCATCACCACATCGCCATCCGCCGTCACCGCGTCCTTGATTGGAGCCAGCGGATCACGGCCATAGCCCAGCAATTCCGAACCCAGCAACGGTTGCTCCGCCCCCAGCGAGGTGCTGGCGAAGGGCATCTGCATATAACCGCCAACCGGCGGGGTGCCATAACTTGTCTCGAACGCAGCCGCCATCAGCGACCGCGCCCCTTGTGCGCGTGCCATAGTGTTTTCCTTTGTTTGGTGGTGGGGGTCATCCCACGGGGTCAGCCCAGCGGATCAGCCGTGGTGTAAGTCAAAATTAGGGGAACGATGGCCGCTTTCAGCGCCTCCGCCCCTTCCACCGGTAGATCGACCGGTTGCGGCGCTTCGGCCTCGACCCAGTCACATAGCCCGCCAAGGGTTCGGTCGGCCGTGATAACAGTGGCCAATTTTGCCAGCAGCACATCAAAGGCTGCATCACGGGCAGCAGGTGTTTTGCCCTGCACGATCACCTCGAGTTCGACACGGTGCTCATAGTGGTATTGCAGCGGAGACAGTGTGACATCGGGCGTGCCGGGGTCGCCGTCCCGCAGGATCAACAACCCGCCAACGGGTGCCCGCTCGGGGAGGATTGCACCGCGTAGCACGGTGGTTCTGGGCACGGTTTGTAGTGCTGCAAGCAGCGCTTGCAGGATGGTTTCTCGTGGTGTGGACATGGGTTTGCTTGCCGACGACGCGGCTTACCTCAATGGTTCTGTTCTGGCTGTTGTTTCTCGAGGCTTGCCAGCTTTGCCGGGAGATTGCTCCTGCTATGCAGAAAATCCACGATGATTACGCAGGCCTCATCCTCGACAAACACGATGAAATGCTGACCGGAACGGGCAAAGCGCAGGTCCTCTTTCAGATCGGGGTCGATGATCGCCCGGCAACTTTGCGACGCCGTGGTACCGGATGCGATGCCGGAACAGCGCACGATCAGGTCTTCCTCATAGGCCTGCGCCTGACGCGGGCCAAAAGTCTCGATCGTCCAGAGGGCAATATCGAGAAGGGACGCCTCGGCCTGACGGGTCAACCGCCAGGATTTGGGCATCAGGCCTTGCCTCGCGCGGCAGCAAAGACGCGGCGGATGGTCTCTTCGCCGCTCCCTTCGGCCAGATCACCGGCCTTGGCCTGCGCCAATCCGGCCGAGAGCTGGTTGCGCAGGGCATCGAKTTCRYTTTCCTCACGCTCSAGAAGGCGCAGACCDGCGCGCAAGGCCTCGCTGGCATTCTGGTAGCGGCCGGTCTCGATCAGGCGGTCGACCAAGCTGGATTGCGCATCGGTCAGTACGACGTTTCGTGTGGCCATGGGGTATCCTTTCGCTTCATTGGCAATATATGCCAATGAATGGCGATTGTCCACAAATCCTAAGTTAACCCCCAAATCCTAGTTTGCCTAAAGTGTCCCGATCTGGCGCACCGGATTCCGGCAAACCTATCGAGGCCTGAAATTCTCTCATCGCGCGCTGAGAACCCGGCCCCCATTGACCATCGGGTGTGCCTGCATCGAAGCCACCAGCATTTAGTAATGTTTGGATTGCTCGGTAGTCATCAGGTGTTAAACTCAGCGTTGTCCATCCGCAGGCTGATGCGACATCTTCATATGCATCCCGACCTCCGGACAAATCAAAAGTCGCATCGTGTCTCTGCCCATTTTTTTCGACCAGTCTAATGAACAATTGATCCGCATCGTAAATTTGGCGAATAAACTGCTGTGCCTCTCGACCAAACAGCCCAGCTCCTTTACTGTTCGTAAGGCTGCTCCATCGAGTTTGTTGTGCCGGTTGGTCATCGATCCGATACGTAATATCAAAACTATTCCGTCGAAAATCCGACAGTAGATAGTCATCTTGAAGAAAAATTAATGCGGTATCACCCTCGTTGCAACGGGCCAATAGGGCTGTGACTCCAGCATAGCTATTGGGTTTAAACTGTGAGTAATTGATTGCCGTTACTTTTGGGCTATCGTCCACCGCAGCGCGCTCTGTTGCAATAGTCCACCACCCAGAAATCTTTTCACCGTCAATGTGCGCCTGCTCGAAGGGTTGGATTGAATAATCAACATTTGGAAACCTTGAATCAGCCCAAGGAAGTGCATCTGTGGCCTCTGCAATGGGTGCTATTTCGGATCCACTCATGCGATTGGCTGTACCATCTTGCTGACTTGCAGCTGTGACAGCTGGAAATGCTATGCCATATTTAGCCTGAAAATACGCCATTTGAAGTTGGGCAAGGGTCAGTTTTTCGGTTTCGACCCGGCTTAATGCTACCGCTTGAATTAACCCGCCAGCTTGTCCAGCCTCCCTCTCTGCATCATCAACACGGCGCTGTGCATTAGCAATCTCACCGAGTATTTGGGTTGCCTTCGCTTCATCCGGTTGAACGGCAGGAATGGTGATCTCGACAGGTTCGCCGCCCTCTTCGGCCAAGATGCGGTTTCGCAAAACAGCCTCCGAAAGGAGAAGCGCTTCTTTACGAGTTTCTGCAAGTGCTCGAATGAGGCCGCCATCATATCGACTAATAACGGAATTTGCTTGCTCAACTTGTTCAAGGACAAGATCCAACTCTGATCGGAGTTCGTCAGAGGATTGTGCAATTGCCGGGAACGACATTTGCATCGCGGCGACAAAGGGAATCATTGTTTTTAAGAACCGCATTTTTTCTCCTAAGTTTTCGCTAATCCTACCCGTGGCCAACACAACCATCAAGGGCGTGTACTTTTTGGTGGGTTTGTTTCATCCATTAATGATCCAGTATGTTACACCCACTTCTCGACAATCAACCCCGGCACCGACCTCGCCACCTTTTCCGCATCCCGCGCCAGATCGAGCCGTTTACGCAGCTTCACCTGCGGAACCAGCAGGAAGATCGGCGCGGTGACCTGTCCGCGGCCGGTTTTGGAACGCGACGCCACCGCCGTGCCGCGCGTGTTGATCCGCGCCATTTCGGCCACCAGCAGGCTCGGCCCGTTGCGCCGATAGATGAAGCGCAATCGCATGCCACGACGGCGTTCCCATTCACCGGGCGTCAAACGTGCACCGCCACGACCCTTGCCAGCGGCCTCGGTCGGGATGGCGAGATAGAAGCCGAGTTTCGAGCGGATCAGCATGCCCTTGTCATGGGCGCGGATGATCTTCGGAGCTTTTGACCAGACGAAGGCAGCGGCATCGAGGCTTTCGCCCCGTTCGGGATAGGTCTTGTTGCGGATGCTGCGCGCCAGCCGTTGCCCGAGGCCCGCGCCGGTGATCTGCCTCCGCCAGTCGGCCTTCAGATCACTGCCCGCCTGGCGCATGGCGGCGGTTACCGCGCGTTCGCCCGTCAGAAACTCAGCCTGCATCATCGCGGCGATGTCCGGATCTATGTCGAGCTTCAGCTTCATACCGGATGCACGTCGATGGTCCAGATCAGGCGTTCCGCATCACGAATTGGCTCACCTTGGATCAGGAACGCCTCACCACCGATTTCCAGCCGGTCGCCCGGGCGCGGGCTGGTGATTTCACTGACCCGCAGATCGAAGCGCTGGGTTTCCGACCAGAGTTTCGCCTCCCCAAAGCCGGTGATACTGTCGGCGCGGCGTGCCACTACACGGACGAGAACGGGATTGCCGCCCCCGGCCGAGTAGATGGCGTCCGTCGCAATATTGTCGTCCGCGAACAATGCATCCATGCCGATGGCAAAGGCGTTCATCAGGTCCGCCGTGCAGACCGCAAAACCTGCGGGCGGGTGCAGATCGGCAGYGGGTTGSWYTCRATYTCSAGMCGCACCCATTCGTCGCGATCCCGRTCCGGRATGGARCGRGCGTARAGYGGCAGGCCGAGGGTRTTGACGGTCTCGAAGGTRTCCGCCGGGGCGTAGTARATYTCGAACAGGCCCTCSACGCCCTCGGGATAGAAMYASGCYTTGTCGACCGGCACMCCGAARGCRGCRTTRCCSCGRTAGCGGCGGAAGTTGATGCCGCCAAAGCTGACCTCGTCGGASACSCGGCTGCGCAGGTCCGCAGCGGCGGCCGTGTTGAGATAGGTTTCCCGCACCTCCTTGTGGGCCACAAGATCGGCAAAGAAGGCCGAACCGCATTCGGCGCGCAGTTGCACCGCGCCGGTGGAAAGGCCCCCGAGGCCGTCCTCGACGCTTTCGATCAGGGCTTGGCAACGTTTGCGCAGGGCTCCGGACGCGGGCGTGCCATTATCGAGATCAAAATCCACCTCGGTCGCCGGAGTGATGGCGAACTCGGTGAAGTARTSRAYSACKRYSGKSYSAYKCYKSKRGYWYMSCRYYTKGMMYKKAATWCCRKKYASYRSRTGATRMTCKMRKSKGKCWYMYKCMNCCGAKSKYRWCSGGCGCAAACGCCGGGCCACTTCGGCTTGGATTTGCTGGGTTTCGCTTTCGGACCCAAATGC
>NVTS01000125.1 GCA_002732995.1 Marinosulfonomonas sp. | reverse complement strand
TGGTCTAATAAGTCCTTGGAAATTGTCATCGTTGTCATGCTCCTTCGTTGCAGAAGCATGGACCAAATTACTCATACACAGAAGATCAGACACTCTCGTATAGGTGAACCCACCCCCATGCCTACCCCCAACATGGGTCCCTGCCAATATTCGTAAAAGACCGCTGACGCGGTATTTTACGCCCAACCAACACAACAAGTTTCCCTCCCAACAGCTTGCTTGGTTGTCTTTGCTCATCACCTTGGCAGTCATCGTCACGCCAATAATGCTGATCGGCATTCCCGCCTATGTGTTCTACCGCCTCTATACCGAAAGCCCAAAGCGGCTTGAGCGATTGGCCCGCGAAGAAACCCAGCTTTTGTTTGATCACGCGCTGGCAGGAAGCGTGCATCTCTCCGATGCTGAGGTGGAAACCACCTTTGCCACCTTTGTGCGCAGTTTAACGGAACGCGCCGTGCCAATATCTTTCCCGTTCTTTGTGCTGGAAAAGCGACCACAGGCATCAAAGGAAAAGATCGACGCCATTCGGAAACACAGCCGAAAATCCTATGCCGAACCATGGAAGAAAGCACCTGCGCATAGCGAGCCCCCAGAGAACCAAGAACCTGACAAAATGCTAGATAATCCCGACGATGACCCTACCAGACCTTCGCCAGAGCTGTGATGTCCGTTAATCTGGCCCTATGAAACAGACAGACTCATTGGGCCGCTCAACATTCCACCACATAACGCCACAAGCACATGTGCGCCCGACCCCACGTGAAGTTCGCTGGCTCAAACACATCGAGCGCCACGGCCCGCAATCCTCGACCTATTTGTATGAATTGACCCGCGACACGGCTTTGCGCCAACTGCAAAAGCTCCGCGCGGGCGGATACCTGACCCTGCCAGGCCAGCAACGCGCCACAGAACATGCGGAGTTCAATCCATACATCTATGACCTGACAAAGCGGGCGAAGGATCATTTGTTTGACCTGGGCATTGCAGAGCCAACCGTGCGCCCTACCGGCCATTGGTGGCATGGATACATGATCTCCTGTGTTACCAGCTCGATTGATATTGCCGCCGCCCGCGAAGGTGTCCGATATATCCCCGCCCATGAAATCCTCGCCATCAAGAACGCACCCTTGGCAATTCCAATTGGTAACCAGAAACTCATCCCAGATCAGCTCTTTGCACTGGATTACGGTGGCAGCTACCGYGCNMKKWSSACKGNNRWMRTKKWYCGTGKYAYCGANKSCGANMWRCMMGCYCSMMWGCCCGTAAAAGTTATGCACGTTCAATTGATCTGTATCGGCAGTTGATTGAACGGAAATTATACAAATCGCATTATGGGCTGAAGGCTAATTTGTTGGTGTTGTGGGTGTTTAGTACAAGCTCGAATGAGGCGCGGTTTTTGGAGATGGTGGAGAAACAAGGCGGCGAGTCTGCAGGGGCGATACTGGCGCAGGTTGCCGATGGATTTGATCGCCAACACAATCCTACGGTTTTGTGGGAAGGATTGTTTCTGAATACGTGGGACAGATATTCAGGACAGGCATCCTCAATATATTGAGGCGAATAATTACGCATTGCAGGCATAATACAAATTTGATCCGACGACTGAGTAGATTTCACAAACTTGCAAACAAAAAGCGCAGGCCGCAGCCTACGCTTCAATGTGGTGCAGTCTAAGCTACTTGTTAACGGCTCGACCACGATTTCTGAATAGATGTATTTAGAGGATTCGGGCACAGATTGTCAATTCACAATTGCAACATAAAATCCTTGTCCGTATATTCAGAATATCGCAATCCAACAGCAACTAGGAACTCACTCCGAGTAAAACTCACTCAGGGTAAACCTATATGAGCGGTGAGGTGTGGACCCCCACAAAATAAGATGCTACCCATCTAATGCAAACTAATTTGAAGTCCCGCATGGGGTGAACCAAGCTGAAAATCTTTGGAACCATCTTACAGCGCCCATGGAGTAATTAGCGCATATTGACTTAAGGCACAATCATTATTACACCGTATGAACTCACGTTATTGATTTTTAGAATTCATAAGAAGCGAAAATGGAGAGAATAATAGCATGAAAACTCGTTTAGGCCTTGATATAGGCACAAATTCCATTGGCTGGTGGCTCTATAAGTTAGAAGCGGGTCGCCCCGTTTTTATCATCGACAGCGGCGTGCGGATATTTTCTGACGGGCGCGACCCAAAATCCAAAAGTTCCCTAGCGGTTGACCGCCGCGTCGCCCGCGCGGCCCGTCGCCGCCGTGATCGGTTCTTGCGCCGCAGAACTGTTTTAATGCAGCGGCTCGCCGAAGCAGGATTGATGCCAACTGATCCGGTTGAGGCCAAAAAACTGGAGCAACTGGACCCTTATGCCCTGCGCGCCAAAGGGCTGAATCAGAAACTCTCTCTGACCCATCTGGGCCGTGCCCTGTTTCATCTGAACCAGCGCCGTGGCTTCAAATCAAACCGCAAAACCGATGGTGGCGATAACGAGGCTGGTAAAATCAAGCAAGGCACAGCGCGTCTGGAACAGGCTATGATGGCCGCTGGCGCGCGCACTTACGGTGAATTTCTGCATATGCGCCGAGCAACCGCTCCAACCCCGCGCGCGACCCCTTCGGTGCGGACCCGCCTGACTTTGCATCAGGACAGCGAAGACGGCAAACCGGTTATGGCCTATGATTTTTATCCTGACCGCAGTCACCTGGAAGAAGAGTTCAATCAATTGTGGAGCACGCAAGCCACGCATCATCCCGAACTGACCGACACCCTGCACGGCAGCCTGTTTGAAACCATCTTTTACCAGCGCCCGCTTAAAGCACCAAAGGTCGGGCGCTGCCTGTTTATGGATGAACCCCGTCTGGCCAAGGCCCACCCTATGACCCAGATGCGCATTTTGTATGAAACAGTGAACAACCTGCGCATCACGGCAGATGCGCACCCCAAACGCCCCCTGACGATAGATCAACGCGATACGGTGATCCTTGCGCTAAACCAAAAGAAACACACCAAATCCCTGAGCGGTATGAGCCTCAAACTCAAGGCCTTGGGCAAGGTAATCAAACTGCTACCAGACGAGATCTTCACATTAGAGACCCAGACCCGCGACGCCATCGCCTGTGATCTGGTGCGCGCCAGTCTGTCACATCCTGACCGGTTCGGGCCAAACTGGAGCAAGCTGGACGCGGACGCGCAGTGGTCGCTAATCCAACGCCTGCGTGATGACGAAAACCGCGATGAGCTGATCAAATGGCTGATGGCCAAATACGGGCTGGATGCTGAACATGCCGCCGCCACCGCTGACGCCCCTCTGCCCGAAGGTTACGGGCGCATCGGTGAAACTGCGACCCGTAACATCCTTGCCCATCTTAAGGCCGAGGTTCTGACCTATAACGAGGCGGTTGAAAAATGCGGCTGGCACCATTCCAATGACCGCACAGGCGAGGTCTTGGATGCCCTGCCCTATTACGGTGAAATCCTTGATCGCCACGTTATTCCTGGCACCCAGGAGCCGGAGGACGATGACATCACCCGCTATGGCCGCATTACCAACCCGACCGTGCATATCGGCCTGAACCAGATACGCCGGATGGTAAACCGGATCATCACCGAATACGGCAAGCCTGCGGAAATTGTGGTCGAACTGGCGCGCGATCTGAAAAACTCCGAGGCGCAGAAGAAAGAGATCAACATCACGATCAAAAAGAACACCACAGCGGCGATTATGCGTGGGGACAAACTGGTCGAAGAATTGAAACAGCCCAATACCGGTAGAAACAGGATGATCCTGCGCCTGTGGGAGGAATTGGGTTCTGATCCGATGACGCGGCTTTGCCCCTATACCGGCACCCGAATTTCTGTGGGTATGCTGTTCACCGGCGAATGCGATGTGGACCACATCCTGCCCTATTCACGCACATTGGACGACAGTTTTTCCAATCGCACCCTATGCCTGCGTGAAGCCAACCGCGAAAAGCGCAACAAAACCCCTTGGGAAGCATGGGGCGACAGTCCGCGCTGGGATAAAATAGCATCCAACCTGAAAAACCTGAAAAGGAATAAAGCGTGGCGCTTTGCCCCCGATGCGATGGAGCAGTTCGAAGAGACCAAAGGCTTTCTTGATCGCCAACTGGTCGACACCCAATATCTATCCCGCATCGCCCGCCAATATCTTGACGCGCTTTATACCGAAGGCGGTCACGTCTGGGTCGTGCCAGGTCGTTTGACCGAGATGCTGCGCCGCCACTGGGGGCTGAATTCACTGCTGCCGGACCACAACCGTCCAACCGTCAAGAAAAAGAACCGTCAGGACCACCGCCACCATGCCATCGACGCCGCCGTAATTGCCGTCACGGACCGCGCATTGATCAAGAAGATTGCCGCTGTAGCCAAGCAAGATAAAGAGGACGGGTTGGAACATTTCGCCGCCAGTGTCCCGCCCCCGTGGGAGGGGTTCCGCAATGACGTCAAGGCCAGCCTGGACCAGATCATTGTTAGCCACCGCGCCGATCATGGCCGGATTGACCCAAAGGCCCGAAAATCCGGCCACGACACCACAGCGGGCCAGTTGCACAATGACACGGCATACGGGCTGACGGGCGAGGTCAACGACAAAGGCGCTGCACTGGTTGTGACACGAAAACCAATCGACAACCTGACCCCTGCGATGATCGACAAAATCCGCGACCCCGATCTGCAACGGATGCTGCGGGTTGCCACCAAAGATCGTGAGGGAAAGGACTTTGAGGCTGCCATCAAGGTCTTTGTTGCAAAAACCGGCCCTTATCAGGGCATTCGCCGTGTGCGCCTGATCGAGGCCCTCGATGTTATTCATATCGATGACAAATCTGGTAATGCGTTCAAGGGCTACAAGGGGGATTCAAACCATAGTTATGAAATTTGGCAAATGCCGGATGGTAAATACAAACCACAGGTTATCACCACCTTTGAGGCCCACCAGACCGGCACTCCCCGCCGCCCCCATCCGGCCGCCAAACGGGTGTTGCGCATTTTCAAACGGGATATGGTTGCGCTGGAGCATCCGAAACTTGGCCCGCTGGTGTGCTATGTGCAAAAGCTCAGCCTGGCAAACGGCCTTTTTCTTGTACCCCACACAGAAAGCAATGCCGACGCACGCAATCGGGACAAGGACGACCCATTCAAACTTATTTCGATGGCCACAGGCCCGCTTATCAAGGCCAATATCCGCCGTATCTATGTCGATGAAATCGGCCAAATCCATGATCCGCGCGGCAACATTTCCGGCTAGGTTTCCAGCGAATCGAAATATCTGCTATATTCCAATCCATTAGACAGATTGGTTAATGCATTGGATCAGATAATTGACATCGCCACCGACGGACGGCACCTGTCGCGGGATCGTGGTTTTCTAAAAGTCGAGGAAGATGGCCGCGAGGTCGGCCGCGTGCCGCTTGACCAGATCGCCGCCGTCATCGTCCACGCCCACGGCATCACATGGACGACGTCCCTGTTGGTCGAACTGGCGGATCGTGGCGCATTGCTGGTGCTATGCGCGGCAAACCATCAACCCCGTGCCGTGCTTTGGCCCCTTGAAGGGCACCATACCCAAGGTGCGCGGATGCGGGCACAATGGGCGGCCAAAACACCCTTTATCAAACAGGCATGGAAGCAAGTCGTCATTGCAAAGGTGCAAATGCAGGCCGCTGCCCTCGCCTCGATAGGCCAGCCCCGCAGCACACTGGACCGCATGACCCGCGAGATTAAGTCCGGCGACAGCACCAACATCGAAGCCCAAGCCGCACGTCATTACTGGCCGCGCATGATGGGCACCGAATTTCGCCGCGATGCGGGCCACACCGACATTAACGCCTTGCTCAACTATGGCTATACCGTCTTGCGGGCCACTACATCGCGTGCCGTCGTTGCCGCAGGCCTGCACCCGACAATCGGGCTGTTCCACACCAATCGCGGCRRYGSMKKCRSSSKGGCCGATGATCTGATGGAACCCTTCCGCCCGCTGGTCGATTGCGCGGTGCGCAATATCGCCGCCAATGAAGGGCCCGAGGTGACACCGTCGGCAAAACAGGCGTTGGCACGGCTGATCGCTTTGGATTTGCCTCTGGGTGATTCCATTAGCCCCGTCTCGGTTGCCCTCAACAAACTTGCAACCTCTCTCGCCCTCAGCTTTGAGCGCCGAAAGCTTGACCTCGCTTTACCACGACCACCCGACGCCCTGACTTTAGCGGGGCTGGGGAAATGAACAAACCAATCACCCATCTCAGTGGATATAGGCTCATGTGGATACTTGTCATGTTCGACCTTCCGACCGATTCCAAGCTGCAACGCAAAGCCGCCGGAAAATTCCGGAATTTTCTGCTTGATGAAGGGTTTGAGCGCAGTCAGTTTTCTGTTTACGCCCGTTTTGTGAATGGAAAGGAGGCCTTTGCCACCCGCGTAGGCCGAATCGAACGTGTATTACCCGACTGGGGCGACGTGCAGATTCTCAACTTTACTGACAGACAATATCGGGATATTATCCATTTCTCGGACCAAGGCCGCCGCGCGGCCCGAAAGAATCCGGACCAACTGGTGATGTTTTGATGCGATTCGTTATGAAAAACCACAACAGAGCGGCAGAAACTCTTTGTATTATCAAAGAGTTACCCACCGCACTATTGTAGCCATTCAGAAATCGAGGTCCAGCCGCAACTTGTGGTCTTTTTCAGACTGGAATACATCAATTGTAGCCATTCAGAAATCGAGGTCCAGCCGCAACTGATAACTCAAGCGCCCGTGTTTGTTCTGCATTGTAGCCATTCAGAAATCGAGGTCCAGCCGCAACTAAGTTCCGCTGGCTTCGAGTTTCCCCGTTATTGTAGCCATTCAGAAATCGAGGTCCAGCCGCAACTTTTTCTCATACGCTATGACCCCTGACCCATTGTAGCCATTCAGAAATCGAGGTCCAGCCGCAACCCAAGAAATTGAGGGACATAATCAACGCGAATTGTAGCCATTCAGAAATCGAGGTCCAGCCGCAACTAATTTCAGGGCCATCACCATTAACGATAAATTGTAGCCATTCAGAAATCGAGGTCCAGCCGCAACTATCTTCATCAAGCTAGTTATTCGCAAGGATTGT
>NVTS01000124.1 GCA_002732995.1 Marinosulfonomonas sp. | reverse complement strand
CCCTGTTACCCGGGCTTGTGGTGGTCACCCGCCCGCGCATGTCGATGCTGACTTATGCCGGTTCAAAAAAGATCACCCGATTGCCACCCCGCACAGCCATTGTCGCATTTTCTGCCGATGAGGTTTACGCCATCGCAGAGCTCATTCGCCGCCAGCGCGGCGGTGCGGCTGTTGTCATGGGATCGCTCAGCCCTAGAACCAGAAACGCGCAGGTGGAATTCTACCAGTCTGGCGAAGTGGATTTTATCGTTGCCACCGATGCCATCGGCATGGGGTTAAATCTCGATGTAGACCATGTGGCTTTCGCTCAGGACCAAAAATTTGACGGCTTTCAATTTAGAAAACTCACCGCCGCAGAGCTTGCCCAAATTGCAGGACGCGCAGGGCGCTACCAAAACAACGGCACCTTCGGTGTAACAGGAGAAGCGAGCCCTTTAGATCCAGATACACTGGACAGAATTGAACAGCACCACTTCGATTTTGACCTTGGGCAGGAAATCGACGACGTATTCAGCCCCGCGATACAGTTCGGTGTGGCCCTTTTGGCGCCYGAAGCCTTTGACCTCGATCACCGATAGGCCCTGAACCCCCACGTCTTGCAGCGCTTCTTTGACTTCGTCCAGTTTGAACGGTTTGATGATGGCTTCGATCTTTTTCATTTCAGGCGACTCCCCTAATCGGTGGTTTCACCCGTGATAGATCACTTTCAAATAGGGCCGACAATTCGCTATGGTGACGGGGGCAGGGGCGCGGGATGGATTCTGCGGTTTGTGATTAAAAATTAGGCAGAACGCGTTAAATATGAGCGGTTTGCGAAAAGTAGGTGATTGTGATGACGGAACTTCTGACAGCAGCGCAGATGCGGGCCATTGAGCAGGCCGCGATTGACAGCGGCGAAGTCACGGGGCTGGAGCTGATGGAGCGGGCCGGTCGCGGTGTGGTCGAGGCGGTGTTCGAGGAGTGGCCGGATCTGGCCGCGACCTCGCATAAGGCGGTNGTTTTGTGCGGGCCGGGAAATAACGGCGGTGACGGGTTTGTGGTGGCGCGCCTGCTTGCGGAATGGGGCTGGGAGGTCGAGGTGTTTCTGTATGGGGACGCTGGGAAATTGCCGCCGGATGCGAAGGTGAATTGCGAGCGGTGGATGGAGATGGGGGAGGTGCGCGACCTTACCCTTGATATGGTTTCTAGAGGCCGCAGGCCTGCATTGCTGGTTGATGCTATGTTTGGAACAGGTCTAACCCGTCCAATTCCACTTGAATTGGCCAATGCGTTCCATGCAATTAAAAACCGCAAGACGGGAGAGCGGCGGCATCCTTGGCTAACGCCATACCACCAAGTTGCATTGGATTGCCCTTCGGGTTTTGATTGTGACAGTGGTAATTTTCTAATGCCCCATCCACCAAAGGAGCTTGAAGGTGCTGATGATGATTGTTTTGGTGRAMAKTKSRRGGATTGGTGGAGGAATGATGCCTCGCGCAGAATGCTCCATGTAAACTTGACAATTTCATTTCACCGACAAAAAGTTGGTCACGCATTAAGCGCAGATTGTGGCAAGGTCTGTGTCGTTGATATTGGGTTGGGAAAGGAAGATAGGCACCCCGCCCACCTGCGCTTTCCACATTCATTAACTATTGTACGCGGGTTGGATTTTGATGTTCCAGTTGGGAAATCAAAACGTGCTTGGCCTGGTTTTGATCTTGATAAAAGATTGGGTATTGGCAACCACAAATACTCCCACGGTCATGCCCTCATCCTATCCGGACCATCCGGAAAAACCGGCGCGGCCCGTCTGGCGGCACGCGGGACTTTACGGATTGGCGCAGGGGTGGTGACGGTGGGCTGCCCGCCGGATGCCGTGCTCGAGAATGCGGCGCAACTGAATGCGATTATGTTGGCTCCGGTGCATGACGCGGATGCTTTGGCGCGGGTTCTGGCGGACACGCGGATCAATGCGTTGTGTTTGGGGCCAGCACTGGGCAAAGGGGAGCGGGAGCGGGAATTGGTGCGGGTGGCGCTTGAGGCCAAGCGCCCAACCGTTCTGGATGCGGATGCGTTGTCGATCCTGTTTTTTGACGAGGCGGATGCGCTGTTCGGTAAGCTGCATGATCAGGTGGTGCTAACCCCGCACGCCGGTGAATTTGCCCGCACGTTCCCTGACATCGCCGAAAAACTGAACGCGCCCGCTACCACAGGCCCCGCCTTCTCAAAGGTCGACGCGACTCGGGACGCGGCCAAACGCGCTGGATGTGTGGTGCTGTTCAAGGGGGCGGATACGGTGATTGCCGCCCCTGACGGGCGTGCCGGTATCAATTCAGCCCATTACGAGCGTGCCGCGCCTTGGCTGGCCACGGCTGGATCGGGCGATGTGTTGGCGGGGTTCATCACTGGGCTTTTGGCGCGGGGCTTTGCGCCGATGCAGGCCGCAGAAACGGCGGCGTGGCTGCATGTGGAATGTGCGCTGAGTTTCGGCGCAGGTCTGATTGCCGAGGACTTGCCGCAAGAGCTACCGAAAGTGTTGAAAGGTTTGGGGGATTTAACCAACTAAGGCCCAAACAAAAACAACCCTCTCAAAAACCGAGAGGGCTGTAAAAAACACAAAGGAACGTTCGGATTATGCTTTAAGCTGCCAGTGCAAGCTCGCGCACAGCGCTGGCGACCTCCAGACCGTTGGCATAAACAACGTGGGCTGTGTCGAACTCCAGTTCATACAGGCGCATGGTCTGTTCCTCGCATTTGGCGATATATTCGCCGTCAACCAGACGCGACACGGGCACCAAGGCGGAGTTGGACTTAAACAGCGCCTGGGCCAGAAGGCCACGCACCAGAATGTGTTGATCTCCGGCGACATATGTATCGGCCTCGGGGCGGCCTTCGCCCAGACGGTCAGCGGAAATTTTGTAGGGGCGCATAGTGACTTCGCGCATGTGAACAGCGGTCAGTACGGCCATGCCGCTGTCGCGGGTGATCACGCGGTCGCCAGCGTTCAGGTGTTCAACGGGGATTTCGCCGTCCAATGTCAGCACGATGGTGCCCACTGCGATGCCGGCTGCATTTGCAGCGGATGTGCCCTTGTTGGGTGTCATAGCGGTTCTCGCTTTTTATGATTTCTGCCTCGGTTTTCCACCATCAATAAGGCACAAATGTGTTTAAGTCGCGTAAATACTGTGAATTATTTGTCACGAACCACTGGGTGTGTCCTTTGTGAATCACGCTTTGCGCCACAGCCTAATCACATTTCACCCCAAGTTTGAGCAAATTGTGATTAAGCTGTTTCATCTAAATGAAAAGCGCTGTAAAAGGCGCGGACTTTGGATTTACCACCGAAGTCAAAGTGCGGGTGTGGCGGAATGGTAGACGCGCCGGTTTTAGGTACCGGTTCCTATGGAGTGAAGGTTCAAGTCCTTTCACCCGCACCATTTTTGGTCTCACGCTGCGTAGCAGATCCGACGGGGGGGCGGCCATATTGGCCGACAAGCAGTCGCTTGTTTGGGGCTATTGTTCCTGGATTTGTCTGGTTAACTGCACCACAGGCTCTTTGCAAAGCAAAGTGCCACAACATCCGATACATAGAAAAGCGGCAGGCGTTTCACAGAAATGCCGAGAGTCCCCATGTTTTGCCTCATGCCTCATGGCGCATATCTTGCCCCGAGCACAGCGATGCGAACGCCATCAACTCGTGATCACAATCTGGTCGGCGGTGACATCGAGCATGACTTCGGGGTCGTCGGGGATGTCCGGTTCGCCGAGCGTATCTGTTTCATCCAGGACCCTCGCCCCATCACTAAAGTCGAACGCTAAACCCGTCAATAAACCTGACAACAAAGCCAGCAGTCCAAAAGCACCCTATAAATTCGCTCGTAATAATAGTTGTATAACAGGACACAATGCCGCTTTTACGGGAACTTTCAAGTGATGCGTGGGGGCGGTCATGTCTTTTGATAGCATTCGTCCCTGCTATTTTGTCCCCGCTATATAGTGTTTTCCCTTGCACAGCACTTGGGCCGCCACTAGAAGAACCCTGATCTATTCCCGCCGTGCATTTTGCGCGACCCATTCAGTTATGAAGGACCACTGCCATGCAGGTCAAAGAGACCCTGAACGAAGGCCTGAAGCGCGCCTATTCCATCACCATCACAGCCGACGAGCTGGAAGCAAAGGTTACCGAGAAGCTGAAAGAGGCGCAGCCCGACGTTGAGATGAAGGGTTTTCGCAAGGGCAAGGTTCCGATGGCGCTGATGAAAAAGCAATACGGCCAAAAGGTTATGGGCGAAGCGATGCAGGAAGCTGTTGACGGCGCTATGGCCAAGCACTTTGAGGACAGCGGCGATCGTCCGGCGATGCAGCCAGAGGTCAAGATGACCAATGATGAATGGAAAGAGGGCGACGATGTTGCCGTCGATATGTCCTATGAAGCGCTGCCACCGATCGAGCAGCCTGATCTGAAGAAGATCAAGCTGGAGAAACTGGTGGTCAAGCCCGAGGACGGGGATGTTGATGATGCTCTGAAAAGTCTGGCCGAAACCGCACAGAACTTTGAGGATCGCAAGGCGGGTTCCAAAGCCAAAGACGGCGATCAGATAACGTTTGATTTCTCGGGCTCTGTGGATGGCGAATTGTTCGATGGCGGCACAGCCGAGGATTACCCGCTGGTGTTGGGTTCCAATTCCTTCATCCCGGGTTTTGAAGAGCAACTGGTCGGTGCCAAGGTTGGCGATGAGCTGGACGTAAAAGTGACATTCCCTGCTGAATATGGCGCGGAAAATCTGGCCGGTAAGGATGCGGTTTTCGTTTGTAAGGTGAAAGCGGTGAAAGCACCGGCTGCCGCTGAAATCAACGATGAGTTGGCCACGCRMKKCGGSRMMAWSSRWCTGGCGGACCTGAAAGGCCAGATTTCCGAACGTTTGGCGGCTGAATATGGCGGTGCGGCACGGTCATTGATGAAACGCGGCCTGCTGGATGCGCTGGACAAGGCGGCAAAATTTGATCTGCCGCCATCTTTGGTTAGCGCCGAAGCGGGTCAGATTGCGCATCAGTTGTGGCATGAGGACAACCCTGATGTCGAGGGCCATGACCACCCCGAAATCGAAACCACAGACGAGCACACAAAGCTGGCCGAGCGGCGCGTGAAGCTGGGCTTGTTGCTGGCGGAAATGGGCCAGAAAGCCAAAGTCGAGGTGACGGACGCCGAAATGACCCAGGCGATTATGAACCAGGCGCGCCAGTATCCGGGTCAGGAACGTGAATACTTTGAATTCGTTCAGAAAAACCAGCAAATGCAGCAGCAAATGCGCGCCCCTCTTTTTGAAGAGAAGGTTGTGGATTATGCGTTTGAACTGGTGTCTGTGACCGAAAAAGAAGTGTCGAAAGAGGACCTTGAGAAGGCGCTGGAAGCGCTGGAAGAAGAATAGGTCTTTATCCACACATCCAACAAATCAGGGTCGCCTTTCGGGGCGGCCCTTTTTTGTTGCGGATCGTCACGGGTGGCGTAGTCTGTCGCTATGGAAAATCATCAGCATAAACAGCACCGGCGGGCGGTTGTTATCGGGGCCGGAATTGTCGGGCTGACCACTGCGTTGCGACTGGCCGAGGCGGGCTATGCGGTCGAGGTGCTCGAGCGCGAGGCCAAGGCCTGTATCGGATCATCCAAGGCCAACGCGGGGCAGCTGTTATATGACCGGATCGGCGCGATGGGATCATACGGGTTTTTGCAAGGCTTGCCTGCCACGATGTTCAACCCTGATCAGGGGGTTTCGGTGCTGGGGCTGGCCAACCCAGTTCGGTGGCCGTGGGCGGCGGCATTTTTACGTCAATGCACAACGGATCGCTGGCAGGAAAATACCCGCGGGTTGCTGGACCTTGCGGCGCGGTCGCGGCGTGTGATGGCGGGGCTTAGTGCGCAATACGGGCTGTCGTATGACTGGCGCAAACCCGGCAAGCTGATTGTGCATCCAACTGCGGAGCGTTTGGCCGCCGCGGATCAGGCTTTGCTGTTTCAGGCGCGGTTTGGCGGGCGGCACGAGGTGTTGGGCATTGATGCGTGTTTGGAGCATGAACCGGCGCTGCGTNGTGCGACGCGGACCATTGCGGGCGGGGTGTATCTGCCGGATGCCGAAGTGGGCGATTGCCACATGTTCGGGCTGGGCGTGGCGGATGTATTGGTTGCGAAATTCGGGGTGCAGATCAGGTTTGGGGTGCGGGTTACGGGGCTGGTTCAAAGCGGCGGTCGGGTGACGGCGCTGCGCAGTGACCAAGGGTTGATCGAGGGCGATGTGTTTGTGGTGGCGACGGGCAAAGCGGCGGGAGATTTTCTGCGCGACAGGTTTGCTGGCAAGCGGCGGATCACCGGGGTTAAGGGGGTTAGCCTGACCTATCCGGCAGGGGATGTGGCCCCTGACATGAGCGTGACGGATGCGGCAGGGAAATTTGTAGTGATGCGGCTGGGCGATAGGGTGCGGGTGGCCGGGTATGCGATATTTTCAGACGGGGACGGGGTAAAGCCGCAGTATGTGCAGCGGTTGGCCGAGAAGGCGCGGGCGCTGATGCCTGGGGGCGCGCAGTATGACGTAGCGCCGGAGGTTTGGGTCGGGATCAGGCCGCAAACGCCGGATGATTTGCCGATGATCGGGGCGGCAGGGGCTGAAAACCTGTTTGTGAATGCAGGGCACGGATCGCTGGGTTGGACGTTGGCCGCGGGATCGGCCGAGGTGCTGGTCGAGAAGATCGCAGCGGCGGGTCTATCGGCCTAAGGTGATTTGCAGACCCATGCGCAGGGTGATGCCGTGGCTGTTGTGCTCCAATGGAAATGTGCGAAGGGCTGCTGTGCCGGAGGAGTGGRCAGGCGGGCGGGTATGGGCGCGGATTTCAGTGAACAGGGTGGTGCGTTTGCCCGCATATTTGGACAGGCGCAGACCAACCATGGCGTATGGCGCACGGTCAGAGGTGCGAAACCCGATGCCGGGGCCGGACATGGTATAGGTGCTGTGGCGCGCGCCTGCACCGGCGCCTGCATGCATCGCCCATTTATCGCCGCCACCGACGCGGGTCCAGACCGAGGCAAGCATGCTGGTGGTTCTGATCGTGGTCGGATGATTGAAGTGGTCCGGCAAAAACTGGGCAGCGTGTTAAGGTGTATTCAGCAACAACGACTGGATATAAAAATGACCAAGAGGCGCAAATTTTCGGATAAGTT
>NVTS01000123.1 GCA_002732995.1 Marinosulfonomonas sp. | reverse complement strand
ATCGTCACACCCGCACCCGCCACTTGGCGCGAGGTGCCCGCGACATATCCGGTCAGCCCCGCACGGGCAGAATTGGACAGGCCAAGCACCGCAATCGGTGCCTTGACCGATTTGCTGGTGATGTTGATGATCCGGCCCCAGCCGCGATCCATCATGCCGGGCAGCACGGCCTTCATCAGGGTGATCGGCGTCAGCATATTGGCGTCCAGCGCCTTGATAAAATCCTCGCGGTCCCAATCAGACCACACACCGGGGGGCGGGCCACCGGCGTTGTTCACCAGAATATCGACATCCCCTGCTGCGGCCAAAACCGCCGCTTGTCCTTCGGCCGATGTAATATCCGCCGCCACCGTCACCACGTTGATCCCATGCGCTACGCGGATCGCCTCGGCGGTTTCCTCCAGCGGGCCTTCCGAGCGGGCGTTCAGCACCAGATGCACCCCCTCGGCGGCCAATGCCTCGGCACAGCCGCGCCCCAAACCCTTGGATGACGCGCACACCAATGCCCGTTTGCCCGAAATTCCCATATCCATTTGCAGTCTCCTTTATTCCATACCCAACGCCGGTTTTGCCGCCACAAAAGGCGAATCGCACCCAAAATGCCCGATGCGCGAGTTAACCAGTTTGCGGCAACAAACAACATCATCAAGGGCGGGATTGTTTCCGCTTCAGGCCTAAATCGCCACAATTCAGTCAATAATCTGTAAATTTGTTGACGGGGTCGCCGCCAGTTAATAATCATATGTTCTGTCTATGGCTGTGGGGGTCGCGGATCTGGCCGAACGGCTTTGTTCGGGGTTTGCGGTGCCACAATTGAACATAGCGAGTTACCAAATGCCGAATTCCAGCCAGAAAACCGAAACACCGATTCAATCCCTGCACGTTTACGCGGCGAACCGGTTTTGTGTGACCGATGGCGCCAATTTTGGCGACCCACTTGCCGCTGCGGACGACCTGATGCTGGATGATACATACACGTTAGACAACAAAGCACAGCAAATACGCCTGACCATTGCCCAAACAGACAATGGCTCGGACAAGGCCCCCTTTGTTATCGTAAAAGGCACCGGGACAGGCACGGTCGGCAACCCGCTGCATCTGGATTGCGCAATCACCCTGATGGGACCGGACGGCGTCACCTTTGATGCGGTCGTTCTGGTCGAAGTGGACCCGATTGAGGGCGCGATCGAGGACGTTTATATGCTGGCGTTAGCGCCGCTTGATCCGGCTTGCGCGTACCGGCTTGTCGGGATTGACCGCAGGGCCGCCCGCGCCCGTATGGCCGAAATGGCCTGTGTCAGTTTTACCCGTGGCACCCGAATTACCATGGCCAAGGGCGAACAGCGCCCGATTGAGGGCCTGAAGGTTGGCGATAAGGTGCTCAGCCGTGATGACGGGCCGCAAACTGTGCGCTGGATTGGCCGCACCACCATGCGTGCGGTCGGCGATTTCGCCCCGATTGTGATCACCAAGGGCACATTGCACAATGAAAACGACCTGATCGTCAGCCCGAACCACCGCCTGTTTATCTATCAACGCGTTGACGAGGTCGGGGCGGGGCGCAGCGAAGTTCTGGTCAAGGCAAAACATCTGGTCAACGGCACCACCGTGATGCGCCAGCGCGGCGGATTTGTCGATTATTTCCAACTGCTGTTTGACGACCACCAGATCATTTTTGCCGAAGGCATCGCCGCCGAAACCCTGTTGCTGGATGAAACCACAACCCCCGCGCTACCGGCGGATGTTTCGGAAAAAATCGGCGTTGGCAAAACGTTGCACAGCAAACGCGACCATGATGATTACGAAATCGGCGCGCCCAATGAAACTGACGGGGATATGGCCGAACGCCTGCGCCGCGCCTCCTCGACCTAGAAATATTAGCACCGCTTCCTGTTTGACACGCCCCCAAACCACGCTACTGTCGGGTGATCCATAACCGCACGGGCTGCCATACATGCTTGATACTCCTTCCAAATCCACCCCGCTTGTTTCTATCGAAAATCTGCGGGTCGAATTTTCGACCAAGGACGGCGCTGTGGTCGGGGTCGAGGACATATCGTTCAGCATTAATCCTGGCGAGACCGTCTGTGTGGTGGGCGAATCCGGTTCTGGCAAATCGGTCTCGTCGCTGTCGTTGATTCGGCTGGTTGAATTTGGCGGCGGCAAAATCACCGGCGGGCGAATCATGTTTGATCGACGCGACCACGGCGACGGTCAAGGCGCGATTGATCTGGCACATGCGGAAAAGGATTTGATGCGCACCATTCGCGGCAATGAAATCGGCATGATTTTTCAAGAGCCGATGACATCGTTAAATCCGGTTTTCACCATTGAACGCCAGCTGACCGAAGGTCTGCGGGTCCACAAAAACATGTCCAGAAAACAGGCTTCCGAGCACGCGCTGGAACTGATGCGCCGTGTGCGCATTCCCGAACCCGAACGCCGCCTGAAACAATACCCGCATGAATTATCCGGCGGCATGCGCCAGCGGGTGGTGATTGCGATGGCGCTGGCCTGCGAGCCGCGCGTGCTGATCGCGGATGAGCCAACGACGGCGCTGGATGTCACCATTCAGGCCGAAATTCTGGCGCTGATTGATCGCTTGAAACGTGAAACCGGCACCGCCGTTTTGTTCATCACCCACGATATGGCGGTGGTGGCGCAAATGGCCGACCGCGTGGTGGTGATGTATCGCGGCAATATGGTTGAAGAAGGCTCTGTATTCGATATTTTCGAGAACCCGCAAGAGGATTACACCAAGGCGCTGCTGTCCGCCGTGCCCAAACTGGGTGAAATGCGCGGCAAATCATACCCCGAACCGATGCAAATTCTAGGCGGGGAAAACAAACACGCCGGCGAGCCGATTATCGCCAGTGACAAGGTGCTGCTCGAAGTCAAAAACCTGACGCAACGTTTTCCCGTCAAGGGCGGCTTGATGCGGCGCACCATTGCCAATGTGCATGCGGTCGAGGATGTTTCCTTTCACATCAATGTCGGCGAAACCCTGTCGCTGGTGGGCGAAAGTGGCTGTGGCAAATCATCATGCGGCCGTTCAATCCTGCGCCTGAACGAGCCGCAATCAGGTCAGGTTCTGTTGAATGGCCAAGACGTTTTACAGATGGATCACAACACGTTACGCGATGCGCGCCGTGGTATGCAGATGGTGTTTCAGGATCCGTTTGCATCGCTGAACCCGCAGATGCGTCTGTCCGATCAGGTGGCCGAACCGCTGCTGAACTATAACATCGCCAGCGGGGATGAATTACATGACCGCATCGAAAATCTGTTTGACCGTGTGCATTTACCGCGCGATTTCATGCGCCGTTATCCGCATGAATTGTCCGGTGGTCAGCGCCAAAGGGTGGCGATTGCCCGGGCTTTGGCGCTCAATCCGAAACTGATTATCGCCGATGAATCCGTATCAGCGCTGGATGTGACCGTGCAGGCGCAGGTGTTGAACCTGATGATGGAATTGCAGGCCGAACTGGGTATCTCATTCCTGTTTATCAGCCACGATATGGCGGTTGTTGAACGGGTCAGCCACCGCACCGCGGTGATGTATCTGGGCCGCATCGTTGAAATCGGGCCGCGTGGTGCGGTGTTTGAAGACCCGCGGCATGAATACACCCAAACCCTGCTGTCGGCCGTGCCGGTGCCCGACCCACGCATCCGCAAGATCGAATCCGATCTGAAATTCAAAGCAATCCCCTCGCCGATCTTCCCGCTGGATTACGACCCTGGCCCGTCGGTCTATGAAGAGGTCGGGCCAGACCACTTTGTGTTGCGCTCCTAATCCACCCACCCTATACGCAGCCCATGCTGGACCAGACTTCAAATCGCCCCGAATTGCCGCCCGAAATCGCGCGTCGTCGCACCTTCGCGATCATCAGTCATCCTGATGCTGGTAAAACCACGCTGACGGAAAAATTCCTGCTCTATGGTGGGGCGATCCAGATGGCGGGCCAAGTCCGTGCCAAAGGTGAAGCGCGCCGCACCCGTTCCGATTTTATGAAGATGGAACAAGAGCGCGGCATCTCGGTCTCGGCCTCCGCCATGTCTTTTGACTATGGCAAATACCGTTTTAACCTTGTCGACACCCCCGGCCACTCGGATTTTTCCGAAGATACCTACCGCACCTTAACAGCGGTGGACGCAGCGGTGATGGTGATCGACGGGGCCAAAGGCATCGAGAGCCAAACCCAGAAACTGTTCGAGGTTTGCCGCCTGCGTGATCTGCCARTCTTGACCTTTTGCAACAAAATGGACCGCGAAAGCCGCGATACCTTCGAGATAATTGACGAAATCCAAGATAACCTTGCGATTGACGTCACCCCCGCCTCTTGGCCCATTGGCGTTGGCCGTGACTTTATCGGCTGTTACGATTTGCTGCATGACCGGCTGGAACTGATGGACCGCGCCGACCGCAACAAGGTCGCTGAAAGTGTTCTGATCAACGGCCTGGATGACCCGCTGCTGGAACAACACGTCCCCGCTGATCTGCTGGAAAAACTGCGCGAAGAGGTCGAGATGGTGCGTGCCCTACTGCCGCCAATGGACGCCAAGGCGTTGCTTGAAGGCACATTGACACCAATCTGGTTTGGCTCGGCGATCAACTCGTTCGGGGTGAAGGAATTGATGGACGGCATCGTCGAATATGGCCCGGTGCCGCAACCCCAAGTGGCCAAACCGCGCCAAATACTGCCAGAGGAGAAAAAGGTCACAGGTTTTGTGTTCAAAGTGCAGGCAAACATGGACCCGAAACACCGCGACCGCGTCGCCTTCGTGCGCATCGCTTCGGGCCATTTCAAACGCGGCATGAAACTGACCCATGTGCGCTCCAAAAAGGTGATGAGCATCAGCAATCCGGTGCTGTTTTTGGCCGCCGACCGCGAGCTGGCCGAGGAAGCCTGGGCCGGCGACATCATCGGCATCCCCAACCACGGCCAATTGCGCATCGGCGACACATTAACCGAGGGCGAAGCCCTGCGCGTCACCGGCATCCCATCGTTTGCGCCCGAATTGCTGCAAACCGTGCGCGCGGGTGATCCGCTAAAATCCAAGCATCTGGAAAAAGCGCTGATGCAATTCGCCGAAGAGGGGGCTGCYAAAGTGTTCAAACCGATGATCGGCTCGGGCTTTATCGTCGGCGTGGTTGGCCCGCTGCAATTCGAGGTGCTGGCCAGCCGAATCGAGATTGAATACGGTCTGCCGGTCCGCTTTGAGGCCAGCCAGTTCACCTCGGCCCGCTGGGTGTCGGGCGACAAGCTGGCTGTGGATAAGTTTGTGAATGAAAACAAGGGCCACATGGCGTCCGACAACGACGGCGACTCGGTTTACCTGACGCGCCTGCAATGGGACATCGACCGCGTGGTGCGCGATTATCCCGATGTAAAACTGACCGCAACCAAGGAAATGACGCTGTAAATCAGCCCCTTGCTCCGATGAACGCACATAGGGGCAAACAGGCCACACCCCTTGTTTCATTGGCCCATTCACCTTCTTTGTATAACCCGTTCATATGTATGTTTTTTTTCAGATGCCCCAGTTTCCGTTCCGGAAACAATAAGCAAGACAGCACAGCATTGTTCCAGATTGCGCAAGCCACATTGACCCCGCCCGATATATTCAGTAGGTCAAACATTATTCGGGGGATGCATGTGCATAACTTTTGGCCAACCGGGCCGCCCACCCCCAGAACCGATACGGCGATGAATGCCGTAGAACACGGATAACAATGACAAAATTCGCCGACCTAAAACTATCTCCGAAAGTCCTGAAAGCGGTTGAGGCCGCCGGATACGAAACCCCAACCCCGATTCAAGCAGGCGCAATCCCGCCCGCATTGGAAGGGCGCGACGTGTTGGGCATTGCCCAGACCGGCACCGGCAAAACCGCCAGTTTCACCCTGCCGATGATCACCATGCTGTCGCGCGGCCGTGCCCGCGCACGGATGCCGCGTTCCTTGGTGTTGTGCCCAACGCGGGAATTGGCCGCGCAAGTTGCCGAGAATTTTGACAACTATGCGGTGGGCAGCAAACTGACCAAAGCGCTGCTGATCGGCGGTGTTTCGTTCAACGAACAGAACAAGCTGATTRACCGTGGCGTTGACGTTCTGATCGCCACACCCGGCCGTTTGCTGGACCATTTCGAGCGCGGYAAWWTRWTGYTKRNCKGMKWKCAAANTCWTKGTGRTSGAYGARGCYGAYMGKATGMTGGATATGGGGTTCATCCCCGATATCGAGCGCATCTTTTCGCTAACGCCGTTCACCCGCCAAACCCTGTTTTTCAGCGCGACAATGGCGCCCGAAATCGAGCGGATCACCAACACGTTCCTGTCAAACCCCGCCAAAATCGAAGTGGCCCGCGCCGCAACGACCGGCGAAAATATCAAACAGGGCATGATCAAATTCCGCGCCGAGAACAAACGCAACGAGCCGCGTGAAAAACGCGATCTGCTGCGGGCGTTGATCGAGCACGWAGGCGACAGCTGCACCAGCGCGATTGTGTTTTGCAACCGCAAGGTCGATGTGGACACCGTCTCCAAGTCCTTGAAAAAACATGGGCTTAATGCCGAGCCGATCCATGGTGATCTGGACCAGTCGCGCCGGATGGAAGTTCTGGCCGGGTTCCGCGATGGCAAAATCAAGTTCCTCTGCGCCTCTGACGTGGCCGCACGTGGTCTGGATATTCCTAACGTGAGCCACATCTTCAATTTCGATGTGCCCTCTCATGCCGAAGATTACGTGCACCGTATTGGCCGCACCGGTCGCGCGGGCAAATCAGGTGTTGCGCTGATGATCTGCGTGCCAAAGGACGAGAAAAACCTTGAGGATATCGAGCGGCTGGTAAAGCACGAAATCCCGATTTTGAACAACCCGATGGGTGGCGCGCAGGCTTCGGCCCCAAAACTACGGACGCCAAAAGATCAGACGCCAAAGGACGAGGCGGTTGAGGAAAAGCCAAAACGCGCCCGTCGCACACGCAAACCCAAAGAGACTGTGGATGCGCCGGTTGAGGCGAAAGTAGAGCCAAAAGCGGATACACCAAAAGAGACACCGCGCGAAAAACCGGCGCGGCGTGATAATCGGGATAACCGGCAACGGGGTGGTGGTGGCAATAACAACAACCAGCGCAATCAAGTCAAAGGCATGGGCAATCACATGCCTGATTTCATTGCCAAAAGCTTTGATGACCGGCGCGATTGATACTTAAAGCAATTCGAGTTTATGTTGAAGCGTTTTTGCCGCCAAACGCAAGTGCTTCACACCCGCGGCCTTGACGGCAAAAACGATACTCTGATCCAAGGTGAACTC
>NVTS01000122.1 GCA_002732995.1 Marinosulfonomonas sp. | reverse complement strand
AACTTATCCGAAAATTTGCGCCTCTTGGTCATTTTTATATCCAGTCGTTGTTGCTGAATACACCTTAACACGCTGCCCAGTTTTGCCGGAATACTTCAGGGGACAATGACTGGATTTAAGATAAATTTGATTGGGTTTACTTATGGTTGTTCATTTCAGGTTCGTCTGACAGTGTTTTGCCACAACCTGCGCCACAGTTTCGGGGCGCAGGTTTGTAGGGGGCGGGGTTATGCGGCGGCCAGCAACTCGGGCTCATTACGGTGAAACGTCTCGATTGCCTGATCCAGCACATCCCTGTTTTTACCCATCAACAAGACCAGCGCCTTGGCCCGACCGTGATCCAGTGTGATGAAAAAATCCGATTTCGCCCCGGTTGCGCAATGGGCCAGCAGGCCGGAATTGGCATAGATCACCTCCTCATCGTCAAACCCCAGCGTAATCGCCTCGATCAAGCCCTGCGGTTGTTGCCGGGTAATGCCGCGATACCCGATCAGCGCTAACGCCGGTATCAGAACCGAAGGCGTACCCAGCAGGTCTGCCGCCACCTCGCTTGTGACCATCAGCATCTGGTCCGGCATCACAAACATATCCTCGCAATTGTCCAGCACCCCGCCGGGCACATGCAAGATACCTGCCAGCGCATAGCCACCATGATCGGCACCGTAATAGCTGCGTTCAACACAGCGCAACTGGCGCAAGCCTCCGTCATACGTTTGCACATGATCGCCAACCCGCAGCAGTTCGACCCGCCGCCAACCTACGGCGGTTTCCACCAGAGTACCGGCAACCAGACCCGCATTGCGTTGCGGTTTGGTATTGATGGTGGTGGTAATCACAGTGGCCCGTGTTTCGACATGTGTTTCGGTTTTCGGGGCGGTGTTTTGTGTTTCAATCAGCATTTTCAATCTCCGGTGTTGGTTACGTTTCAGGGTTGCCCATCGAGGCGATGGGACAAGAAACGCGCAACAATTTGCCTTATYTTCGTCATATATAGGGCGAACCAAAGGCAACGTTTCACCATCTGGCGCAATCATCATAGTTTGGCCATCTTCATGAACCGCTTGCTAACAATCGTTAATATTCTGGAAACTATGATCAGGCCAAAGGGGCTGTTTTGCCGGATCCCGCATCAATACGAATCACGCGTGCTGCGTCAAAATGCATAGCCAAACCGCGCAATATCCTCGGCGCAGACCTCAGCGATGCATGCCGCATCGGCCTCGCTGTAATAGCTCCGGTAATCGGCATCGCGCTGGCTGGCATTGGCAACGGGCACCCGTCCCAGTGAAAATCCCAGATGATCCTCAAGCAGGGCTATATCCTGCGACAGGTGCTCCAGACGGATGAACAAATCACAGCGCTCAACCCCGTTACGGTCCTTCATATATTGCCCGTAAGGTGCGGCGCGCATTGATAGCTTTGTGTGCGAGTCATTCAGAAACCCGCTGAAATCCAGCTGCTGCGCCAGCGCCAGCGCAGGGTGGTCAAACGTCTGATCACGCAGCCAGTGGTAATAGCTGACCATCATATCCCAAGGGTTGCGCACCAGTGTGAAGGTAAAGAAATCCTCGACCTCGGCCTGCGTCACCAGCCCGTAAATATCGGTCAGGCGCGAATGTTTCCACAGACGGCCACTGCTTTGCACATTCTTCAGGCGCTTGCGCCGCCTCACGGCCTTGGGTGTGTCGCCAATCAGGATGTCATCCTTCATTACCCGCCCTTCCAGCGCCAGCGTCAAAGCGGTGCCGCCGGTTTTGGGGATATGGACAAAAATGTATTTGCGCCCGTGCGAAATGATCATGGGGAATGATTAACGCATCCGCCGCCTCTCGCACAGGAAAAATGCCACCGCTACCGAATAGTCTTTGCAATTTTCGCGCGGGTCTCCAATATCATGGCGGAACAACCAACGGGGGGAAACGATGGGCTGGCTGTCAGATGAAACCGGACTGGATAAATGCGCCGCAAACTTTGTGCCGCTCACCCCGCTGTCGCACCTGCGCCGTGCAGCGCAGGTTTATCCCGATCACGAGGCGCTTGTTTACGGCAGCATCCGCCGCACCTACCGCGAGTATTACAACCGCATCAGCCGCATCGCCTCGGCCCTGACCACTCTGGGGGTGCAATCGGGCGATGTGGTCGCCACCCTGCTGCCAAACATCCCCGCACAGGCCGAAGCACATTTTGCCATCCCCGCCACCGGCGCGGTCCTGAACACCATCAACATCCGGCTGGATATCGATACCGTTGCCTATATCTTTGACCATGGGGCTGCTAAATTCGTGCTGGTCGACACCCAATTCTTGGCGCTGGCCGAAGCCGCCATCGCCAAGATGGGCACGCCGCCGATGATCATCGAGGTTGCCGACCCGCAGGCCGGCCACCCTGCCACCGGCAACCATACCGAATACGAAGACCTGCTGGCCAGCGGGGACGCATCATATGAATGGATCATGCCCCGCGATGAGTGGGAAAGCATCGCGCTGAACTACACGTCTGGCACCACGGGCCGACCCAAAGGCGTGGTGTATCACCACCGCGGCGCGTATCTGCAAACCATGGGTATAGTGGTGAGCTGGCAAATGGTCCTGCACCCGCGATACCTTGCCATTGTGCCGCTATTCCACTGCAACGGCTGGTGCCACACATGGATGATGCCGCTGATCGGCGGCACGGTGGTCTGCATCCGCGACATCACTGCCAAGGCGATATATCAGGCGGTCAGCGTTGAAAAAGTCAGCCATTTCGGCGGCGCCCCTATTGTGCTGAACATGATCGTCAATGCGTCTAAGGAGGACCGTTTGCCATTTGATCACCGTGTCAGCCTGCTGACAGCGGGCGCCCCCCCCGCCCCCGCCACCCTGACCAAGATCGAGGCTTGCGGCTTTGACGTGATGCATGTTTACGGGCTGACCGAAACTTACGGCCATGTCACCGAATGCTACTGGAACGAGGCCGCGTGGGGCACCCTGCCCGAAGATGACCAAATCGCCATCAAAGCCCGCCAAGGCGTGGCATCACCAATGATGGACGACGTGACGGTGATGGATAGCACCATGAACCAAATCCCGATGGATGGCAAAACACAGGGCGAAATCATGCTGCGCGGCAATGCGCTGATGAAGGGATACCTGAAGAACCCCGACGCCACTGCCGAGGCTTTCGCCGGGGGTTATTTCCATTCCGGCGACATCGCGGTGCAGCACCCCGACACCTATTTCCAGATTGCAGACCGCGCCAAAGACATCATTATATCCGGCGGTGAAAACATCTCCTCGGTCGAGGTCGAGGGCGCGATCATGCACCACGATGCGGTCAGCCTATGCGCCGTGGTGGCCAAACCGGATGATAAATGGGGCGAAGTGCCTTGTGCCTTTGTCGAGTTGAAACCGGGAGCCACGGCAGACGAGGCCGAAATCATCAAATTTGTGCGGGCACGGTTGGCGGGGTTCAAAACCCCCAAACAGGTGGTGTTCATCGAGCTGCCCAAAACCGCGACGGGCAAGATACAGAAGTTTGAATTGCGGGTAATGGCGAAGGGGTTGTAGGGTCGCCTGCAAGCATGCATTGCTCGCGCTGCCCAGGAATCGTTTTCTTCAAAGAAAACGGGCCGGAAAATTGCAATTTTCCGTATCGGAATTTTCAAAARTTCCAATTGCCSRTTGGWRGYTCCWYKMMAYACRYYWWCTTACCCAGAACGCCCCACCCTCAACCCGATTGGCACAGCGCCACAGTTGCGCTATCATCCCTCTAATCAAACGAGGCAATTGAGCAGGCCCACCAAACGATGACAGCACTATCTGAATATGAACGGCTTGAATCCACCGGTCTGTGGCGTGGCCCGCCAGAGGATCAAAACCCCGATGTTGAACCTCAGCGCCGCGAGGTGATCGTGTCATTTGGCAACGCCAGCATTGTTTTGTCCGACAAAAATGACACCGCGCTGGCCCATTGGTCCCTGCCCGCAATCCAGCGCCTAAACCCCAAAGAACGCCCTGCCATTTACAGCCCCGACAGCGATGCCGTTGAAACGCTTGAAATCAGCGACGACACCATGATTGGCGCGATCGAGAAAATCCGCGCCGAGATTGAACGCATGCGCCCCCGCCCCGGCCGGCTTCGCTGGGGGGTGCTGGGTGGTTTCGTGGCGGCGACTGCCGCACTGGCGATATTCTGGCTGCCTGACGCAATGATCCGACACACTGTTTCGATTATTCCGGCGGCCAAGCGGTTGGAAATCGGCCAATCACTGGTGACCCATATCAAACGCGTTTCAGGTCAGGCCTGCACCACCCCGTTTGGCACCCGCGCTCTTGATGCGCTGGGAACACGTCTGTCAAATAACAAACCGGTTAAACTGATGGTCCTGCCCTCCGGTGTGACCAAGGCCACCCATTTGCCRSRYKRGYYWWTCYTSWWMRRYMRCKCYTTGRYSKWSGWYYWYRMMRWAMMMSWTRYCGSYKYWRSGYRYMWAMTGGCAGAACAGTTGCGGCGCGAGGAGATGGATCCGTTGGAGCCATTGCTGCGCTCGGCAGGCTTGCGCCCCACATTCACGTTGCTGACCACGGGCGATATATCGAATAAGGCACTGGCCAATTACGCCGAGCACCTTCTGACCACCCCGCCAGCCGAGATCAGCACCCGGAATCTGCTGGCAAAGTTCGAAAGCGCCAATCTGCGCTCGTCGCCTTATGCCTATAGCGAAGACCACACAGGCGAGACCACGATAGACCTGATCGAGGCCGACCCCTTTATCAATGCCGCACCAACGCCTTTGTTAACGGATGGGCAATGGATCAGCCTGCAAAGTATTTGCGGTGAATAAGCCGACAAAGGCCCTGCAAATCAATGCAGAGCCTTTGCCATTATTACTGTCCCTGTGATTTCTGTCTGAATGTTATCTGCGCAGCACCGCATCCCGGTATCCGGCACGCTGCGCCGCTGAAAGCGCGGCTTTCAGGTTCGCCTGCCGCTTGAACGGTCCGGCCAAAACGATCTGCAACGCGCGGCCGTTGCTTTGCACTTTGCTGACCCGCACAGGCAGCCCCATCGCTTTCAGCTTTCGGATAGCTTTGTTTGCATTCGCAGGACTGCCATAGGTGCCGACCTGCACATAACGGTGCGTCGCAGCCGAGGCAGGTGCAGCAGCCGTGGCGGGGGCGGTTTTTGTCGATACCGCCACAAGCGTCGTTTTACCCTTACGGTCCCTTTGCACAACGATCCGGCGGCGCACATCTTGCCCTGTGGAAACCGCAATCAAACGGCGAGGAACGGTGTTTGTCCAAACCATTTCCATTTGCGCATGACCCTGGGCAGTGCCCCTTGCCCGGTTCGGGTTCAAGCGCCCATCATCCCAGACTGTATTATATCCGGCAGGCGGCTTGGTCGGGGTCACAATGCGCGCAACCCGTTGCGCTGATGTAGGTACAGCGGTTGTTGCCTGCGCAAAAGCCACACGTCCCGTCGGGTCTTTTTGTTGCGGACCGCAACGCACAGCTAGTTTGCCCGCACTATTGATATAGGCCTGACTAAAGGTCGACGCACTCGGACAAGCGCTGACTGCTCGGCGCACGGCCTGTCTTGTCGGCGGCTGAGCAACTGGCTTTGGCGCTATCACGACGGGCGCCTGCACAACCCTACGCACAACACGCCTTGGTTTTGTTGGCGCAGGCGTGGGCACGGCTTGCTCAACAGGGCGCGAGAAACTGGTGGGTTTGGGAGCTGCAGACGGCTTTACGACCGGAGCACGAACCACACGTTGCGGGGCGGGTTTTGGCGTGGGAGCGGCTATCCGTGCCGGTGTCGGTTTGGGGGCCGGTTTGGGGGTCGGCGTCACAACTGCAGCCACTTTTGGCGGGGTTGGGGCAGGTGCCTTGGCAAATGTCGGCTTTTGCCCGCATATCTGCTGACGGCTGCGTGATACCCGCGGCACCCAAGTAACAGTCCCGCTAAATCCTGCGCGTATGAAAACACAGCCTTTGCTGTCAACATACTGCTTGCCGGTATAGCTGCTTGGCGGGAATTCGGCCGGAATGCCCGCATTGCGCAATGATTTGGCGTTGGCGGCCCCCGAACCAAGCGTTGCCACCAACATTGCGGCCGTGAATACTTTTGATATACGCATATGTGCCCCCACAATATATTGTGGCACAATGCAAGACAATCCCTAGTTTGTAAAGCTATTGTTAGCTCATTTAGTTCCAAACATACGGTCACCCGCATCCCCTAGTCCCGGCACAATATATCCCAGCTCGTTCAGCTTTTCATCTACCGCAGCCGTAACAATCGGCACATCTGGATGCGCTTCTTTCATTCGAGCGACCCCTTCAGGGGCTGCCAATAGGCACAGAAACCGGATGTTGGTCGCCCCTGCCCTTTTGAGCAAATCAATCGCCGCAACCGCGGAATTGCCAGTCGCCAGCATCGGGTCCACCGCGATCACCAGACGCTGGTCCAGCTCGGTCGGCACCTTGAAATAATACTGCACGGGTTGCAGGGTTTTTTCATCCCGATACAGACCGACAAACCCGACCCGTGCTGACGGGATCAAATCATGCACCCCGTCAAGCAGCCCGTTCCCTGCCCGCAGAATAGAAATCAGCGCCAGTTTCTTGCCCGCCAGAACCGGCGCATCCATTTCCTGAATGGGCGTTTCGATCCGCTTGATGGTCATGTCCAGATCGCGCGTCACCTCATAGGCCAACAGCTGGCTGATCTCGCGTAGCAACTGGCGAAACACTGCTGTTGAAGTGCTCTTCTCCCGCATCAATGACAGCTTATGCAAAACCAATGGGTGGGATACGACGGTCAGGTGTTCGCTCATGGGTTACTCCAATTTGGTTAGCACCGCGTTGCGTGTGCCCGCATTGCAAAAGGCGGCGTTGGCAGCGGTTATGTTGATCTCTTTGAACACATCTTTGTCCCAAGCGAAAGCCTGCGCGAGGTTGTTATATTCATTGTTCATTGTTGTATGGAAAAACGGCGGGTCATCGGTGGAAATCGTCACCTTGACCCCCGCAGCCCGCAGCCGCGCAATCGGGTGCGATGCCCAGTCGGAATATAGGCCAAGCGCAATGTTGGAACCCGGGCACACCTCCAACACGATCCCGCGCGCGGCCAGTTCCTCGACCAGACCCGCATCCTCGATCGCCCGAACCCCGTGGCCAATCCGTTCGACCTTTAGATCATTCATCGCATCACGCACCGACCCCGGCCCGCCAAATTCCCCCGCATGCGCGGTCAGCCGCAGCCCCGCCTCGCGGGCCATATCAAACGCATAGGCAAAATCCGCAGGCTGACCCATATTTTCGTCCCCGCC
>NVTS01000121.1 GCA_002732995.1 Marinosulfonomonas sp. | reverse complement strand
TGGTCTAATAAGTCCTTGGAAATTGTCATCGTTGTCATGCTCCTTCGTTGCAGAAGCATGGACCAAATTACTCATACACAGAAGATCAGACACTCTCCTGAAAATGGCCGCATAATTCTATAGGCGGACCCCATTAAAAATGGGGGGATTACCGACCTTCGTGCCATCCGTGTTTGAACCACGGTCTCGCACCCGAGGAACCTGAACCGGGACCTTGCCGATCCCGCTCATAACTTCGCGCTCTGGCAGAAATCCATGCCGCACCAAGCGCTGGCGACCCGCGTCGTCCAAAAGGTGCGCGTGATCTCCTATAAAGTCGCACGCCTCTGCGCGTATCGCCGTCGCCAGAAGCTCACGCGCGCCCTGGCGCAGCACATCTGTTAATGGATCAGGTGAAAAATCACTTGGTTTTGTGAAGTCGATAACTGTATTCTTGGTCATGTGGCATATCCTTTTCTCAATGAGAATTGCGGCGTCCTAACAACGCCATGATATGCCGCCCATCTGGGCCGTCACCAACTTTCAACTATAACTCAGTGCGGAAATAGGAAGGCCCATATGCCCACAATAAAGAAGCGTAGGGTGCACGAATATGCAGCCTAGGGCATGTTTTTCCTTTTCCAGATTGAGGCTATAGCGCTGCCGGAAACTATCACAGCCGTAAATCCAGCGCCTTTTACCGACCAGTCATATCCGAGTGTAAAAAAGAGCATCACACCAGCAGGCCCGACCATAGCACAATACTCTCCCCTAAAGCTCGATCTCGCCCTCTTCCAGCGGATCAAGCTCAAGCGGGGTTTTGCGCCGGATAATGATATCGCCATTGGGCAAAACCTCGGGCGCATGATAATGGGTGAAATCACCAATCATGCCCTGCAATTGCGCCAACGCGGGTGCCATTTCTTCGGCCAACCCGCGCAGATCCTTGAATGCGGGCCCCATCTCGGTCATCAGACCGCGAAGAAGTATCTTTGCGCCCTCTTCCATCAGGTTCAGGCCTTCGCCCATTTCGCCCTTGTCGTCGTTTCCCGCTGTGGCGGGTGACAAGGCCAAACACGCGGCAAGTGTGATCGCAGCTATTTGTTTCATATCCTTATTATAATGCATGTTGGCTGATTCTATAAGGGCCGCGCCAATAACGAACCTTATATATCCAGATCAATCGTCACCGGAAAATGGTCGGACGCCGCCAGCAACGCTTCGCGCAGCTCCACCATTTCGTAACATTCCGGGTCTTCAAACGGATGCCAGATGCGCCAATCCGGCCCCAGTTTTCGTAAATCCGACGACACCATAATATAGTCCAGCAACACAGACAGATACCGTTTTTCATGCTTGATATAGAACCGCGATGTGGACGGTTTGGCCCCCAATTTACGGCTCAGGATCATTTGCGCGTGCGGGTCAAACAGGCAATGCTGCCCCTCCTCGCCCAGCACAATTTCAACGCTGGAGCGGCCGAACAGTTTTTCGTATTCGTCCAGCCCCGGGCCMTCATTGAAATCTCCCATAACCATCACGGATTCATCTGCCGCCAAATGCGCCTCGACCCGCTGGCGCAGCCAGATACATTGCGCCATCTGCTTGCGCCGATTCTGAATTGCCTTGCGCATCACTTCGACTTTTCCGCGCGCCCCGTGTGGGGCCTTGGATTTTATATGCACCCCGATCAACCGCACCGCGGCACCGGCTTTGGTTTTTAGCGCCACCTCTAGCGGCGGCTTGGAGAATGTGATCAATTCCGGCGCTGCGTCCACGTCCAGATCACGACGAAACACCCCGTCAAAACGCGGCGCATCCGGTGCGCCTTTCTTGCCGGTCATATCACCTATCGGATCGTGGCGCGCCGTGATCTTATCGGGATCATACAGCAGCGATATTTCCTGCTGCGTGGAGTTGGCAAAGCCGATCAGCGCCTTGCGTGTGCGCAACCCGAACCGCGCGGCAAACGCCTCGAGCGCCTTTGTGCCGTTGCGCTTGTGGCTGCTGTCAGGTGCCTCGATCACCATCACCGCATCGGCATCCATCGCCGTGAACACCTTGGCCAATGCCTCTAGCTGCTGCACCCGCGTCACATTATGGCGCCGCGACCATCCACCATCCATCAACAGTGCCCCGTCCTGATCAAACAGGCTGTCAAACCATTCAACATTATAGGTGGCAATCCGCATCACGCCGCCGCTTTCTGTATCTCGTCCCAGGCATTATTGATCACCATCAATCGTCCCTCTGCCAGCTTCACCGCTTCTTGCGGAACCCCCCTAGCGGCCATTCTGTCCGGATGGGTTTCACGCACCAACGCACGATACGCCGTGCGGATTTCATCCGGTGTGGCATCCGGCGCAACCCCCAACACGTCATATGGATCAGGCACCGCATCGGCAACAAACTGCGCCCGCATTGTGCGGAACTCGCGCTCCTCCATGCCAAAAATCAGCCGCACCCGATCCAGAAAGTCATCCTCTTTCGGGTGATACTCGCCATCGGCAACCGCGATAAAAAACAACCCCTCCATCAGGTCGAACAAGGCCGCGCGCCGCGTGCCAAACATCGCCACAATCCGGTGGGCGTATTCCTCGAAACCGGCCACATCTGTGCGCGCCATATTAAAAATCCGCGCCGCATTAGCCTCTTCCTCAAGGGGGATGGTGAACACCTCGCGAAATGCCGTGACCTCGTCGCGCGTCACCAACCCGTCGGCCTTGGCCATCTTTGCGCCCAGCGCGATCACTGCAATGGTAAAGCCGACAGTTTGTTCGGGCGGTGTGCGCAGGCGCTCAAATACCTTGCTCAACCCCTCACCACTGGCAAGGGCGGACAACGCATCAGCAATTCGACTCCACAAAGACATGCGGCCACGTTAACGGGTATTTAACCGACTGTCAGGTCACGTCGAGCACTTTGTATTTTTCAGATTAAAAAGTATCAGAATTCCCCCACCCTTAGGGGGCATTCTGTTTCTGTGTAATACAAACTGCTTAATTCAATAGTTTTGTAACAGGGATCATCCCAACACCCGAACCCCGTGCGGCGTTTCAATCTCGGCCCGATACGCCAGCGCACCCCCTTGCGAAATGACAACCCGCGCATCGTTCAAATTCCCGGCCATAGCCGCTTTCAAAGCGAGCGCCTCGGGGTGGGCAATCTCCAACCGCAACAGTCGGCACCCCACATCGGGCAAACGTGCCGCCGGATGCGCCAAACCTTCCCACTGGATCAGCGCCGGATAGGCATTATCAAACGGCAATTTACCATCCGTAGGCACCGCCATCCGCCAGCGCAAATCCGCACGGCTCAAGGCAACAGGCACCCCCACCCCGTCAGGGCTGGCCTCAATTGCGGCCTCCAAATTATCGGTGCGGCAAATCCAGTTGGTCAGCCGTGGTGCACCGGTGAAATTGTCCAGATCAAACCAGCGCGGATGATCCGGCCCCGCGGCATCTGGATTGATCGCAATCACCTCCAGATACACGTCCCCCAAACCCAGCAGCCGGTTGTGCGTGCCCATCTTTGGGTGCTCGCCACCACCCGCCAGATCCACGCCCAAAGCCTCTTCAACAGCCGCCACACCATCCGCCAAAGTGCTGGCGGCGACCGCCAAATGATCAAGTTCAAGCATGGCCCTGCCCCCCCCTCTTCTTTTCATAAATACCTCCCGCGCGGAGCGCCTGGAATCCCTTACTCCGCCTTCGCCTCACGTATAATCCGCAATATATCCTGCGCCGCTTCGGGGATGTTCGTGCCCGGCCCGAATATCGCCTTCACCCCGGCCTTAAACAGAAAATCATAATCCTGCTGCGGAATAACCCCACCGCAGATCACAATGATATCTTCCGCCCCCGCCGCCTTCAACGCCTCGACCAGCTTGGGTGCCAGCGTTTTGTGCCCCGCCGCTTGCGACGAAATCCCGACCACATGCACATCATTATCCACCGCATCCTGCGCCGCCTCTTGTGGGGTCTGGAACAGCGGGCCAACATCCACGTCAAACCCGATATCGGCGAACGCCGTGGCAATCACCTTGGCCCCGCGATCATGGCCGTCCTGACCCATTTTCACCACCAGCATGCGTGGGCGACGGCCCTCTTCCGTAGCAAAATCCTCGACCGATTTCTGGATTGCGGCGAAGCCTTCATCGCCTTCATAAGCCGCGCCATAGACGCCCGCCAATGTTTTCACCTCGGCGCGGTGCCGCCCGAATGTTTTCTCCATCGCCATGCTGATTTCTCCCACAGTTGCCCGCGCCCGCGCGGCTACGATTGCAATTTCCAGCAGGTTGCCCATGCCGGATGCAGCCGCCTCTTCCAGCTTCAAAAGCGCCGCATTGCACGCCGCCTGATCGCGTTTGGCCCGAATATCGGCCAATCGTGTCACCTGACTTTCGCGCACCGCCACATTGTCCACATCCAGAATGTCGATCTCGTCCTCGACCTCCAACCGGAATTTGTTAAGACCAACGATCACGTCATCGCCACGGTCCACCGCCGCTTGGCGTCGTGCCGCCGCTTCCTCGATCCGCAATTTGGGCATGCCCGACGCCACCGCCTTGGTCATGCCGCCCATCGCATCGACCTCTTCGATAATTTTCCACGCCTCCTCGGCCAAATCCGATGTCAGTTTTTCAACGTAATAAGACCCCGCCAACGGGTCGACCACATTGGTCACGCCGGTTTCATTTTGCAATATCAGCTGGGTGTTGCGCGCGATACGGGCCGAAAAATCGGTGGGCAGCGCGATGGCTTCATCAAAGGCGTTGGTGTGCAACGATTGGGTTCCACCGAGCACCGCCGACATCGCCTCGTAAGCGGTGCGCACGATGTTGTTGTAGGGATCTTGTGCTTGCAGTGACACGCCCGATGTCTGGCAATGAGTGCGCAACATCAGGGATTTCTCGCTTTTCGGGTTAAACTCCGACATAATTTTATGCCACAGGAACCGTGCAGCCCGCAATTTGGCGACCTCCATGAAAAAGTTCATACCGATGGCGAAAAAGAACGACAATCGCCCGGCAAACGCATCCACATCCATNCCCCGNCGCAAKYGCSGCSYKYACRTATTCSYKSCCRTCKGCCAGCGTRAAYGCCARTTCCTGCACRAGGTTCGCSCCMGCCTCTTGCATGTGRTARCCCGAKATCGAGATCGAGTTGAATTTCGGCATCTCGGCCGAGGTGAACTCGATAATATCGCTGACAATCCGCATCGAGGGTTCGGGCGGGTAGATATAGGTATTGCGCACCATGAATTCTTTCAGGACATCGTTCTGGATCGTGCCCGACAGGGCCGCGCGATCAACCCCCTGCTCTTCACCCGCAACGATGAAGCTGGCCAGTACCGGAATGACCGCACCATTCATCGTCATCGAGACCGAAACCTCGCCCAGCGGGATGCCGTCAAACAGAATTTTCATATCCTCGACGGAATCGATCGCAACGCCCGCTTTGCCGACATCGCCAACCACGCGCTCATGGTCGCTGTCGTATCCGCGATGCGTGGCCAGATCAAARGCMACMGAMASSCCTTKTTGRCCMGCCGCYAGMKYACGRCGRTARAAWGCRTTKSWKTCYTCRGCGGTRGAAAAKCCRGCRTATTGGCGAATGGTCCACGGGCGCCCCGTATACATGGTGCTGCGGGGGCCACGGGTAAACGGCACCTCGCCGGGCATCGATCCCATATGCTCCAGCCCTGCGGTATCATCCGCCGTATAAACTGGCTGCACAGCAATGCCCTCGGGCGTTTGCCACGTCAGATCGTCCAACGTGCGCCCGCGCAGTTCTTTTTCTGCGCGCTTAGCCCACGCCGCTTTCTTGTTGGTCATGGAAATGTCCTCTTTCCGTTTGCACTGGCCGCAGATGTATCCCTGCTGGTCCACTGTCTGAATTTTCTACATAGGTCGCAATGCCGTCCGCACCATTGCGCAGCCATGCGATATCTTCGTCATATTGCGCTTGAAAACCTGCAATGTGATGGTCTCCAAAGGGTTGCCAGCGGGTATTATCATCCGGCAAACCCGCCGCATTGGCCATGTCGCCCCGATCCAGCAGCACCTGTCGCAGTTTTGCACAGCCCGCTGACGCATTGTGCCAATCCCGCCGCCCGCGCATCCTGTCCGGCACCACCCCGCCATTCAATACCGCCAGTTGATGATCGCCCTGACCAATCATCCCTTCAAACGGCCAAACCACCAGCTCAGCTGCCGGAAATACCGATGCAACCTCGCGGATAACATCGCGCCAGCGGCGCGGTTGCGTCACCAATCGGTCCATACCCTGAATATCCGGCATCGGCCGCCCCCGTTCGACCATAAAGGCATAAACCGAGGCCCAGTATTTGTCGTAAGACCGGATCGAGATCGCCACCCGTTTGCAACCAAACCCGAAAGCCCCCGCGAAACGGTCCAGCCGTGCTCGCGCATCAGGGTAGAGCCTGCCGACAGACAGGTTATCCCACATCGCGCCAATCATATTTTCCTCGCTGACAATCAGCGATTTCACGCCGGAAATCTCCAGCCGTGACAGCTCCATCCGAATCAGGCCGGACGCGCGCTCCCCGCGCAACACCGCTTCATGTGTAATATTTGCAGGATTCTTGACCATACCGCTGAACAATCCGGCCCGTGTCCGGTTCGGCCCCCAGAATTCCGTGCCGATTCCATTCAGATTATCACGGTTATTCTCCAGATACTTTTGAAGGGTCGTTGTGCCGGTGCGGTGGGCACCCAAATGCAGGATAACGTCCACGAAATGTACTACTCCGCCTGAAAAGGCAGCCCATGCCGCCCGAAAATGGTATTTAGGCCCCGACATTAGCCCGACACCATGATCAGAGGATTAACAGCAACATATTTTCGCAAGCAGACAATTTGCCCCTTCGCAACGGCTTGAAACATGCCTATATCAATCAGGTCAGGAGACCCGATGAAACAGCTTTTCGCCTTTGTTATTGCGGTATTTATTTCGAATTCCACCCTTGCCCAGGTGCAAGAGGTTGCTGCACCGGATGAGCCCGTCGCCGCGCCTATTGCAGCCACAATTGATACAAACTTGAATGATTTTTTATGGGTTGCCCGCCCCGTCATTGTTTTTGCCGACTCAGCCCAAGACCCACGGTTCAAGAAACAAATGGATTTGCTGGCTGAATTACCTGAAGAATTAAGTATCCGCGACGTGGTTGTGATCACCGACACAGACCCAAGCGCCGAGACCCCGCTGCGCGAAAAATTGCGCCCGCGCGGGTTTATGCTGGTGCTGATTGGCAAGGACGGCACGATTTTATTGCGCAAACCGATCCCCTGGACCGTGCGTGAACTGACGCGATCGATCGACAAACTGCCCGCCCGCCAGCAGGAAACGCGCGACCG
>NVTS01000120.1 GCA_002732995.1 Marinosulfonomonas sp. | reverse complement strand
AGGCTCAGGAACAGGCCACAGATTGGCTCTGGACATACAACAACGACCGCCCCAACATGGGCATCGGCGGGATCACACCTGCTATGAAACTGAAAATGGACGCATAATTCTATAGGCGGACCCCATTAAAAATGGGGGGATTACCCCAGCGCGTACTTGCGTCAGCGGTCGAATGGTAAGGCTTTGGTAAATTTGTTTCTGAGTATCCTGCCCTCCTTACATTTAAAATGGCCAAGCGAGGTGTCTACAAATCCATGATGCCCATCAAGACGCTACTTTACTTGGTCAGACTCATGAACAGGCGCGGCAGTTTTTCCGGCAGCCGTTCGACCTTGTCGATCACAGTGAAATTATTGCGCCCGAAAATATCCGAGACATAATCATCCGCGGCAGGATCGAGACTGATGCAGTAGGTGGTGATACCCTTGGCGCTCAGCTCGTTCACCGCGACCCTCGTATCATCCTGCAAATATTGCGGATCCTCCACGTCGATATCATGCGGGGCACCATCGGTCAGCACCAGCAACAGGCGTTTTTCCTCGCGGCGCATGCCAAGATAGTGCCCGGCATGGCGAAGGGCGGCCCCCATGCGGGTTGAATGGCCCGCACGCATTCCAGCCAGCCGCGCCTYGGGGACATCGCTCCAGGTTTCTGCAAATGACTTGAAATGTGTGTATCGCACCTCGTGGCGGGTGTTCGAGGAGAAGCCGGCAATCGCAAACGGATCCCCCAGCGCCTCGACCGCCGTGGCCAGCAAGGCGCTGGCTTCCTGACTAAGCTCGAGGATCGTGCTTTGCGCCCCTTTAGGCACATCGTTAATCGATTCCGATAGGTCCAGCAGGAGCAACACCGAAATATCGCGCCCGTCGCGCACGTGGCTCTGGTGGATGCGGGTATCCGGTGTTGAGCCGATGCGGAAATCAATGGCAGCGCGAATGGCAACATCAAGATCGAGATCATCGCCCTCTTCCTGATAGCGCACACGCCGCCGTTGCTGGGGTTTTAGCATATCAACAATAGCTTTGAGCTGTCGGGACAAGCGCTTGTGTTTGTCCAGCAGCCGATCAATATGCCCTGCATCTCCGGGCGTTTGCAGCGCCTCGTAGACTGTTGCCCAATCAGGGCGGTAATTCTGAACATCATGGTCCCATTCGGGATAGTGCTGTGGTGGCATCAGCCCGTCATCCACGTCTTCCTTCAAGGGCTCAGCCCCGTGGTCAGAGGTGAAATCATCGGCATCCTCGACCTGCTCCAGAAAATGCCACAGATACCGGTTGTCGTCGCGGTAAGACACGACCGTATCTTCAAACCAGACCTTTGGCAGCCGAAAATCATGTTCGTGATTGTCCTTCAGCCAATGCACGCCCAGATCGCTGGACAGGCTGGCGTCATACGGATCTTTGTCGATACGGGTGCGAAACCGGGCAACATAATCCAACAGGCCGGAATCACTGTAATTGTGGTCCGGTGCCAGCAGGGCATAAGACAGCATGGCCAGCTTGTGGCGAATGCACGACCAGCCTTCGGGGCAGGTTCCGGGCTTTGGCACCGGGTGCATCGACAGCCATAATTTGCGCAGGCCGGGGAATTTTTGCATGGCCAGATGTTCAATGCGCGCGTCCTCAAATACCTCGATACAGATATGTTGAAAGGTGCTGAAATTGTCGGCCAGATAGGGGCGAGACCAGGTTTTATGCGCCATCATATGGGCGATCATCGCGCGGTAACGGTCGATGCCGCTGATGGGGCCCAAATCCTCGTAAACATCCGGGATGTGAAAGCCCAGACGGTCCAGATGCGGGCGAGGTTTTCGTGCAATGTCAAAGGCTTCGGAAAAAGGCCGAAAGTCGAATTCGACGTCAAACATCGCGCGTTGAAACATGCGCAACTGCCGGTCGTGATCCATGAAAAGGGTGCCTGAGCGTTCACGCACCAACATAGCCTTGGCATCGGCGGATTGCAGGCTGAAGTAGTCCGGCAAACGATGCGGGTGTTCACGGTAAACCCGCATGCCGTATTTGATCCAGCTCTCAACCGCGCCCATGGACAGTTGACCAAACAGGTATGGTGCAATCTCGACCAAAGGCTGGGTGCCCTTTGCGGCCTCGATCGCCATGCGCCGGACCAGTTCAAACCAGGAGCGCAGCAAGCTGGCGCTGCCCAGTCGTCGCGCTACAGCCGGCAACGTCGCCAGAAACGGGCTGATGGCGCGCGGCACAGCGTATTCCGACAGCAGCGCCGCCATTTCGGCGATCTCGGGGATGATATCCTCGTCGCTGTGGCGCACCACTTGGGGAATTTCATCGAGGAAAATCAGCACCAGTTCGGTGCCGCGCCCCAGTGCGCAAACCCGATCTGCGCCAGCCAGCCAAGCGTCCGCCCCCTCGGGTGACAGGGTTTCCAGCGCCTCGAGCAGGGCGTCCTCAAAAATATAGTCCACCCGGGCAACGGTGCATTTCAGCCGGTCACGCCATGCCTGAACTTGCGGGGTCATCATCGCGCCTCTCCTTAAAATCAAGCTGCTCGAAAATCAAGGTGTTCGCTTTAGCCGAGGATCAACTCCACCGCCGCATCCAGAGTAGCGCGAATATCCGCGTCATCGGTCAGCGGCCGCACCATCGCCATCTTGGCCGCCTCGACCGGCGCCACGCCGCCGGCTATCAACATCGCACCGTAGACCAGAAGGCGGGTGGAAATGCCTTCGTCCAGCCCGTGCCCTTTCAGGTTACGCGCCGTATGGGCCACATCCACCAGCTTTTCGGCAACGGCAGCATCGACACCGCCTTCACGCGCCACAATAGCTGCTTCGGCGGGTTTAGCCGGATAGTCAAAATCAAGCGCCGTGAAGCGTTGCTTGGTGGATTGCTTCAGGTCTTTCATCAGGCTCTGGTAGCCCGGATTATACGAGATCACCAATTGGAAATCGCGATGCGCTTCCAGCAGCTCACCCTTTTTGTCCAGCGGCAGCACCCGCCGGTGATCGGTCAGCGGGTGGATCACCACGGTGGTGTCTTGCCGTGCCTCGACCACCTCGTCGAGATAACAGATCGCGCCGATGCGCGCTGCCACGGTCAGCGGGCCGTCCTGCCAACGTGTGCCGTTTTCATCCAGCAGGAACCGCCCGACCAGATCGGCGGCGGTCATGTCCTCGTTACAGGCCACGGTGATCAGCGGCTTTTGCAATTTCNAGGCCATATATTCGATAAAACGGGATTTGCCGCAACCGGTTGGCCCTTTGACCATCACCGGCAAGCGGCTGTTATAAGCCGACTGGTAAAGGGACACCTCGTCCCCGGTGATCTGGTAATAGGGTTCTTTGTCGATCATGTATTGCGATGCGTCAGTCATACCTATTTCCCCGTGTTTTATGACATCCCCCCACCATGACCGGCGGGGGGGCGTATTATCATTTTGGGCTTACTTGTGGACGCCCAGTTTTTCGCGCCAGCCCGGATAGAATGTGTCGGCATCATCCTGGAAGGTTTCAAATGCGCCGCGCGTTTCAGGGTGATCCTTGGCGTATTCAACCAGATCGACACCTTCCTGCCAAGCCTCGTAAGCCTGACGCAGCGAGGTCGCACCGGACGCGATCCCATCCTTGTGACCCAATGCACCACCACCCGAAGTCTGGATGACATTACAGTGGCCAAGATTGTCAAAGAAACCCGGCAGGCGCAATGCGTTCATGCCACCCGAGATGATCGGTGCGGTCGGTTTCATGCGCTCCCATTCCTGATGGAAATGAGTGCCCATCATCGAATCTTCGGTCAGCATGTCTGCCAGCATCGTGTCGCTTTTGTAGCCTTCCATTTTGCCGTACCCCATGGTGCCGGTGTGGATGCCCGACGCCCCTGACATACGCGCCCATTTCATATGGGTAAGGGCGGTGTAGCCGCGGTTGGATTCCTCGCCCGTGACCATGCCGTGACCTGCACGGTGATAGTGAATGAACTGGTTCGGAAAATTGCGCCGCGCGGTTGTCACCATGCCACAGCCACCGACAAAACCATCAACCAAAAGGGCGACGTTCTCGGCGTGCATGCCAAACTGCTCAAGCACATATTCACCACGTGCGATCATCTCGGCAGGATCATCTGCGGTGATATTGGCCGAGAAAATCTTGGCCTCGCCTGTATCATCCATTGCCCGCTTCATCGCATCGACAATCAACGGAATACTTTCTTTCATCGGCGCATAGACCTGATTGCCCTGTGGCTCGTCGTTTTTGATAAAGTCGCCACCCAGCCAGAACTGGTAGCAAGCATCAGCAAAGGGTTTCGGACGCAGGCCCAGTTTAGGCTTGATAATGGTGCCGACAACCATGCCGCCATTGTCCAGATCGCGGCCCAGAATGCGCCACATGTCCTGAATGCCCTTGGACGGGCCATCAAACAGGCGCAGGAATTTTGGCGGCACCCAGAAATCGAGCATCTTTGCGTATTCCACATCGCCCATAGCCTGATTGTTACCGATCATGCAGGTCATCAGCGACACCACCATGGCGCGGCCATCGGTGATGTTGCGGTCAAACAGATCGATCGGATAGGCGATCTTCATCAGCTCTTTTTCTTCGTCAACGAAATAACAAATCGCATCGAGGCCCTTGGTGAAATCGTCCGTGGTCGAAACATTCACATTGGTTCCGGTTGAACTCTCGGCGCAAAAATGCGCAGCGGTGCCAACATAGTCAAAAAAACCGGGGGCCGGTTTCATTTTGTAAGCACTCAGAACATGTTTGCCCTCGGCCATCAATTTTTCTTCACTCAGGGTCAGGTCGGCGTAGCGACTGGTTTGGTCAAGCATGGTATCTCCCAACTTCGGTTTGAATTTTCTGTGCGGCATAACCACATGTGGACATATATACAGGGCTCACATATAAAGAATAATAGATTGTTTTTAATTTATGCATAGAGGTTTATCTATGAATAACCCTGTTGGCCGCCTGTTGCCCAATGTCACCCTGCGCCAGTTGCAAATATTTGAAACCGTAGTTCGGCTGGAAGGCGTCACCCGCGCCGCCGAAGCCCTGAACCTGTCTCAGCCCACGGTTTCGATGCAGATCAAAAAATTGAGCGAAACTCTGGATCTGCCATTACTGGAAAATGCCGGCCGGCAGATCCATGCCACGGCGGCGGGGCGCGAAGTCTATTCCACGGCGCAGGAAATTCTCGCCAACTTTGCAGCACTCGGCGATCTGGCGGACGAGTTGAGAGGCGAGGTCCGCGGCGAGATCCATATTGCCGTTATTACCACCGCCGCCTACTTCATGCCGCGCCTATTGGGGGCGTTCGTGGAGGAACACCARAAGGTGCGTCCCCGCCTGACCATCACCAACCGCGCCGAGGTGCTGGAACGGCTGCGATCCAATCAGGACGACTTGTTGATCATGGGGCAGGTGCCGGACGAGCTGGCGGTCAAGGCCTATCCGTTCATAGACAATGAAATGTTGGTGGTGGCGCCGCGTGGTCATCCGCTTGCGGGGCAGTGTAACATCACGCTCGAAACACTGGCACAAGAACGGTTTCTAGTGCGCGAGCCGGGATCGGGCACAAGACAGGCCGTGGACCGCCTGTTGGCTGAAAAAGGACTGAAACTCACGCCATAWMKSGTRMTKRSCMMYRCCGARGCCATCAAACAAGGCGTCATGGCGGGGCTTGGAATTTCGGTTTTGTCGCGGCGAAATCTGGAACTTGAGTTGCGCTCCCGGCAAATCGAGATTCTGGATGTCGCGGGTTTCCCGTTAATACGCCGCTGGTATGCGGTCCATTTGCGCGGCAAGAAGCTGTCGCTGGCAGCACGTAGTTTCCTTGCCTTCCTGCTGGATGAAAGCCAAACCATTCTGGAGGTTGAAAAGCACCGGCACGCAAGTGTTAAAAGGCGATAATAGACATAATAGGCGGTGTGCATGGATCAGTCGCCAAGTGTTAACCAGCGCGTTTCACCGACTTCCGGTCTGCTTGATGCTGCATAAAATCAATGCCCGCCATCGCCACGAATTTGCGAAGATGCAATACTGGGTAACGAATGGCGTGGGTATAATAGAATCCTGCTCAAAACGTGATAACCAATGCGCCTGGGCATCAAGGTGAAAACACCGGCAGTCAAAAACCCAAAGAAATAGAGTTGCGTCATAGCTGCTTTTACAGTTTCTTATGCTGCCCTGCCTAGGCGCAACGCACGTTCGGCACCTGAAACCCTGCTTACCGTGATCCAAGCGTGATGACTCGTGCCTTTGGCGAGGAATTCGGGGTATCGCCGCGCGAGGTTCGCGCAATGGGCCTAAGTCATTGACTGCACAGTCAAAGAAAACACATTTTCGGGTGTGATACGCAGATCGCCAACCTTCTCCGCCTTCATACAAACGATGCTTTTTCTGCGGGAATTGGCAGGGGGTTAACGTGGCATTCACTGTTTTGTTGCATTGCTAGACCTAGGATATGCGTGATGGCGCGTTTGACGGTAATAGCGAACGGATTGAGTATGGGTAAGATCGACAAAGTGATGGAAATTGACGGGCTGGCCAGTGATCGCGCCTGGGATTGGGAAAACGGCTATTTCTGGTTTTCGCACCCCTCAAGGATTAATAAATTTCTGGCCCATTATGGGTTGTATCAGATGATCCTGAACCTGCCCGGGGATGTGTTTGAAATGGGTGTGTTCAAGGCGGGCTCGATGATCCGTTGGGCCACCTTTCGCCAACTGCTGGAAAACAGCTATTCGCGCCGGATTGTTGGCTTTGACACCTTTGGAAAGTTTCCAACCAAGGGGGTGGAGCTGGACGTTGATCAGGAATATGTCGAAGCATTTGTATCGCGGGCCGGTGACGGGTTAAGCCGCACGCAGGTGGATGAAATTTTCAAACGCAAAGGGTTTGAAAATATCGAGCTGTTGGAGGGAAATGTCAGTGATACGCTGCCGCATTTTGTAATGAACAACCCCGCCTGCCGGATTGCGTTGCTGCATCTGGATTTGAATGTGAAAGAGCCAACCGAATTCGCACTTGAGGCGTTGTATGACCGTGTTGTGCCCGGCGGGTTGATCGTGATTGATGACTACACATCTGTGGTGGGTGCAACCGAGGCGATTGATGATCTGGCGGCCGATAAAGGGCTGGCGATCGAGAAACTGTCGTTCCATTCGGTGCCTGCGTTTATTCGCAAGCCAAAGCCGGATTTTGAGGAGTTGTAAGTGGTATTGGGGCGGGAGTGTCAGATCTTCTGTGTATGAGTAAATTGGTCCACCCTACACTGAAGTGGTCCGGCTTYTCCGAACAGGTTTGCGTCTGAGTTAAAGTGTATCGTGTTTGGTTATCATGCCGCTTTCATCATTTCTTTATCTCCGAAGTATGCCTCATCCGGC
>NVTS01000119.1 GCA_002732995.1 Marinosulfonomonas sp. | reverse complement strand
TCGACAACATCGGGGAATGTGACCGACGAGATCATCATGCAGTACCTGGAATTACATTCCAAACGGGATGCTACCGGCCTCAGCCGGTAGTGGTTCACTATCGCCAGGTGAAATTTGTCGAAATCTGTTGCGCGACTGCACTAGGCGGGATGTCTTCGTTCCTTTATATTCGCAGGTCGGGGCGTAAACGGGATTGGATATCGGGATGCAAATGGCACGCCTTGGATTTTTTTGTGCATTATTGATCGGTTTTGTGACGGGTTCCGCGCCTGCCGTCGCGGGCGAGCGTGTGACGCTGGGTTTTGGCCGTTTGTTGACCAATGATATTTTGGGCGATGGCGAGGACCGCTGGCGCACAGGATCCTATGTTGTTTCAAAGCTGCGGGGGCGCAGTGCGTGGAGCGGCCAACGGCCAACGCGGTTTGGCGATATACTAGAATATCGTATCCGTGGTGAAGTGTTCGCGCCGGAAAACCTGACCACTCCGGCGGCAGGGGATCGGCAGTTCGCCGGTGCGTGGTCTTTGGGGGTCCATACGCATTATCGTGCCAATCAAGTCGAAGTGAGCATGGGTGTTGATCTGGTGATCACCGGCAAACAGACCGGTCTGGGTGATATGCAGCGCCAGTTTCATGATGTTCTGGGGGTTACGGCCCCTTCAGCGCTGGTGCTGGGCAACCAGATCTCAAACGGGTTTCATCCAACAATATCGACCGAGATTGCCCAGCCTTTGCGGTTTTCTGACCGGATAATGCTGCGCCCGTTTGTTGCGGGTCGTGCCGGTGACGAAGTGCTGATCCGGATCGGCGCGGATTTACTGATCGGGCGCGTTGGGCAAAAGGATTTGCTGTTGCGCGGTGTTACGACGGGGCATCTGTATCGTGGAACGCAGGTTGCGGCGCGGGGCGGCACTTTTGTTTTGGGCGCTGACATCGCCAAGGTCGAGAGCAGCATTTATCTGCCTGCATCGGCGGGGTATGTTTTGACCGATACGCGGTCGCGTTTGCGGGCCGGTTTGCATTGGCAAAGCGGCAAACGGTCGGCGTTTTACGGGGTGACGTGGTTAAGCGAGGAATTCGTTGGTCAGCCGGAAGGCCAGATTGTCGGATCGGCCCGGTTTAGCTGGCGATTCTAGGGCCGCACGCGCGCCCGTGAAAAAAAACGAATCGGACTCTATTCAGAGTGATTCGTTTTGTGCTACCTTGTCTGTAATAATAACTATAAAAACGATGAGGCAGGCGTTCAGATATGGAAACGGGCTTTCGAGGCACGTTTGTCATTTCATGGTCGCAAACAGAAGTAGACGGCTTGCGGGCTGCATCCACCGATATGTTGTCGGTCGGGGCGGCGTGGCGCTGGACGGGTGATGCGGTGCGGGTTGATGGCCCGACTGAGTTGCTGCTTTTGGATGGGGCAAAAGAGGTGGCAGATTTACGCAAACGGGCGGCACGCACAGTGCGCCGTCTGGTTGGCRCAGCGCTACAACCAAAGAAAAATTACGATGACATCCAGATTGATGATCCGGTCATGGATGGTGGATTTGTCATAACGGATGGGCGGCGCACCTTTACTGCTACCTTGATCGAGGTTGGCGATGATGCCCCGCCGCTATTGATGTTTCTGGATGAAATACCGCCGGTGCAGACCGGCATGTGGGTGGTGAGCTGTTCAATCGGGAAACCGGTTCCGGACCGGATGGGGGGGCAAACAGGTGGCGTTATCTGTTTCACAAAGGGGACCAGAATCCTGACCCCCGATGGGCCACGGCTGGTTGAGGGACTGGGCGAAGGTGACAGGTTGCAAACCAAGGATGATGGCGGACAGGAAATCCTGTGGATTGGTCAGCGCCGGATGACGGGCGCGCGGCTGCATGTGATGCCGCATTTGCGCCCTGTGCGAATTCTGGCAGGAGCGCTGGGTGAGGGTGAGCCGGATGAGGATTTGCTGGTGTCGCCAGATCACCGGCTGCTGGTAAAAGGCCCGGCGGCCAATGTGCTGTTTAATACGCCCGAAGTATTGGTTGCGGCCAAGGATCTGGTGAATGACCATAATGTTTTGATCGAGCACGGGATGCGCGAAGTGACCTATATCCATCTGATGCTTGAGCGGCACCATGTGGTATGGGCAAATGGCGTCGAGACCGAGAGTTTCCATCCGGCCAATACATCGCTAAGTGCGATTGATAAGGGCCAGTGCGAGCGCTTGTTCGAGGTTAATCCGGAGCTTGAGAAAGACCCGAATGCTTACGGTGATTACGCACGGCGCAACCTTTCGCCATCCGAGGTGGAAATATTGAAATATGATGCTGTCGTTCACCATTGACTCTGATCCGATAGCCGCCTAGAAGCCCCAAGTTCCCAGCTTTAATCGGCTGGGGATTTCATTTGGTGTTGGTGGCCCCTGTAAGGGGATGCCTGTCGCCCGACCCTGAAAAGGCGAGGGAAAGGACAACGCCCTTCTTGCGCATCTGCGCACATGTATCTGAAGGAGAACAGCCGTGACCAAACGCACVGCTGCCAAGCACAAACTAGAYCGCCGCATGGGCGAAAAYATTTGGGGYCGCCCMAARTCMCCCGTAAAYCGTCGTGAATATGGCCCCGGCCAACAYGGYCAGCGCCGCAAGCAGAAACTGTCGGATTTCGGCATTCAGCTGCGTGCCAAGCAAAAGCTCAAGGGCTATTACGGCGATCTGACCGAAAAACAATTCCGTCGCATCTATGGCGAAGCCGAGCGTGTCAAAGGTGACACCGGTGAAAACCTGATCGGCCTGCTGGAACGTCGTCTGGACGCTGTTGTGTACCGCGCGAAATTCGTAGCAACCGTGTTTGCGGCCCGCCAGTTCGTGAACCACGGCCRTGTTCGTGTGAACGGCAAAAAAGTGAACATCCCGTCGTATCGTGTGAAAGAGGGTGACGTGATCGAAGTGCGTGATCGTTCCAAGCAAATGGTGGTTCTGCTGGAAGCCGTGCAATTGGCCGAACGCGATGTGCCTGATTACATTGATGCGGATCATTCAAAAATGACAGCGACATTCGTGCGCACCCCGGGTTTGGGCGATGTGCCGTATCCGGTGATGATGGAGCCAAATCTGGTGGTGGAATTCTACGCGAAGAACTAATTTTCGCTGCCTCCAAAGAGTTTACGAAAGGGCTGTGTATTTTGCACGGCCCTTTTGTGTTTGGTCTTCTGTAAGTCTATGATTGGTTAGTAAAAACCGGCCTTTAGGCAGGGTTGATTTGCAACAGACTACAAAGGCAGGGGCCGTCCTTCGGCGATGGTTTCCATGGCAAAATAGGATGTGACCGAATCCAGCTCTACTTTTTCGATCAACCGCTGGTAAACACGGTCATAACTGGCCATATCTTCGGTTACCACCTTGAGCAGATAGTCGTAATCGCCGCCGATACGGTGAAAATCCACCACCTCGGGAATGGTCAGAACGTGGCGGCGAAATCGCGCCAGCCAATCCGCTGAATGGTGCCGGGTGCGCAGCATGACGAACACCACAAGCCCAAGGCCCAGTTGTTGACGATCCAGCCGCGCGGTGGCCCCTTGCAGAACCCCCGCAGCCGTTAATGTTCGCAACCGCCGCCAACAGGCATTCTGGGAAATCCCGATGCGGTCGGCCAGTTGACGCTGTGAAAGATCGGCGTTGATTTGCAGCTCTTTCAGAATTTTCCGGTCAATATGATCTGATATTCCATGCTTCATTGGGTTAATTGACAACGAAACATGCAAATAAGCAAGAAAATACAGGATGATTTTGCATTCATAAGGGGTAATTATTGTAAAAAAGGAAATACCATGCCCCTGACCGCGTTTAAAACCCAGATTTCAACAAACACAATCCTTGCAGATCTACGCGCAGGCCTGATCGGCGAAGGGATTATGATCCCCGGTGAAAACGGCGACGTGCCGCTGACCTATGCTGATTATGTTGCTTCGGGGCGGGCGGTTCGGCAGGTCGAGGATTTCATCAACGAACATGTGCTGCCCTTTTACGCCAACAGCCACACTGAGGCGTCGTATTGCGGGGCGTATATGACCCGTTTGCGCGAACAGGCACGCGCAGAAATCGCCCGTATGACCAAAGCGAGCGATGATTGCAGCGTGGTGTTTACCGGCGCGGGCGCGACGGCGGGGTTGAATAAAATGGTGCCGCTGCTGGGCGTTGACGAGGCTAAAAATCCGGTGGTGTTCATCGGCCCCTACGAGCATCATTCCAACATGTTGCCGTGGCGCGAAAGCCGTGCCGGGGTGGTCGAAATTCCAGAAGCAGATACAGGCGGGCCGGATCTGGAGGCGCTGGAACAGGCGCTAAAGGATCACGCGGGTTCGGATTTGATGATCGGCAGCTTTTCGGCGGCCTCCAACGTGACGGGGATCGTCACCGATGCCGACCCTGTGTCTCGGCTGCTGAAACACCACGGCGCTTTGTCGGTCTGGGATTATGCCTGTGCTGGCCCCTATATGCCGATTGATATGTGCTGCGGAACGGACGTCGAAAAAGACGCGGTGGTGGTGTCGGCGCATAAATTTGTCGGTGGGCCGGCGGCGTCGGGTGTGTTGATCATGCGCAAAAATGCTGTGCGCAGCACAGTTCCCAGTTGGCCGGGCGGGGGCACGGTTTGTTTCGTGTCGCCGTGGCATCATGACTACGTTGGCGATGTTGCAGCCCGCGAAGAAGCGGGCACGCCGAACGGCATTGGCGACATCCGTGCGGCACTGGTGTTCTTGATCAAAGAGGCGGTGGGCGAGAGTGCGATTGCCGCGCGCGAGGACGTGCTGGTGCATATGGCCGTTGAGGGTTGGCGCGACAACCCACGGATAGAATTGCTGGGCAATCCAACCGCGCACCGGCTGCCGATTTTCTCGTTTCTGGTGCGCGATGCCGCGGGCCAGATCGTTTCGGAGCAGATGTTCACCCGCATGCTCAGTGATATTTACGGCATTCAGGCCCGTGGCGGATGTGCCTGTGCGGGGCCGTACGGACACCGGTTGTTGGGCATTGGCCGCGAATATTCCGATCAATTGCGCCGCGAAATTCTAGCGGGCAATGAGGTGCAGAAACCGGGCTGGATCAGGCTGAACTTCGGCTATCTGATGACGGATGAAACGGTGCAATATATCATCGACAGCGTGAACGAGCTGGCCGCTACATTTGAGGAAGTGGCCGCTAGATACGCCGCCTAGGGTTTGACCACAAAGCAACGGTTGCCAAATGCCCGTCTTATCTGGGTGGCAATGCGCCAAAGCCTAAGCTAGAACGCTTCTTGACAGGAGTATTCTAGCCATGAGTGCAGATATTAATCCGCAACCCGGGATCATGCAGATCGACCTTTACCAAAGCGGCAAAGCGGCTGTTGAAGGGGTGTCGGATGTGGTGAAATTATCCTCGAACGAGAACCCTTTTGGGCCCTCGGAGGCGGCGCAAAAGGCCTTCACCCAAGCGGCATTCCAATTGCACCGCTACCCGTCGACCGATCAAGCCCCCTTGCGCGCGGCGATTGGCGAAGTGCACGGGCTGGACCCCGAGCGCATTATCTGCGGGGCCGGATCAGACGAAATCATCACCTTTCTATGTCAGACCTATGCGGGCGTTGGCGACGAGGTTTTGTTCACTGAACACGGCTTTTCGATGTATCGTATTTCGGCACATGCCGCTGGTGCGACCCCGGTCGAGGCCAAAGAGCGCGAGCGGGTCACGGATGTAGATGCCCTGCTGGCCGCCTGCACCGATAAAACACGGCTGGTGTTTGTCGCCAACCCGAACAACCCGACCGGCACAATGATTGGTGGTAACGACATCGCCCGTCTTGCCGATGGTATTCCACCCAAGGCATTGCTGGTTCTGGACGGGGCTTATGCTGAATATATCGAGGGCTTTGATGGGGGCGCAGCTCTGATCGAGGGGCGCGATAACGTGGTGATGACGCGCACGTTTTCTAAAATCTACGGGCTGGGCGGATTGCGCATTGGCTGGGGATACGGGCCAAAAGCAGTGATCGATGCATTGAACCGTGTGCGCGGGCCGTTCAACCTGTCCGAGGCACAAATGTCTGCCGCCATCGCGGCGGTGCGCGATCAGGACTATATTGATAAATGCCGTGCCGATAACACAAGGATGCGCGCTTGGTTGGTCAAAGCCTTGGCTGATTTGGGCGTGCCGTCGGACGCATCATCAGCCAACTTCATTCTGGCACGTTTTGCCTCAGAACAAGAGGCCGTGGCCTGTGACGCCTATCTGAAATCCCAAGGGCTGATCGTGCGGTTGGTGGGCGGATACGGCTTGCCAAACTGTTTGCGGATCACAATCGGTGATGAAGCATCCTGCCGCCGCGTGGCCCATGCGGTGGCCGGTTTCAAGGAGGCGCGGTGATGGCGCAGATTTATGATCGTGTGGCGCTGATCGGATTGGGCCTGATTGCCGGATCAATGGCGCTGGCGATGCGGCGCAGCGGTTTGGCAGGCGAAATCACCGGCTATGCCAGATCCGCCGAAACCCGCAAAGTGGCGGCTGAAATCGGGCTGGTGGATCGGGTTTGCGACAGTGCGGCCGAGGCGGTCAAGGGGGCCGATCTGGTGGTGCTTTGTGTGCCGGTCGGCGCGATGGGCAATGTGGCCGCTGAAATCGGGCCGTATTTGCAAACGGGTGCCACGGTATCCGACGTTGGCTCGGTCAAACGCGCGGTGATTGATGCGGTTGGCCCGCATATCCCTGATGGTGTGCATTTCATTCCGGCGCACCCGCTGGCGGGGACCGAAAAATCCGGCCCCACGTCAGGCTTTGCCGAGCTGTTTGACGGGCGCTGGTGTCTGATCGTGCCGGTTGAGGGCGCGGATGTTGCCGCCATACAACGTCTGCGTGATTTGTGGGTCGGCATGGGCGCACAGGTCGATGAAATGGAGGCCGACCACCATGATCTGGTGCTGGCCGTGACCAGCCATGCGCCGCATCTGATTGCCTACACGATGGTCGGTGTGGCCGATGATTTAAGCCGCGTGACCGACACCGAAGTGGTGAATTATTCGGCCGCCGGTTTTCGGGATTTCACCCGTATTGCGGCATCGGACCCGACCATGTGGCGCGATGTTTTTCTGAACAACAAGGACGCGACGCTGGAAATACTGGGCCGTTTCACCGAAGAATTGTTCGCCTTGCAACGGGCCATTCGCACCGGCGACGGGGATCATCTGTTTGACTATTTCACCCGCACGCGGGCGATCCGGCGCGGGATTATCGAGGCGGGTCAAGATACAGATGTGGCCGATTTTGGACGGGTGAAAAAGTAGAACATGGTTTGGCTGCGGACATTTGTGATGGCGCTACTCTGCATAATGGCGGGGCAGGTGGCGTTGGCCAAGGCACCTTTAACATCCTTACGTCCAACGGCGCGACCC
>NVTS01000118.1 GCA_002732995.1 Marinosulfonomonas sp. | reverse complement strand
TATGTCTCATCGTCCACTCCTCAGTGGTTATGATGAGCCAGAAACACTCCCTTATCAAATCACCCTATTTGGACCCATAAGCGCTGACGTCACACAGTCAATAGTGATCTGAGAATGGGCGAATGACCCGTAAGAGCCTACCCAAATATGTTTACAATGACCGTGGCTACCTACGTTTTATCCGCCGTTCACGCGGAATCGCAGTGATGATGCATGAGGATGCGAACTCACCCGAATTTTGGGATCACTACAACCGGCTGCTCAAGGGCAAGCCCGCGCCAGTGCCGGTGAAACGGAATTTTGAGGCTCTGATCCTGAGTTATTTTGAAAGCAACGCCTACACAAAGCTGAAGCCGCGCACCAGGTCAGACTACCGCCGTTACATTGGCCATATTCGTGAAATCTGGGCCGAAAAGGATCCGGCTAGGATTGAGACGCACCACATCTACGAACTGCACCGTGCGAATGCAGATCACTGGCGTCAGGCGAATTATCTGGTTCAGGTGATGGTCATCTTGATGAACCATGCGCGCTTGATCGGGTTCATCAAGAAAGAGCATGGTAATCCCGCAAAGGGGATCCCACTCTTCAAACAGAAAGGCGATGGCTGGGAGCCTTGGCCAGATGACGTCCGGGCCGAATTCGAAGCGCGGGCCTCAAAACGTGCGCGTTTGGTCTATGAGCTTTGTATTGGAACAGGGCAGCGCATTGGTGATGTGCTCAAAATGCGGTGGGAGCATTTTTCGGATGAAGGTTTCGATTTCACGCAGGGCAAGACTGACAAGCCGCTTTGGATCCCGATGACAGACCGCCTCAAGGCGCATCTGGACGGGTATGAGCGAAAAGAGGGAACTGTGGTTACCGATGCCAAGGGCCGATCCGTAGGCTATCGCGTGATCGCGGCGGAAATGCGCGCGACCAAGAAAAAGATGAAACATGAGAAAGCGAGCTACTACAAAACGCACGGCCTGAGGAAAAACGCGACAATCGAACTGTATCTGGCTGGATGCGACGACGAGATGGTGAAAGCTGTCACCGGTCATTCAGGCGTTGAGATGCTAAAAAAATACGGCGGGCCGATCCGGCAAAGAGAGCTGGCAACCCGTGCCCAAGAGGCAAGAAACCGCATGGAACGAAACAAGGTCGAAACGTGAAAGTTTCAACACTTGTTTCAAAAATAAAGAAAAGGGAGATCGCGAATGACGCAAGTCATTGAAAAGCTTGGAGGCGAGTAYSRGATTCGAACTCATGTACACGGATTTGCAAGCTGCCAGCCTGRGCCAACATATCAAAGGGTTAGGGTGAAACCGGAGGCCAAATAAGGCCGGNACGTAAGGGGAAACGTGAAACCGGATAGTCCGGATGGCTTTTCCAGAAACACTCTCAAATATGACAAATGATCATGGAAGAAGCGGCAAATTCAACTCCTTGAGAAAATCGTTATGTGTCGACGTTGCCTCTGCAATCGCCTTTTCCAGGTCCATCAGTTTTGAATGCTCCAAAGATAAATCGATTTGCTCTTCCGGCTTGGCGGTGCTGACATAGCGCGAGATATTTAAATTGAAGTCGTTCTTTTCAATTTCCTCCATGCTTACACGGCGGGAATAGCGATCTTCGCTCTTACGGAACTGGTAGGTTTCCACGATCTTTTCAATATGTTCGGGCAATAGCCGATTCTGGCGTTTTCCTTTTTCAAAGTGTTCGCTGCCGCTGGCATTGATAATCAGCACGTCGTCCGATTTCTTACAGCGCTTCAATACGAGAATACAAACAGGAATGCCGGTTGAGAAAAACAGGTTGGCCGGCAAACCAATCACCGTATCGATGTGCCCATCTTTCAATAGCTTTTCGCGGATACGCTTTTCCGCCCCGCCACGAAACAGCACGCCATGAGGCAAGATAATGGCCATGGTGCCGTCTTTGCCAAGGTAATGAAAACCATGCAGCAGAAAGGCAAAATCGGCAGCTGATTTGGGGGCCAGCCCATAGTTCTTGAAACGGAAGTCTTCCTTCAAGGCATCAGTAGGATCCCAGCGATAGCTGAAGGGGGGATTGGCCACCACGGCGTCAAACGTGACCTTTTTGGCCGGGTTTTCCTCGGCCAAAATCTCCCAGTCATTCGTCAGCGTGTCGCCATGGAATATCTCGAACTCTGAATCCTTCACTCCGTGCAACAGCATGTTCATGCGCGCCAGGTTGTAGGTGGTCACGTTCTTTTCCTGACCATAAAATTTGCCAATCCCGTGCTGCCCCATCTGGTTGCGCACATTGAGCAACAGGGAGCCGGAGCCGCAGGCGAAATCCAGAACGCGGTTGAGCTTTGGCTTCTTGCCCGTGGTCGGGTCTTGGCCGTCAAGGGTCACGATCTCGGACAGAATGCTGGAAATCTSTTGYGGYGTRTAAAACTCSCCAGCYTTCTTGCCGGAACCRGCGGCRAACTGGCCKATCAGGTATTCATAGGCATCGCCCAGCACATCGCTATCGGTGGAAAATTCGGCAATCCCTTCGGCGATCTTGGTGATGATGGTGCACAGCTTGCCATTGCGGGCGGTGTAATCCTTGCCCAGCTTTTCCGAATCCAGATTGATCTCGGAAAACAATCCGTCAAAGGTGCTGGAGAATGATTTGTTCTCGATATACTTGAAACCCTTTTGCAGGGTGTGCAGCAGCTCGCTATCCTGTGTGCGGGCCAATTCGGCAATGCTGGCCCAAAGGAATTCGGGCTTGATCACATAATGCATCTTGCGGCGCATCTGGTCTTCGAAATCCTCGATATCGTCGGGGTTCTCGGCATACCAGATGGCCAGAGGCGAACGTCTGTCATCCTCACCCGGCTGAGGATAATCGCGCCCCAGTTCTTTCTTGGCCGAGGCCTCATAGTTATCCGACAGATAGCGCAGAAACAGAAACGACAGCATGTAATCACGAAAATCATCCGCGTTCATCGCTCCGCGCAAATCATCCGCGATGGCCCATAGGGTTTTACCCAGTTCTTTTTGTTCTGCGTCGGTCATGTTTCGGCCTCTGGTTCGGGGAATAGGTCGGGGTTGAAGCGGTAAATACTCATAAATCCACTCAAAATCTGGCGAAAATACTGTTTGTTTTCCGGCAGCATCTGCATCGGTTCGAAATGGGAATAATCGCCGTGGCTTAGCAGGTTGATCAGTCGCGCATGGATAATGCCGTCCGGATCATCCTCTTGCGGCTGGATGCAGGCGGAAAAGTTTTTATAGCCGTGAAACGTCGCGCTTTTCTCAAGCAGGCTGCGCAGGATGCTAAAGTGATAGGTGTATATCTGCCCGGTCTCTACGGCCCGATGTATTTCTTCCAGCATTGCCACATGGTGAAAGGATGGCGTTGCCCCCGTATAGCGCAGCCCGTATTCGCCTGTCTCAATATCCTTGTTCAGAAAATACTGTCCCAAATACTTGGCKTTTGATCGTGGTTGGGAAAGCTCATTGCACAGCACATTGAAAAACAGCGTATGATGCGAGGAAATGACCACCTTCACCTTGTCTTGGTCTTTCAACAGCTGCGCCAGCCTGCTGGCAACCGCAATGGCGTTATTGTCATCCAGTGATGAAATCGGGTCATCAATGTAAAGGAACTTCACCCAGTCATAGGCTTGGCCGTCTTCTGCATCTATGGCCAGTTGGGATATCGCCAGAAAAAAGCACCAGACGAAAATCCGTTCTTCCCCGCGCGAGATTTTGATATTGTCGATATCCCCGCGAAAAAAGCTGATCGTCCAGCTTTCCGTGTCGATCTTGAAATCAAAATCTACTAGCAGGTGCAGAAACTTGCGAATGCGGGTATCCATTTCCAAGTCTTCCAGCCCTTGGAAAAAGCTGGAATCTGTATTCAGGCGCAGCATTCTTTCGCTGTCCCCGTCCAGATCATTGTCCCAGACAAACAGGTCTTCGGTGTAGGCGTTGAAATAGAGCGTGTCGCGGGTGCCGTTCTGTTTGCCGATATCCTTGAAAGCCATGGACAGGCGGGTTTTGCCGGTGCCGTTATAGGCGAACAGCAACAGGTATTTCTTGGCCTCCAGCTTGCTGCGTAGATCGGCGGCGAGGCTGGGCAGGTCGGCGAAACGGGTGACGGCGGTGTTCACGGCGCGCCCCCGTCAGGGGTGGGGAAAAGCTGCTGCATCAGGCCCTTTTTATGGGCTTTGAGCGCGCCAAGCTTTTGCGCCTCGGCGCGGATCAGATCATCCAGCGAGGTCAGGCAATCGGCGATTTTTTGTTGTTCGGGGGGGCTGGGTAATGGTAAGTCGAAAGAACGAATCTGCGCAAAATTAAGCCCTTCTCTATTGCCACCCGCTTGAAAGCTATCAATTTGACGCTGCCCATCATCCGATATTAAAAACTGGTTGAGAAATAGCGGGATCAACTTGTCTGGATTTACGCGAATAATACAAACATGTTGGTTGACATTCCCGCCGCTGATCCGCTCATCAGCGACAGCACTGCGACCGATGGATGCGCCGGTTATGTTTAAGAGCACATCATTCAACTGGATTTCGGACGCGGCAAAAGTAGAATGGGTTTCTTCGTCAATATAGATGGCCTCGTCTAATAGAAGTTTACCCCACCCAATATTTTGGCTGCGAATAAAAGGCCGCCCTTTAGCTCTATAGTTTTTTGATCCACCCCTTGGGGTTATGCCGCTACCAACTTTTATCGCGTTCTCGTCAATAGAGCTAATTTCCCAAGCCTCGGCCTCCCGAAACTCGGGAAAGCGCAATTGCGGGGTGGTTTGGCCTGTGGCGGGGAAGAGCTGCTGCATCAGGCCTTTTTTATGGCGCTCCAGCGCCGCCACCTTCCGCCCCCGCGCCGTGATCAAATCATCCAGCGAAGACAGGCAATCGGCGATTTTTTGTTGTTCGGGGGGGCTGGGAAGTAAAACAGAAAGCTTGGTAATGTCGTCTTTGGTAAACCCTTTAATAGCCATGCCTTGGTTGAACGCAAGAAGGTCAGTCTTACGCGATTTTAGGAGATATGCGAAGAATACAAGATTGCCTTCCATGGGAGTTAGGCTTGTAAAATCTTGGCTTGTGCAAATCGGTTTGTTTGAAATTGCGAGCTTTCCAACACCAACACGGGAAACCAGTAATATACTATTGGCCGGAACAATTTTTGTAGCCGATTCTTTGATGGCTTGCTCAGTAATAAACCTGTGTGGATGCAAATCGAAAATTGAATCCTCAGAAATATCGGAACTTGAAATCCATGGTAGGTTTCCGTTCCAATAGCCTTCATTGCCTTTGCTGGGGGTTCCACCGCCTGTAAATTTTGCCACATCCCCCAGCCGCTTTTCCTCCCAAGCCCCGGCCTCCCGAAACTCGGGAAAGCGCAGGCGGGGCAGCATGGCTTTGGTGTCGCTCATTCCTCCTCCCGCCCTTCGGGGTTCTGGGTCGCCTTTTTCTGCACCGGCACCAATCGGCGCTCGACCATATTCCCGACATCAGGAAAATGGTCTGAAACGCAGCTTTGCGGCGTTTGGCGGGTTGGGGTGTCAATCTTCATTGCTCATAGGCCTCCAGCCCTGAAATATCCTGCCCACCGGCGCGTTTGTGCAGGTGGGGGGTCAGGTCATCCATCAGCGCCAGTTCCTTTTGCCGCCGTGCCTTCCAGCCCAGATCAAGCGGGGCCAKCAGATCRCCCAGMWSYTCGCCATCAAAAATCATCCGGTCGATGATCCGCGTAGTGAAGTCTTGCAAGGGTTTCAGCGCCAGCCCGTGCTTTTTGGCAATCTCGGCCAGTTCATGATCGGCTTTTGCGGCTTTGAAGTCTTCGAACCCTTGGCGGATTTCGGATTCATCCAGCGCCACGCCAACCTCGAGATTGCTGATATAGGCGGTGATGTCATCACGGTTGCCCATGAACTGCGCATCCGATGCAATCAGGTTGATCAACTGGTCGCGGGTCATCTGCTGACGCTCCGGCGTTGCCCCCGTATAGCGGGCGATCAGCTGCATGATATAGTCATAGTCAATTTCAGCCGAGGCAAACAGCACGAATTCAAAATCCAGCTGTTCGACCGGATCATTGGGATCATCGCTTTTGCCCTGTTTGGCCTTCAGGTCCTTGGCCACATCCAGATAGGTGGATTTGAAGCCGCGCAGGGTGTCGTCCGCAATGGTTTGGGTGATCTTGCTGCGCTGGTCATCATTCAGATCGGTATACTGGTCAAGGCGGGTTTTCAGGCGCTGCACTTCTTTGAAGCGGTTGATGAATTCGGCGCGGGCCTTGTCGCCCTTGAGGTTGGCGACCTGTTCGGGTTTGGGGTCCAGCCCTTGCRTTTGCATGAAGTCATCAAGCTGTTGCACCGCTTGGGCGTATTGATCGATGACCTTGGGGGCGGGATCAACCAGCCAGACCTGTTTGGGAYTGTCCACATGCTCGCCGGAAAACAGCGCGATGGCCTTATCCACGGCATCCTGCTGATTGCGGAAATCAAGGATATTGCCCCATGGCTTACTGTCGTTCAACACGCGGTTGGTGCGTGAAAACGCCTGAATCAGCCCGTGATATTTCAGATTTTTGTCAACGTAGAGGGTGTTGAGGTATTTGGAATCAAATCCGGTCAGCAGCATGTCGACCACGATGGTGACGTCTATTTTCTGGTCGTGCGGCAGGTCGGTATTAGCATATTTCTGATCCTTAATGCGTTTTTGCAGATCCTGATAATACCCGTCAAAATCGTTGATCTGGTGGCTGGTGCCGTATTGGGCGTTATAGTCGGCAATGATCGTTTTGAGCGCCTCTTTCTTTTTGTCCGGCTCCTTCGCGTTGTCGGCCTTTTCTTGCGGCAGGTCTTCTTGCAGTTGCTTCACGTCCTTGCTGCCCTCGGCCGGGGGCGAGAACACGCAGGCGATATTCAGGGGGCGGAAAGTGGCGTCATCCGCCTGTCGCTGTGCCTGAATTTCCGTGAACAGGCGGTGATATTCGATGGCGTCATTGATCGAGGCCGTGGCAAGGACCGCGTTGAATTTGCGGTGTGCGGTGACCGCATCATGTTTGTCGAGAATGGCATTGACGACGGCCTTTTGTTCCAGCGCCTGGCCGGGTTTGGATTTTGCGCCGTCGGGTTTGAAATAATCGATATGAAAGCCCAGCACATTGCGGTCTTCAATCGCGTGGGTGATCGTGTAGGCGTGCAGCTCTTTTTGAAAGATGTCTTCGGTGGTCACCAGCGAAGCAACCTGACCGTCGATTTTCTGATAGCTGGCATTATCATCGAAAATCGGTGTGCCGGTAAATCCGAACATCTGGGCATTGGGGAAGAATTCCTTGATTGCCTTATGGTTGTCACCAAACTGTGAGCGGTGGCATTCATCAAAGATGAAAACCATGCGTTTGTCGCGCAATGGTTCCAGCCGCTGTTTGTATTGTTTTTGGGGCTGTCCTAGATAACTAGTTCAGATACTTCCTAACCCATTGTCTTAGCTGCAATAACTGAGATGATGGGTCGCTGTTGTTAAATCTCCACTC
>NVTS01000117.1 GCA_002732995.1 Marinosulfonomonas sp. | reverse complement strand
ACGCCGGATGAGGCATACTTCGGAGATAAAGAAATGATGAAAGCGGCATGATAACCAAACACGATACACTTTAACTCAGACGCAAACCTGTTCGGAAAAGCCGGACCACTTCATTATGAGTCTACGCCCTAATACCCTAAGTCCATATTACATCTTGATCGGTTTCACCCATTTTGTTCGGTATGCTTTCTGAACGGGTAAGCCGCGCGGCAAGACCTTCGAGAACAATATTATCACGGATAGTCTGGGTTGAAATAGTATCGCTCGAGAATGCCTTGGTTCGTGCAAGAAGATTAGATAACCGAGCGAGATCTTCAAGGCTCTGACGCAACCTGTCCAACCCCTGTAGGGCAATGATAGGCTGATCAATTGGCCTGTCAGGCGTGCCGATAATAGCACCCAGTGCCTCTTCAACGTTTTTGCAAGTATCGGTCATTTCGCACAACTCGCCAGCCATGCGTTTGAACAACAACGCAAGGGTTAAGATGGATGCATCGTCACTTGGGGTCGCCTGATAGATTTTCTCGATTTTCATAGGCGACCCACAACGGCTTCGATACAGGACCGAAGTTCCGCAGGGGTGAAAGGTTTTTTTAGGAAGTTATTCATACCCAGTTGTCGCCCTTTGTCAACAATCTCGCGGTCTGCCCGCCCTGTGATCAAGATGAAACCSGCCCCCTTTGTTTGCGGCCCTTGCCGTATTGCGTGCAATAGGTGAAGCCCGTCCATCCCCGGCATGTTGTAATCCGATATGATCAGATGCACTGGGGATTGTGTTATCGATTGTAAGGCTGTTGGTCCGTCAGCTGCCGATACAACATTGCGGATACCATAGGAATCCAGTGCTTGTGTGATCAGGCCGCGGCTGGTCGACATATCGTCAACCACCATCACGCGAATTTGGTCTCGTAGTGCCATAGGTTTTCCCCTTCAGTTTACAGGCTTCGTGGAGAGTGGGCGGTGATATGCAGTCGGGCCGGCCGTGACAAATTCAGTCTCAAGCTTGTCTGATAAGCGCTCGGAGTGACCAACAAACAACCACCCGCCTGGTGCGGTGACAGATTCAAATCTGGGCCAGAGCGATAATTGGGTGGCCTCATCAAAGTAAATGACGACATTTCGACAGAATATGACGTCAAAAGTGCCGGATATGGGCCAGCGGGAAAGCAGGTTTAGCTCGCGAAACGAGATTAGTTTGCGGATAGGGTCGGCAATTTGGAACCCATTTTTTTCACTAGATTTCACCGGTGTTAGAAATTTTTCTTGCAGGGAATGATCAATGTCAGAAATTGATCTGATATCGTAATGACCCTGTTGTGCTGTAGCAATCACATTTGGATCAATATCGGACGCAAGTATTTTTATATCCAGATTGGCGGCGTCGGGAGCGAGGTCAAGCAATGTCATTGCGATCGAGTATGGTTCCTGACCGGTGGAGCAGCCAGCGGACCAAATTCGCACGCGCCCTCCGTTGCGTGCCCGTGACAGAAGTCCAGGAAGGACTTGATCCCGTAGAATGTCAAAGTGATGCGRTTCACGGAAGAAATTAGATACATTTGTGGTCAGAGAGGAAATCATTTTACGCCGCTCAGTGCGACCCTCTTCTGATTCGACAAAGGACGTATATTCCGAAAAACTATTAATTTTTAACTGGCGCAGTCGGCGGTTGATTCGAGATTGGACCAATGAAGCTTTCTCGGGGAGGAAAACCAGTCCGGCTTCTTTGTAGGCGATATCCGAAATGGCCTTAAAGTCGGCGTCACTCATGTTCGAAGAGTTAGAGATTGATGACCCCATCTCTAGGCAACCTCCATACTTTCGGCCGGCAATGCTGCAGCAAGAGCAAGGATTCTGATCATTCGTTCGTCCGCAATCATCAAAGCGCTGACAAAGGTCTGGTTGTTATCGGCTGACATTTCGGGTGGCGTTTGCAGATCGGATTTATTGATTGCCAGAATGTCGGATACGGCATCGACAAGCAGACCAACGGTTTCCTTGCCGGTGTGAACGACAATGATAACATTGCGTTCACTTGCCTCGGTGCGGCCCATGCCAAGACGTTCGGCAAGATCGACAATTGTCAAAACTGTGCCGCGCAGGTTGATGACGCCGCGAACAAAAGCTGGGGCGTGGGGTAGGGGTGTTGCTTTGCTCCAGCCTCGGATTTCACGTACAGACATGATATCAATGGCATATTCCTGTTTCCCTACCTGAAACGTCAGGAGTTCAATTTCCGCTGTAAGAGCTTTATCTTGAGTATCGGTCATGGTTTCTATCCGGCGAGTTGAAGGTTGGCGCGGGCACAGCGCGTGCGCCCGTCTGCATGGGCAATGACATCCACAGGATCAAGGATCAGGGCGATTTTTCCATCTCCGAGGATGGTTGCAGCGGCAACGCCAGGGACGCTTCCAAAGGTGTCTTGCAACCCTTTGATAACGACTTGGCGTTGGTCTTGAATTGCGTCAACAACCAGAGCGGCATGGGTGCCGTCCTCTTGTGCGATCAACAGAACTATCGCACCGATATAGCTGTCCATCGGGGTGCGGTAGCCAAGCTCGGCCCCGAGATCAAGTAACGGCACAAAGGTGTTGCGGACCTTGATCACGCTGGTTTCAGGTCCGAGTGCGCGGATGTCATTTTCTGTCAAGGTCAGGGTTTCGGTGATGGTGTTCAAAGGCACCACAAGTGTTTGCTGGGCAACATCAATCACCATGCCATCCAGCACCGCTAAAGTCAGTGGCAGGCTGATGGTGAATGTTGTGCCGCTGCCCGGTTCTGACTGGATCGTAACGCGCCCGCCCAGGGCAAGGATCGCGCTTTTGACCACATCCATCCCGACACCACGCCCCGACAGATCCGAAACTTCGCTGGCGGTGGAAAATCCGGGCATGAACAGAAGGTTGTCAATTTCAGCATCACTAAGCTGAGCGCCTTCCTGCACCAGCCCTTTCTCGAGTGCGATTTGCAACACGCGGGGCCGGTTGATACCGGCCCCATCATCCGAAACCTCGATAATGACACGACCAGAGCGGTGTCCGGCGCTCAAGGTTACAATACCTTCTTCGGATTTTCCGGCAGCGAGGCGGTCGGCCGGTGTCTCGACGCCGTGATCGACGGCATTACGGATCATATGGGTCAACGGATCTGCCAGCCGCTCGATCACGGTTTTATCGACCTCGGTTTCATCACCTATCGTTTTCAAGCGCACAGTTTTGCCGATCATCGAAGATGATTCCCGAATGATCCGACTCATCCTCTGGAACAAGGATTTCACTGGCTGGGCGCGGATCATCATCACGCTGTCCTGAATATCTCGGGTCAGCTGCATAAATTCATCCAGCCCCTCGGCAACAGCTGTATTGGCAAGAAGATCAGCCTCGGCGACGCTTTGGGAAATCATTGCCTGATTGATCACCAACTCGCCCACCAAGTTCACCAGACGATCAATCCGCTCCAGATCAACCCGAACCGTCGGGCGGGGTTTGGCAGTCGCAGGTTTTGTAGGCGTGGGCGGGTCTTGGTTGGCGGGGGCGGATGGTAAGGTGGCAACGGGTGTTACAGTGAGTTGCTCACTGGCTGTTTCTGCGGCTGTTGCGCCGGTGGTTGTCTGGTTATCTACGGTGGAGAGTGGTGGTTCAGTCGGGCTAGTGTCATCAAGAGGTGGCCGCTCCGGTGTTGGCGGCGGGGTATCATCGCTGCCGGCCTGAGGGCTGGTGATTGTCAGGCTGCATAAATCTGCTACGAAATCAAAGACCTCGCGAACCGCGTCTTCCTCCTCGTCTGTCGTCAGGTGGATTGTCCATGATAGATAAGATTTTTCCTCGTCGATGTCTGCAAGGGTGGGGATGGATGAGGTGTCACACATCACCTGTATATCCCCCATCTCGCGCAACAGACGCAGCAGGTGAAGAGGCTCGTTCCCCGAAACATAAAGCGAGCTGTCAGGGACAAAGTGTATGGTGTAGCCATCCTCGAACACTGGGGTAACGGTGACATCAGCCGGGTCAGCATCAACGGGGCCAGCATCATCCAGTCCCAGATCAAGCACCAGAGACATCGGTTGAAAATCGTCGATCACCTCTTCGGGTTCGTCCGCGGCGCTGTGGCCCAGTATGGTTTCAAGGCTGGCCAGCACGGCTTGGGTGCTGGTTTCGTCTTGGGGGGTGTCATCGCGGGCGGCGCGCACCAGATCGGCGAGGATGTCGCCAGATTGAAAAAACACCGATATTGCACTGCGATCAACGGTGATATTGCCTGACCGCACCCCGTCCAGAACCGATTCAAACTGATGCGCGAACCGTACCAGTGCCTCGAGCCCAAAAGCACCGGCCCCGCCTTTGATCGAATGAACTGCCCGAAACACAACGTTGATGGTTTCATCATCCGATTGGCCATCATCCATGATCTGCAGCCCGTCTTGCAGGGCTTCCAATAGTTCCTCGCATTCGACAAAGAACGACGCGCGGATTTCGATCATTGGGTCATCATCATCCATCATGGCGCATTCCTACCCTGTGACCATTCGCAAGGCGCGGATCAGTTTTTTCGGCTGAAACGGTTTCACGATCCAGCCGGTTGCGCCAGCATCACGGGCGCGCTGCTTCAGTTCAGGCGCGCTTTCGGTGGTCAGCACTAAAATCGGAATGGCGCGATATGCCTCTATTTTACGCACGGCCACGATAAATTCGAACCCGTCCATGCGCGGCATGTTGATGTCGGTGATAATCGCGTCAGGAGCGGGTGACATTTCTTTCAAAACCTCGACCCCGTGTACCCCGTCTTCGGCCAGATGCGTGGTAAACCCCGCCTGGTTCATCGTCAGGGTCAGCATGTCGCGGATAGTGCGGCTATCGTCTACGGCTAGGATGTTCAGGCTCATGATTGTGCCACTCCGGTTAATGTGTCGGGGGTGAATCCGTGCAAGGTGAGTTGGGTGGCGCAGGTATCGCTGGGGGATGTCAGGCGGAACCTGCGCCCCGCGCGGCCCCAGTCGCTTGATGCCGCGATCAGGACTTGCAGGCACAGAGTGCCCATATGGGTCACGTTCGAGGCGTCAACCTCGAGATCATTTCCCGCCTGATCGAGGATTTCGGCTTTTAAGGCCGTTACCGCCCCGAAATCAAGGCGTTCCTGTAATGTAAGCACTGCTGTCATCGCGCAAGCCCGTGGCCGCTGCTGCCAAACCGTTTCACCAAAAATCCCCTTGTAAGTCGTTCGATGGGTCTGGTTTAGGTGGCGTGGGTTAACATAGGCTTACATCAACAATGTTTTTTACGCCTCCATGAGGGGAGCCGTTTAATAAGGTGTAAAATCAATAAGTTTAGCGCAGAAGTTAAAGTGTTGTTAAGAGGCAAGACCGGGCAGCCAGAGCACGATTACCGGAAACGCCACCAGCAATGCGATGGTTATCCCGTCGGCAATAAAGAACGGTGTCACGCCGATAAACACGTCCTGCACGCTTAGATCATCGCGCACACCCGCGACCACAAAACAGTTCAGGCCGATGGGCGGGGTGATCAGGCAGAATTCGGCCATTTTCACCACCAGAATGCCGAACCAGATGGCGCACATCGGGCCGGACATACCAAAGGCGCTATCGGCAGCCGAGACAAACTCGCCACCGTTCAGCGCCATCACGGCGGGGTAGACCACAGGCAAGGTCAGCAGCAGCATGCCGATGGCGTCCATGAACATCCCCAGCACCGCATAGGCCAACAGAATGAACACCAGCGTCAGCATCGGCGGTTGCTCCAGCGCGGTGATCCAGTCGGAAAATGCACCGGGCAGGTCGGCAAAACCCAGGAACCGCACATAGATCAAAACACCCCAGATGATGGTGAAGATCATCGCACTCAGCTTGGCGGTTTCCATCAGCGCGTCTTTTAGCTGGGTCCAGCGCATGCCTTTCATCATCGCCATGGTGAACACGACGAACGCACCCAAGGCACCGCCCTCGGTCGGGGTGCCCCACGCGTCGCCGCCAAACGGGTTATAGATAAAGAAGATGATGATGAAGACCACGAAAAAGATCGGGAAGGCGGGGGGCAGGGATTTGAACCGCTCGCCCCATGTGTATCCCTTCATCGCCGGACCAATGCGGGGCCAGATGAGCGCCATGCCGATAATCAGCAGCGTATAGACCAATGCGGAAAATGCGCCCGGCACAAAACCGGCCAGCAGCAGTTTGCCCACGTCCTGCTCCACAATGATCGCATAGATCACCAGGATGGCCGAGGGCGGGATCAGGCTGGCCAAGGTGCCCGCCGCAGCAACCACGCCCGCGGCAAAGCGTTTGTTATAGCCAGCTGCGAGCATTTCGGGGATGGCGATGCGGGCAAACACCGCGGCCGTGGCCACCGATGCACCCGACACGGCGGCAAACCCTGCCGTGGCAAACACTGTGGCCACCGCCATGCCGCCGGGTACCCAGCCGACCCAGCGTTTGGCGGCCTCGAACAGCGCCTTGGTCAGGCCTGCGTAATAGGCGAGGTATCCGATCAGGATGAAGGTCGGGATCAATGACAGCGCTTGCGAGGCCACCTTGGAGTGGGGCACTTGGCCGGCAATTTTGATCGACACAATCAGCGCCTTGCCGAACTGGTCCGGTGCGTAGCCGAATTTGGCCCAGAATATCCAGACAAGCCCGACCAGCCCCGCCATGCCCGCCGCAAACGCCACCCGCATGCCCAGCACCACCAGCGCCAGCATACCGCCTGACACGATTAAACCAATATCAACGGGTTCCATCAGCGTTCTCCCGCTTTATCGTAATCCATGACGTGTTCGGCCTCTTCCGCCGCTTGGGCTGCCGCCGACATAACCAGCGGCACCGCGATAGGTTCGACCAATCCGTAAAAGAACGCCCGCCCATACCCGACCAACTGCACCATGAAACGTAAGGACAGCACCGAAAACGCCACCGGCACCAGCAATTTGGCGGGCCACAGCGGGATGGCGATGTCGATCGAGGAATCATTGCTCCAAAGCGGGCGACCTAAATCGAAACTGCGCAGGAAATGCGAAAACGCACCGTAAACCAGCGCCAGCATCAGGATCAGCATCGCCAGCGTGGTGATGAATTCAGCCAGCCACAAGGCCCGCCCGCGCAATTTGCCCACCAGAATATCCATACGGATATGGCCGCCATCGCGCTGGGTATAGGACACGCCCATAAAGGCAATCAGCGGCATCACCTGTTCGATCCAGTCAACGTAACCGGGCAGGGGCGCGTTAAACAAGTTGCGCCCGCCAACGGACACCACAGCGAGGATCATCAGCGAGAACACCGCAAGCCCGCTGACCAGCGCCAACACGCGCTCTACTTTGTATAGCTTCCTGTCCAGACGGCTGAGTGTCGAGCCATCCTCCAGCACACTTGCGCCACCGGCCATGTGCATCCCCCCTGATTATTCGTTGGAGTGATATAGGCAGATAATGGGGGGGGGTGGCAAGGCTGTTTCCATCATAAATGGACTTAGGGCTGATACAGGCTGCCTTTCTCTTCGCAGTGGGCGAGTTATGACTGAATCTGGTGTTTGAGTATTTGAAGGTTGGCGGCGTATCTGGTTGATTTTCCACCTATTGGAGATAAACCACCGGCTTCCAGCCGGTCCGCTTCAGCGAATCTCCTGATGATCTTCTCTCCTGAATTTTGAAACCCGCCT
>NVTS01000004.1 GCA_002732995.1 Marinosulfonomonas sp. | reverse complement strand
CCTTGGCCATTATCGGTGAATACGGCAAAGGCGACACCCGCATGTGCCGCCGCATTGTGCGGGCTGTTGGCATGTCCGACAACCCGCATCTGGATGATTTGCGCGGCGGCATGATCGCTGATGTGAAGCCGGAAATCCGCCGCCTTGCGCTGGAAAACCTGGACGCGGCCGATGACCGGCTCAAGCCGTTGTTTGGTGATGAAGACAGTTCGGTTCGGGCCTCGGTTGTCAAACACGCCGGTTTGCAAAACACGCTGTTGCTGTGGGATCTGATCAAGGATCCAGCACCCGAAGTGCGCGTTGAAGTGTTCAAAATCATCAAAGCCAACCCCGAGCAGTTCAAAGATGAAGATCTGGTGAGTGCCGTGCAAAAGGCGATCACCGGTGATCCGGAAGCCGCCAAGCAGGCCGCGCTGGCGCTGATTGCCCTCAAAGGGCCAGAGGCGGCCAAGGGGCTGCTGCATGTGCTCTCGAACGCCGAAATCCCGCAAAAATTCCGGGTCGGGGTGATCGAGGCCATTGAACGGGCCGGTGAGATCGCTGTTCCGGCACTGCTGCAAGCTGCGGGTGATGAGGATCGGCAGTTGCGCCTTGCCGCGCTGACGGCATTGGCGGAAATTGCTGGCAATGATCCAAAGTGGCCCAATGATGCGGGTCTTGGGTTGATTGCAGGTTTGAATGGCGAGCTGGTTCTGCCCCCCGAAGATGTGGAAGAGGGCGTTGAAGAGAAAGAGCCTCTGCCTGAAATCACCGAAGAGATTGCCAATGAAATTGATGCGGAACTGCCGCTGGTTGCCGAAAAGATCGAGCCAGTGACATCAACGCTTGAAGCGATCAAAACAAATGTCCCTGACGCACCAGTCGAGGAGCCGGAAGAAATTGTTCTAAGCGAGGAAACCCAGCGGTTTGTGGATATGACCAAACGGCGCAAACTGGGTAAGCGTAAACTGTCATGGGATACGATGGTCTCGCCGCATGAAGACGTGCAACGCTTTTCCGCCCGCCTGCTTGGCGGCGTGGTTCATAAGGATGTCACCGATGCGCTGATCGCAACATTGACGCAGGATCTGGACGAGGAAACCCGCAATGGCGCCCTCTTTTCCCTGGCCAAACATGGCGAGAAAACCGGCACTATGCCTAAGCAAGCGCTGGCCCCGTTGCAAGAGTTTCTGAAAAGCGATGTGTCCGAAACCCGTGTTCTCGCCTTGCGCTCGATGGGCTGGATCAAGGGGGCCGAGATGGACGCCGCCATAGAGGCGCTGCTCACCGATTCCGATCCGCTGGTTCGGGTCGAAGCCGTCAAGGCCATGGATCACCGTAACCTTGCGACCGATGCTTTGATCAATGCGCTGAATGATAAATATCAGGGTGTCGGCATCGCTGCCGCCCGCGCATTGGCGCGTCTGTTCGGTGATGATTCCGCCGAGGCGTTGGTTTTGTTTGCGGTTACAAATGACGGCACCTATCGCCGTGATATTGGCAAGTTGTTAGGGCAATATGCCCCTGATGCCGGGGCGGCGCGGTTGCTGGAATTGCTGGGCGATGAGGACCAAAAGGCACGCTGGCTGGTTGCGATTGATGCGCTTGCCGAACTCTTTCTGCAACCGGATCAGACCGAGGCACTGAAAGTCGCCTGAATTTGTCAATACACCGAAAGGAAGCACAAAATGAGAAACATATTTACAAAATCGGCCATTGCATTGGCGGCTCTAAGCATGGCAACGGCGGTGAGCGCCAAAGGTTACAACGAGGTCGAAGTAACCGATGGTGGCAGCTTTGTTGGCACAGTCTCTGCGGGTGATTCAGAGCCTGACGTGCGCACATACACAATATCCAAAGATCCTGACGCTTGTGGTGAAGGGTCACGCGAAGTGCCGTTTGTAGCGGTCAACGACGCTGGTATGCTGATGAACTCTGTTGTGTTCCTAAGCAATATCGAAGAAGGCAAAGCCATGCCGGAAGAGTTGATGAAACTGACGATTGACCAAGTGAAATGCGAGTTCACTCCACACCTTGGTGTGATGGCAAACACCGGCGAGTTGACGGCAATTAACAGTGACCACACGCTGCACAACATCCACGCCTACGAGCTGATCGGCAAGGCGCGTAAAACCGTTCTGAACGTATCACAACCCAGTCAGGGCGATGTCATGACCAAAGACATCAAGCTGCGTCGCGGCAATGGCATTAAGGTTGAATGTGATGCGCATGATTTCATGCACAGCTTTATTTACGTTGCCAAAACACCTTACTTCTCGGTTGTTGACGAGGTCGGCGCATTTTCAATCACCGACATCCCCGCGGGCGAATACAAAGTGATGATGTGGCATGGCTTTTTGGGCGAGAAAAAAGTCGGCTCTGTGACCGTTGACGCTGGTGGCGAAGTCACAATGGAACTCTCCTACTAAGCTAGGCAAAAGGATCACCCGATGGTAAAACGCAAAAGAATAAACGCTTTTCACGTCTTCGTTCTGGCCGGTGCCTTGGTGAATGTGGCCGTGGTGCTGTTGTTGCTGGGGTATTGGCTATTCAACTGAAAACCACAGCAATCGCGGCGCTTGGCGCTGTTGCTTTGGGGGTGGGGGCATATGCGGCGTTCCCCCTGAGCGCATCCAAGGATATGGCGTTTGTCACATCTGGTCCAGCGGTGCTGGGCTATGTTTACTACACGGGGCTGTATGGCCCGATGCCTTACCTCGTGGATGATTTCTGGATCGACACCTTCGAGGTTACCAATGCGAAATATCAGGAATTTGTCACGGCGACTGGCCATGCGCCCGCCGCTTTTGTTGATGAGGATGACCTGAACCAAAAGGACCAGCCGGTAACCGGTGTGCTGCATTCAGACGCCACCGCCTATTGCGAATGGGCTGGCAAACGTCTTCCAACCGAGATCGAGTGGGAAAAGGCGGCCCGCGGGGTTGAGGGGCAACTTTACCCGTGGGGGGACGAGGCCGATTATAGCCGCGCCCATCTGACCGGAGACGCGCCAATCACGGTCGCCAGCTATGAGGGCGACATCAGCCCCTATGGCGTGCGCGGCATGGCGGGCAATGTGTCGGAATGGGTGTCGGATGTTCGCGTCGCCAAGGGCGGGCGTTGTTTTGATGGCGGTGCTGATCCGCGCAAGGAAACGCCGGAAATGATGCTGATCCTGGCCGGGTTAAAAGAGATGAACGGCGGTGTTTTGCCCGAGATGTGCCTGCCCCCCGAGGTGGACCCGAACCCGCATATCGCAGGCGAGCCTTGCGCCTATATCAAAGGCAACTCGTGGAACGGGCGCGATCATATGACGGTCTCCAGCAACCGGATGTGGGACTACACCAATGCCTACGCCGAATTTGTCGGCTTTCGCTGCGCCAGGGATGAATAGACACGCGGCATCAAACAGGGCCGCTAAACTGGAGAATTGAAATGGTTGTAAATTTGGCAATTGACGATGGCATTGATGGCGCGGCGGGAACCGCACCGGTCTCGCTGGCCCGCATTCTGGTGGCGCTGGATCAGTCCGATTATGCCAACAATGCGATGAAACAGGCGACCCGTCTGTGTGACGGCACCATCACCGGCATCCACGCCTAYGCCGCCAARTTGCAYGACCGGCGYTTYAAGCARATGGAGGGCGGKYTGCCCGAACGYTAYCAGCGCGAAAGCGARATGGAGCATCAGCGCGARGTGCAYGAGGAYCTGATCGGCATGGGRCTGGGGCTGATTTCCGACAGCTATCATGACGCGGCCCAAACGGTGGCCAAAGCGGCCGATGTACCATTTGAGCGCCTGTCGCCCGAGGGCAAGAATTATAGCTGTCTGATCGAGGCAATGAACAAGTCCGAGCATGACGTTCTGTTCATCGGCGCGCTGGGACTTGGCGCGGTGGCAGGCTCCACCATCGGCACGGTCTGCGAGCGCGTGGTGCGCCGCACCAACATGGATGTGTTCATCGCCAAGGATCGCCGCTTGAACATCGGCGATGGCCCGATTGTGGTCGGCATGGACGGCTCGCCAAAATCATTCGGTGCGTTGATGACGGCGCTGGATATTGGCAAACGGCTGGGTGCGCCCGTGCATGTGGTCGCTGCCTATGATCCGTATTATCACTACGTTGCCTTCAATAAAATCTCGACGGTTCTGGATGAAGAGGCAGGCAAGGTGTTCCGCTTCAAAGAGCAGGAGCAACTGCATGAGGAGCTGATTGATGACGGCATCGCCAAAATCTATCAGGCGCATCTGAATGTGGCCGAGACCGTGGCCAAGGAGGTCGGCGTTGACGTGATCTGCGAACTGGTTGCGGGCAAGCCCTATCAGGCCATTAAGAAGTATGTCGAGAAGCACAAAGCGTCCCTGWTGCTGGTTGGCAAAACCGGCGTTCATGCCGATGACGGTCTGGACATTGGCGGCAACACCGAAAACCTTCTGCGGATGGTGCCATGCCACATGTGGGTCGGCATGGCCGAGCATTTTCCGGCCTCTGATGTGGTGGCCGAGGAAACCATCATGTGGTCGGACGAGGCTAGCGAGATGATCAATCGCGCCCCTGAATTCGTGCGCGGCATTGCCCGCACCGGCGTGATCCGGCAGGCCCAAAAAGAGGGGCATACATTCATCACCACCAAATTTGTGCAGGATGTGATGAGCAAAATGATGCCCGGTGGTGGCGGTGGCGATGATGCGCCGCAGCAAAGCTTTGATCGGCTGGAATGGGCAACGGACGCCCGCGCCATGCTGGACGGCATTGACGATGAACAGGTGCGCGAAAACATCGGGCTGCGGGCCGAGAAATCGGCGCGGCGCGATGCCAGCAGCACCGTAAAAACCGCCCATATTGAACCCTTCATGGCCGAGGCCGCGTTAGAGCCTGCCGTGCGCGAAGACACCATAACGTGGCGCGCCGCGTCCCGCGCGCGTCTGCAACGGGTGCCCGAAGCCTTCCGCAATCAGGTGAAAAACAGCATCGAGAATTTCGCCCGCAAACGCGGGCTTTCGGTGATTGATGCAAGCATCGAGGACGAAGCCTTCGGCATGTCCCGCATGGCGATGTGCCCCGAGGACAAGGGCTAAACCATGGCCGACGCCCCATATCTCATTGCTCTGAACCTGACTGAGCGGTGTAACCTCGCCTGCGAGCATTGCTATCTCGACGCCAAGGTTTTGAAAGAAGGCGCAACGGATGAGCTGGGCACCGAGGAGCTAAAGCGTGTGCTGGGTGAAATCGCTGAAGTCGGCCCCGAGGCGATGGTGGTTCTGACCGGCGGCGAGCCGATGTTGCGCCGTGATCTGCCCGAGCTTGCGCGCCATGCCTCCGGCCTTGGATTGATGGTGGTGGTCGGCACCAACGGCATGTTGCTGCGCTCCGACCGGATTCGTGAATTGCAGGATGCGGGGGTGGCAGGCGTCGGCATTTCAGTGGACTCTCTAACACCCGAGATCCACGATAATTTCCGCGGTAAAAAAGGTGCGTGGATGAAAACCATGCAAGGCATCGACGCCTGCGTCGACGCCCAAATGCCGTTCCAGATCCATTTCTCGGCCACCGATGAAACAGCGGACGAGATCGGCGATATGGTTGCCTTTGCCAGCGATACAGGCGCGATGGTGTTGAATGTGTTTTTCATGGTCTGCACGGGGCGTGGCGAGAAATATTCAGGCATATCGCCCGAGAAATACGACCATGTTTTGCGCCGCGTCGCCAAGGCCGCCAAGGCTGAAAAGCGCCTGATGGTGCGGGCCAAATGCGCCCCGCATTTCAAACGCATCGCCATTGAAATGGACCCCGAGTGGGCGATCACCGCCGCCCACGGGTATGATGCTGGCGGCTGCATCGCTGCTACACGTTACGCGCGGATTACTCCGAATGGTGACGTCACGCCGTGCCCGTTTATGGATAATTCAGCGGGGTCGGTGAAAACCCAATCCTTCGCCGAGATATGGCATGATGCCCCCGTGTTGAACGAACTGCGCGCCCCTAAACTCGAGGGGCGTTGCGGGGCGTGTGAGTTCCAAATTCTATGCGGTGGCTGTCGTGCCCGCCCGCTGGCGATGACCGGCAACATGATGGGCGAAGACACGCTCTGCACCTATCAGCCCCAAGGCGGGGCGATTATCACCCCGATGGTGCCGGCAACCGGGGCGATGTGCTGGGCCAAAGATGCCGAGGTTCATCTGGCCCGCATCCCCGGATTTGTGCGTCGCATGGTGCGGCGGCGCGCCGAGGATTACGTGCGCGGCGAGGGTCGCGGTGAGGTCACCAAAGACGATCTGACCCTGCTGGCCAAACGCCGCTTTGGCGACGCGGGCCCGCCCGCTTTTGTGAAAAACATGCGAGGGCACCCCGATGCATGAAGTGATCGTCATTGGCGGCGGCATTTCGGGGTTGGCCACGGCGCACGACCTGGCGTTGCGCGGGCTGGATGTGCACCTGTTGGAGCGACAAGTGCGCGTCGGGGGTAACGCCATTTCCGAGCGCTTTGACGGGTTTTTGATGGAGCATGGGCCGACCACGGTTAACGCATCGGTGCCCGAAGCCGTTGAGCAGATAAACGCCCTCGGCCTGCTGGATCAGGCCCATGATCTGGGTCCGAATGTAAAGCAGCGCTATCTTCGGGATGGTGGCAAACTGACCGGCATTGCAGCCAGCCTGATGGGGTTTTTCAAATCGAACTACCTGTCCAAAACGGCACGGCTGCGCATCCTGATGGAAGGGCTGATTCCGCGCAACAAATCGGGCAATGAAGAAACCATCCACGCCTTTGTTGCGCGGCGCTTTGGCCGCGAATTTGCCGATAAGGTGATGGAGCCGATGGCCGCCGGTATCTTTATGGGCGATTCAAAACAGCTGTCGATCAGTGGCGCATTTCCCAAGCTGGCCGAGATGGAACAGGAACTGGGATCAATCACCCGCGGGGTATTGCGGGCCAAGCGCGGCTCTGAACCGGGGCGGCATTTATATTCGTGGGATGACGGGATCGCCACCATCCCGCAGACACTCGTGGCGGAGTTGGGCGCACGGGTTCATACCGGCGTCACTGTTCTGGGGCTGTGCAAAACAGCAACCGGTTTCAGGGTGGAAACCAGCCACGGCACCCGCATGGCCCGTGCGGTGGTATTGGCTGTGCAACCCCATGTTGCCGTCAGCCTATTGGAAAACATCGATCCGGACGGGGCGGCCGCGACGGATCAGATTGCCGCGCCGCCAATCAATGTGGCGTTCTTTGGCTATAGGCGCGAACAGGTCGAACATCCGCTGGACGGTTTGGGGTTTTTATCGACCAAAGACGAGGGCCGCATCCTGTCTGGCGCGCAATTTGCCTCGACCATGTATCCGGGTCGCGCGCCTGATGGATATGTGTCGATCTCGGCCTATGCGGGCGGGGTGCGCAACCCTGAACTGGCCACCATGCCAACGGCCGAATTGACAGAACAGATGCACAAGGAACTGGCCGAAATGTTGGGCATCAAAGGTGCACCGGTTGTGACAAAAACCCGCCGATGGGCGCTTGGCCTGCCGCAATACACCATCGGCCATACCGCGCGGCAATCTGTGTTTATGCAAACGCCGGAGCGGGTAGAGGGGCTGTTTGTGACGGGNAAATTATACGCAAGGTGTATCTGTTGCCAATTGCCTGAAATCCGCGGCGGGAACGGCGGCTGATGTTGCAAAATTGCTTGCGACCAACCAGAAATCTACGGGTGTTTCTTCGGTAACCGGCTAGGCGTTTACCTTCGTCACCACGGCAATGAAACTGTAGCCAATGCCGTGGATGGTTTTGATATACTCGGTCCCGTCAGCGCCCGATCCCAGCTTTTTACGCAACCGCATGATGTGCACATCAATCGCCCGATCACCGGCAAAACTCTCGCGGCCACGGGCGGCATCGAGCAACTGGTTGCGGTTGAAAACCGTGTGCGGATTGGTGACAAACATATACAGAATTTCAAATTCTGTGGTGGTCAAGGGCTCGGACTCGCCGGATGTCAGGCGCGTTAACGAACGCTCGTTCAGATTCACCGACCAGTCATCAAACTGATAAAGAACTGCCTTGGACGAGACCTGTTCAGCCGGTTTGCTGCGTCSCAAAATGGTGCGCACCCGTGCCAGCAATTCGCGCGGCTCATAGGGTTTTACCATGTAGTCGTCGGCGCCAAATTCCAGCCCGACAACCCGGTCAAAAGTTTCAGYGCTGCCCGACAGCACCAGARTGGGCAGGTTGGAATCGCGCCGKATATCGCGGGTGATGTCCAGCCCGCTTTTGCCCGGTAGCCCGATGTCCAGAATGCACAGGTCTACCTTTTCGCGGTCCAGAACCGCCTGCATCTCGCGCCCGTCGGCAGCGCACATCACGCTGTAACCCTGTTTTTCCAGATACCGTTTCAGAAACGAGGTGATCTGGGGGTCATCGTCAACAACAAGGATGAGTTCCTTTTGCATGAGCTGGCCTTCAATAATTAGAATCGATGGTGCCACATTATCCAAATTCCGACATTTCGCACCCGAAATCTGGATTTACATTAAGCAAATGATGGAAATTCACCCATAGATGCCCTAGGATTTACCAATATCGGCAAGAGGCCAGCAATGTTACCAACCCCGCAGAAAACCAACCCGAAGCGCCGTCGGCGGATGATGCCGATTGCGGTGACGGGTGCGGCGATCTTACTATTGATATTGGCGGTGATGCTGGCCCTTAGTAACGAGACCGGCGCACGGTTTCGAAATATCAAAACCGGCTGGGAAGAGTATTCGCAAGCGGCCGATCCGCGCGGTATCTGGATATCGGAAATCCGTGGGTATTTTGGCTATGGCGGGATGATCCACAACTTCAAAAACTATGTGCTGCGGCAAGATGCGAAATACGAGAAAACCCTGCGGATACAAAGCCGTTTTTTGATGGATGCGATTGAAACATATCAGGCGTCCAGACCGGATGCGATTGAACAGGAGGCATTGGCGCGGATCAAACGGGTGGTCGAGGAATACACGCGCAATATCGAAATTATCGGCATCAGCGTCATTGAAGGTAAAACGGCTGAACAGATTGATGCCTTGGTGCGGGTGGATGATTCCGGCGCGTTGCAGGCGCTTGCAGCGTTGGAACGCCATTGGCTGGATGGCCGACAACGCAATCTGAATACCATTGTTGCGGCCCTGTCCGAGGGCGATGCGCTGGTGCGCTCGCTGGCGGGTGTGATGGTGTTACTAACCGCGCTTGTGGGCCTGATCGCGATGATGATTTTCACCCTTGTTGGCAATGCGTTACGGTCCAATGCGGCCCAGCTGAAAGAACTTGAGGCGCGCAAAATTGCGCAAGTTTCGGAGCGCAAACTGGCGTGGGTGGTGCAGCAAAGTCCAGCCTCGATCATGATCACGGATACGCACGGCTCGATCGAGTTTGCCAACCGCAAACTGCTGGAAATGACTGGGTATACCGAAGACGAACTGGTCGGGAAATCCCCGAGCATCCTGAAATCCGGCCATACACCGGAAGCGGCCTACAAGGACATCTGGAAGCGCCTTAGCCAAGGCAAGCCATGGCACGGGATTTTCAAAAACCTGCGAAAAGACGGCAGCCATTACTGGGCAAAGACAAGCTTGCTGCCGCTGTTGAATGAACAAGGCGAAACCACAAATTATATTGGTGTGGGCGAAGACATCACCGAAAAACGCCAGGTGGATGAACAGATCGCGCAGGTGCAAAAGATGGAGGCGGTGGGCATCCTCGCCGGCTCGATCGCGCATGATTTCAACAATGTGCTGATGACGATTATCGGCAATACAGAGTTGATAAAACTTGAGGCCGAGGATTTGGGCGCGCCTAAAGAGCTGCACCACTCGATTGAACACATTGAGATTGCCTCGCGGCGGGCCCGTGCCCTGATCCAGCAACTGCTGGCGTTTGCGCGTCAACAGCCGGGGCAGGCGCGGCGTTTAGAGCTGCATGAAGCGATTGAAGAAGCGCTTGAGTTGATCCGCGTTTCCACATCGCCATCGGTTAAGATCAGTTTCAAACCAAAGGTGAAACAGGTTGCGACTGAAATTGACCCCACGGCGTTTTTCCAGATTGTGATGAACCTGTGCCACAATGCGGTCGAGGCGATTGGCGATAAGGGCGGGGAAATTGAACTGCGTCTGAGCCGGATCAGGAAGGGTGGTAAAAACGGCCTGAACCCCCTTCCCAAAGGCGCGATAGGGACTATCAAACTGGAGATTGACGATAACGGCCCGGGAATTCCTGCAGCCATTCAGCAAAAGGTGTTCGAGCCGTTCTTTTCCACCAAACCGGTCGGCAAGGGCACCGGACTTGGCCTTGCGATTGTGCGCAACTGGGTCGAGGAATCCGATGGTCAGGTCCTGCTGGACAGCAGCCCGCAAACCGGCAGCTGTTTTACGATCCTGTTCCCTGAATATAAAGTGGTTGATCGCAAAACAGAACAACAGGACCGCGTCCCCAGAGGGCATGAACATATCCTGTTGGTCGATGACGAGGAGGATCTGCTTTACACCATCCGCCGGATGATGGCGCGGCTGGGATATCGGGTCGAGGCATTTTCGGACCCGACCCTTGCCTTGCATGCGTTTCGTGCCAACCCGCATAGCTATGATGCCATTGTTACCGATATGATGATGCTGGGGATGAGTGGCGTGGAACTGATCACTGCACTACATGAAATCCGCAGTGACCTGCCTGCGATGATGATCAGCAGCTATATGCTGGAGGGATCGCTTCCTGACGGATTTGACGATGTTGTGAAGGTGCAAAAGCCGGTTAATATGGCCGGTCTGGCCGAGGCAATGCGCCTTGCGCTTGATCCAAAGCAAGGCTSAWSCRWKWYAAKRSTTKASRMWSSSWMAWSWMRTSKAWMSGWTRWYNAAANTTYTRAWRAWRMRKMWMKKRKGWAWCYWTYAWATGCGCGGCTTGGCTGCGCCATTTGGCTTGAGGGGGGTTTGCATGAATACCGTGGTGCGTAAATTTACAGAAGTTCCGGTGGTTTCATCTGAAAACGATGTGATCAAGGCGATCTTGTCGCGCCATTCGGTGTCGCCAAAACGTGTGGTGGCCCCGGGGCCTGATGCGGACCAGATCCTTGAATTGATGTCAGTCGCCGCTGCCGCGCCTGATCATGGAAAATTGCGGCCATGGCGGTTTATCAACTTCCCCCAAAACAGTCGTGGCCAGTTGGCTGACGTGTTTGCAGCCGCGTTGCTGGAGCGTATGCCAGATGCAAGTGCCGAGGCCCTGTCACGCGCCCGCGATAAAGCCAGCCGCGCCCCTGTCGTTCTGGGTCTGGTGCTGCATCTGGACCATGAAATCGGCATTCCGCATGTGGATGACCAACTGGTATCCGGCGGTGCTGCGTTGCAAAACGTATTGCTTGGCGCCCACGCGATGGGCTTCGGTGCCCGCGCCCTAAGCGGTCAGGCCGTTCGCACGACGGCATTTCGCACGGCCCTGAATATTGCCGGGGATGAGATTTTCCTGTGCTTCATCGCCATCGGCACCCCGACATCGGCGCCCAGACGCAATGCACGTCCGGCACCTGAAACTCTGCTCACGCAGTGGACAGGGTAACCGCTATTTTCCGGTCCAGACCGGATCGCGCTTTTCGGCAAAGGCGCGCGCGCTTCCAGTTGATCGTCGGATGAGTAGAGCGTTTTTACCGTCGCAAATTTGCTGCCGGTGATCATATCGAGTGCGTCTTGGACTTCATGTTCTCGGCTTCGCGCACCACTTCCTTGGTCGCGGCCTGCACTGTCTGAATGGTTCTGTGGCAAAGTTTTCCTCACCGCTACGAAGGCCACATTTTTGTTCATTTAGGCTGCTAAACTCGCGAAGTATTTCAATCCGTTGTTTGGTCCGCGAGAATTTCAGGCCGATATTTATGCGCTGAAGACCTGCTGGATTGGCGCAGCTTTTGTCGATCACAATTCTTGAAGGTAGGCCATTCGCTTCAATTTCGTGCCTGAAATCTGTAATCAAAGGTGGCTGAATCGGTGCGTGACGCGACGCTGGACCTCGGGTTTACCCGATTGACCGTCGCGCCGTGGATGCAGATTGAGGGGGTCTCATTGATTATGCCATAATGGAGAAGACCGAAAACCTGTCAGTGATGCCCTAGTCTGGCGGCGGGTCGGATTTGGGCAGTTGGGATGCGGTTCATAACGAGGTTGGACCGGACACGGACGGCAATGTTTGTTCAGAGAAATCAACCGCGATTGATTGTCGGCATTCACTGTTACGGTCTGAATCCGGCGGCATGGAACTGGTCGGGGTCGGGGTCGGGCTGGACAATATCATTGCAACCGCTATGCCCGACGCTGTGCTGGTGGCGCATAAATCTGACGGGCAGCGGGTCAAAGGGCTGCTGGCGCCCTGAAATTAAAGGGGGCAAAACAGGCAGGTACTTTCCCGCGCGATCATCGATCAACGACCGCTGTGCTGGTTTGAAAGTCTGGTTATGGGGGACCGGTTTCAGGTGAAACGGATTRKKGTSMRYCCGGGKGSGRYRCTRWSWYTGCAAWSCCACSWKCATCGRTCMGAACAYTGGRTTGTGGTKRCMGGCACSGCMAAGGTRACCATCGAAGATGACATCAGGCTGGTGGGTGAAAACCAGTCTGTCTATATTCCGCTTGGCGCAAGGCACCATATGGAAAACCCCGGAAAACTGCCGATGGTTTTGATCGAGGTGCAAACCGGCAGCTATCTGGGTGCGGCGTGAATTCAATTGGATTGGATTCGCTCTAAAATTCGACCCCGATTTGCGCTTTGATGCCGGATCGGAACGGGTGTTTGACCAGCTCCATTTCCGTTACCAGATCGGCGATTTCGATCAGGTCTTGTTTGGCGTTACGCCCGGTCAGAACCACATGGGTCATTTCGGGTTTTTCATCTGTCAGGAATTCTACCACATCCTTGATGTCAATATAATCATAGCGCAGGGCGATGTTGATTTCGTCCAGTAGCACCATTTTATTTGCGGGATTGCGGATTAGGTCTTTGGCCTTTTCCCACGCGACAGCGGCCATTTCGGTATCACGGGTTTTATCCTGCGTTTCCCATGTGAACCCTTCGCCCATCGTGTAAAACTCACATTCATCGCTGAATTTGGCAAGGATCAGATCACGCTCGCCCGTCGACATGCCACCTTTGATAAATTGCACGACGGCGCATTTCAGATCATGKGCKATRYRRCGAAAGATCATYCCGAAMGCRGCYGARGATTTGCCCTTGCCYTTGCCSGTRTGRACRATGATCAGRCCCTTYTKWTCRGTYTTKGTCGCCATGATYTTATCRCGYGCGGCYTTCTTYTTGGCCATTTTCATTGCGTGGCGGTCGGTGTCATCAGTCATCTTTTACCCTCCTGTTTGCAGGAAGCACATTGCGGTGACATGGCCCCGGATGCAAGTGCGGGCGACCATTTAGGCCGCCCGCATGTATCAGGTTTAGGTGGTCTGCTTATTCAGCGGGCACCGCATTTGATGCGCGTGGTTTGCCAAAGTGCTGTTTGTTCAGGCGGAACACCAGCACGACCATTGCAAACTGGAACGCAATAGCAACAGCGCTCAGTGCCCAATAGGTGGCCGAGAATTTATCGACAAGGCCAGCCGAAACAAGGCCCGCGTTGATAAAGAACTGTGTCATCACCGACAGGGCCACACCGGGACAAACCAAAGCGTAAGAACCAGGCGAGGTTTTCTTGCCAAAGACAAAATCCTTGAAATATTCCTCGCGTTTCAGAACAACCAGACCMAKSYSKWGKWRSRYMWKMYKRMWKRTKMRMGCWWTYRSYARSAWYWWYWWRRWWYCSMMAGMKSWRMWRTGCGCATCGAATTGCATATGCAGGCCGTGGTTTTGGCGTAAGAATGTGATGCCCAGAACGGTCACCAGTGGAATGATGATCAGCAACGTCGGGCTGGATTCTTTGGCCGTGCCGTAGTGCAGCATCGAATTAAATGCGGTGAAGGCTGCGAACAACGCATAAATAACCGCGGCAATACCGACGAATGTGGACAGGATCAGGGCCAGACCAACGGTCACGGCATTGCCGCTCATGGCGGCGGGGGCGGACAGGCCCACGGCAACCATAGACAGGGCGAAGGCTGGCAATAGCTTGCAAAGGAATTGTGTGATGTGACATCGAACAGACCGCCTTTGGTCAACACCCGCCCCAGAAAATCGCCGATATAGCTAAAGGCGATCCAGCCGATTGCAATGAACGCAATCAGCGCCATCGGGAACAGATATTCAACGACGCTCCACAGGCCGGGAGCAAACGCGAGGCCAACCATAAAGCCAACATTCACCGACATCGCCAATGCCAGAGGCATCGCCAGCAGGGTGCTTTCGGCGTTGCTGTTTTTCAGGGTTTGATAGGCTTCGGTTTTGCGAAACGCCGAAAAGGCCAAAAGGTTCCAGATCAGCGAGCGGATATTCATGAACGCCATGATCCCGATGCCCGCCATGGCGATGATGATCATGATCTGTGTTGCGATTGATCCAGCGCTAAAGGCGGCGATAATGTCCTCGAAAATTGGAACAGGTTGGTCTGGATGTGGCACCCAGAACATCAGATACATAAAGAACGTAACGGTCAGCCCTCCGGTGCCAAGGGACGCAAGGAAGTAGAGCGGCGAGTAGGTGTCGGCCGGTCTGGTTTTTGAAAGGTACATTGTTCTGTCTCCGAACGCATTCAATAAGATGAATATGATGTAAATGATTCTGGTTCTCGTTTCGGTGCGGCAAACTGTTGCAGGTGAAATGATCGGGGTTAACCGGTTGTTAACTATGCTTCTGACAGTATTGGTTGTGAGCAGTTGAAAGGAAAAATACGATGCGCCTATTTTTGTTTGGCTTTGTGGTTCCGCTGGTTTTGGCATCATGTGATAGCCCGCATCCCGCATTTATGAGAGTCGAGTCGCAAAYGATCAAAGTTCAAGGGAGTACCTTTCAAATACGTATCCGCGAAGATCGCGCCGAGGCTATCCGCACCAATTTTGAACGTGTGCCAAAGATCGGCGATATCTTTCCCAAAGCGGCCAGAGCGATGGAGATTGCAAGTGGATGCGACGTGGTGCCTGCTTCAATGAAGGGGGATCCGGCGCTGATGACCGCACGGCTGGATTGTGGTTAACGGGCCAAATCCGTCAGCCGTGCCCGCGCCGTATTCGACTTTGGCGCCCACAGCCCGCGCTCAATCGCCTCGTTCAAGCGTTGGGCAATTTCGCGCAAGGCAGGCGCGTTGTGGTCAGCGATAAATTCGCGCGTGTCGTCATCGTCCAGAAACGCCGTATAAACCAGATCAAAGTGATGCCCGCGCACCGCCCCGGTGGTGGCGGCAAAGGCGAACAGGTAATCGACCGTCGCGGCCATTTCAAACGCACCTTTATAGCCGTGTCGTTTGACGCCTYCGATCCACTTCGGGTTTACGACGCGCGAGCGCACCACGCGGCCAATCTCGTCTTCTAATGTGCGGATGATAGGGCGTTCGGGGCGGGAATGRTCRTTGTGATARATCGGCCTGTCGCGGCCCTGTAGGGTAGAAACCGCCGCAGCCGCACCGCCCTCGAACTGGTAATAATCATCGCTATCCAGCAGGTCATGCTCGCGGTTATCCTGATTTTGCACGATGGCTTCGGTTTGCGTGAGCCGCGCCTCAAACCCTTTGCGATCCTTGCGCCCCTCACTGCCTTTGCCGTAAGCATAGCTGCCCCACTCCAGATACGCCTCGGCCAGATCAGCCTTGTTTGCCCATAACCGTTCGTCAATCATCGCCTGAAGACCTGCGCCATATGCCCCGGGTTTAGAGCCGAAAACGCGGTAAGCGGCCTCCTCCCCCTCACGCCGGAATCGGTCCGCAGCAGGGTTCAGGTCGGCAGGCTCGTCCAGCGCCATCACGGCCCGCGCGGCACTATCTACCAGTGAAATCAATTGCGGAAATGCATCGCGGAAAAAACCGGAGATGCGCAGGGTTACATCGACTCGGGGGCGACCTAGAACGCCWTGCGGCAACACCTCGAAACCAGTGACACGGCGATTGGCACTGTCCCATGTCGGTTTGACGCCCATCAGAGCCAAACACTGCGCAATATCGTCGCCACCGGTGCGCATATTGGCCGTGCCCCAAGCTGTGAGCAACATGGTGCGAGGCCAGTCACCGTGGGTTTGTAGGTGCTTTTCGATCAACAGATTGGCAGATTTCCAGCCCAAGGCCCATGCGGTTGGTGTTGGGACCGCGCGGCTATCAACGCTGAAGAAATTGCGACCGGTTGGCAGGACATCCAGCCGTCCCCGCGTGGGGGCACCGGATGGTGCCGGGGCGACGAAGTGCCCTGAAAGGGCGGTGAGAAGACCCGTCCCTTCCGCAGGCCCACAGGATGTTACACTGKGGCGGACCACGGTTTTGACATGGGCCATAACGTTCTTTGATGCGGGGCCAGGGGCGGGGCGCTCGCCATCCAGCATTGCAGATGCGAGCATCTCCAATCGTTCAATTGTGTCACCTGCACTGCGCCAATTATCATCGCAAACCGCCACTAGAACGTCAGGCTTTACATTATCCCATTTGGCGGCCATATCCGCATCTAACGGGTCAAACTCCAACCCCAAATCGTCTGAAATAGCGCGGATTAGAGACGCATTTGCCCCTTTCCCCTCGTTTCGCGGCACCCGCACCAAGGCTTGGGTCAGGTCACGTTCCAACCGGCCCGTGGGCGATTGGCCAAACACATGCAACCCATCCCTGATCTGCGCCTCTTTCAGTTCGCACAAATAGGCATCCAGCTTGGCCAGATCGCCATCTTCATCGCTGCCCGACAGGCCAGCATCTTCGGCAAGCCCCGTCACGGATGTCAGTGATAGTATCTCGCGGCGCAGGTATTCGATCCGGCGCGGGTCCACCCCTGCGGCCTCGTAATATTCATCGACCAATGCTTCCAACTCTTTCAGCGGCCCATAGGTTTCGGCGCGGGTSAKYGGYGGSGTCAGGTGATCKATRATYACSGCMKRYGMRCGKCGTTTGGCYTGKGYKCCTTCGCCGGGATCATTSACGATRAAYGGATAGATGTGCGGCRYYGGSCCCAGSRYGGCTTCGGGMARRCAMGYRTYMGACAGYGCCAGCGCCTTGCCGGGTAGCCATTCCAGATTGCCGTGTTTGCCCATATGCACAATTGCGTGCGCACCGAACTGATGGCGCAGCCAGAAATAAAACGCCAGATAGTTATGGGGTGGCACCAGATCGGGGGAATGGTAGGTTTCGGTCGGATCAATGTTATAGCCACGCGCCGGCTGCAAGCCGACCACCACATTGCCGAACTGCAAAACCGACAGCGAAAAATACCCGCAATCGACCTCGCCTGCCGTGTAGAACGGGTCTTGATCCGGTGCACCCCAACGTGCCTCGATCCGTTCGCGCAATTCCCACGGCAATTGACCATAGGCGATCTGGTAATCGGCAAAACTGATCTGCACACCGCCGGTTTTCTGGACGCGATCCGTCAGCCAATTGGTTGGGCCTGCAAGGATCATCTGCATCAGATTCTCGCTGTTTTGTGGTAGATTAGAGACGAAATACCCCTCGTTCGCGAGCAAATCCAGAACATGCATCGTTGATGCGGGGGTATCCAACCCTACCCCGTTGGCAAGCCGGCCATCCTTGTTCGGGTAGTTCGCCAAGATCAGTGCAACCTTGCGTTTGTCCGTGTTGACGCGGCGAAGCTTGGCCCAGTTTGCGGCGAGGTCGGCAACAAAACTGATCCGGTCACCCCGCGCCCGATAAGCAGCAATCGGGCACTCTGTTGCTTCATCAAAATATGCCTGCCCCTTGAACGAAATGGCACGCGATAATACGCGCCCATCCACTTCGGGCAGGGCCACGTTCATCGCAATATCGCGTGCTGACAGGCCGACCAGCCCCTCTTCCCACGCCTCCTCTGACGAGGCCGCAAGAACCACCTGAAACACCGTGCATCCGTTGGCGGCCCGCATCGCAAGGGGGTTCACGGGTCCCGTGTGGTGTTCGCCTTGGTGGGGCGRACCAACCGCAAAGGATGTGCAGTTCAGGATCACCTCGGGCGGGGCAGCCGTGAACAGCAGTTCCAGCGTTGCCACCGATACGGGGTCTTTTAGCGAGGCCACAAAGATCGGCAGCGGGTTTAGCCCTTGGCGCAACAGCGCCTTAACCATCCGGTTGATCGGATGCAGTCCCGCCCCTTGCACCAAAGCGCGATAGAAAATCAGCGGCACGATGGGTGCGCCATTGGCCCAGTTTCCTTGAGCGGCAGTCAAGTCAGCAACACCAGCCCCCGGCCAATACACCCCCGCCCGAAGCAGAGGTGTGGCGCTCACAGGTTTGTCTGTGCCATCCAGCATGGCCTTGGCATAGCCCAGCAAACCCGTGGCGTTTTGTGGCCCGCCTTCGACCATATAGGCCCAGATCGAATCGTAATCTTCGCGCGATACGGTCGAAAGCCGCCACAAGTCTGGATCAGGCTTGTCATCCCCCGGAAGGGCGGCGAATGGCACACCTGCGTCATGCAAATGCGCCGCGTATTGCTCCAACCCGTATTTCCAATAGCCCGCCCCGCCCAGCACCCGCGCGATCACCAGCTTTGATTTGGTCGCGCAAGCCTCGATGTGCAGGTCGACCGACATCGGGTGCTGTAAGTGGGTTAGGTTGGCAAGGCGTAAAGAGGGAGGGCCCTCCATTTCAGCGCGGGCTTCGGATAAGGCAGCAAGTTCGGTGTCAGCGGCGGAAATGAACACAACATCGGCTGGGGTTTGTCCCAGATCAACGGGTTCATTACCATCATCAACATTGCCCGGAGTTGCTGCAAGTAGGTGCATTAGAGCCGCTTTTCCATGAATATATTTGAAGGGATATCGGGATAGTCCCCATACGCCGCACATAGAGTGTAGCCGAGCGAAGTATATAGCCCCACGGCGGCTTCAAGCTTATGCCCGGTCTCTAAACGTATCAACACAACACCCGCCTGCCGCGCGTCCGCCTCAAGCTGTTCCATCAGCTTTCGTCCCATGCCGGTGCCCCGCGCATCATTGTGCACAAACAGGCGCTTGATTTCTCCGATGTCATCTTCAACAAGAAGTGCAACGCAGCCAAGTGCCCGCCCGTCAAGCCGTGCGATATAAAAGCTGGCTTGTGGCGTCCAAAGTTGTTCTGGCGAATATGTAAAGATTTCCTCGGGCGGGAAGGCAGCCCGCATTTCGACCTCGGATTGCTCAACAAGCATACGTCCGTCGACGGATCGGGGATCGGCTTTGGCGATCGTCAGATTCATGCTCTCAACGCCGCCGCGATGGCGTCTTGATCCATCCCCGCCTGTCCGATCACCACCAATGTGGTCGTGCGGGCCTCGCCTGCGCCAAACGGGCGGTCGAAATAGCTGTCGACGCGGGGGCCGACGGCCTGAATGGTCAGGCGCATTGGTTTGCCGGCAACAGCGGCAAACCCTTTCAGACGCAGGATGTTGTGGGCGCGGATCACGTCTTTGATTTTAGCGGTAAAGGCCGCCACATCTGTGATCTCGCCCAGTGTAACCGCGAAGGTCTGAAACGCGTCGTGGCCGTGTTCGTGTGCATGGTCATGATGGTGATCATCGTCCCCCTCATCATGATGGTGGTGGTGATGCACCTCGTGACGCGCGCCCAGATCATCTTCGGCGCCGATGCCCTGACCCAGCAGCACATCCACCGGAAGCGCCCCCATCGTGGTTTTCACCACCTGCACGCCGTCACGGGAGTCTTTGTGCAATTTAGTGACTAATGCAGCGGATTCAGCATCCGTTAGCAGGTCGGCCTTGTTCACCACGATCATGTCGGCACAAGCCACCTGATCGGCGAACAGCTCGGACAATGGTGTTTCGTGATCAAGGTTATCATCCTGCGCGCGCTGGGCATCCACGGCGGCCACATTGGCGGCGAACTGCCCGTCAACCACGGCGCGCCCGTCAACCACAGTGACCACGCCATCCACGGTCACACGGGTGCTGATTTCGGGCCAGTTGAACGCCCGCACCAAAGGCTGCGGCAGGGCCAGCCCGGATGTTTCAATCACAATGTGGTCTGGCGGATTGTCCCGCTCCAGCAGTTTTTGCATGGTCGGGATGAATTCATCAGCCACGGTGCAGCAGATACAGCCGTTGGACAGCTCCATGATGTCGTTCTCGGTGCAGGTCTCGTCGCCACATCCTTTCAGGATGTCACCGTCCACCCCCAGATCACCGAATTCATTGATGATCAGCGCAATGCGTTTGCCATTTGCGTTTTCCAGCATGTGACGGATCAGGGTGGTTTTGCCAGCGCCCAGAAAACCGGTGACAACGGTGGTGGGGATTTTAGCGGCCATGGTTGGCTCCTGTTTGAATAATGCAGAAATCCGGCAAGTGATCTCTCACCGGATTTCAAATCGTTATTTGTAATAGCGTGAAATCAGGCGCTTCGAAACAGGCGCTCCGTAAACAAGCCTGTTTTTTCAAGATCACGCAGCGATTTGGCGCCAGCCAGAACCGCAAGGTCAACCAGAGGTTCGATCAGGATAACCAACATATATGCGCCGCCAAACATCAGAACAGATGTGATGTTTTCCATGCCAAATCCCGCGCCGTAAAATGCCCAGAACGCAACCCAAGCCACAACGCCGCCTTGATATGCAGTCGATAGCGCCAATGCCTGAGTGTAGCTCAGGTCAACATAAGCGGTATTCGGCGCGATGATTTTCGAGGCCAGCAATTTGAGCGCAAATAAGGGCACCAGCAATATGGTCAGGTTGATGCCGTATTGTGGCAGGTCAGATGGTGCAAAGAACACGCCCTGCAATAACAGTCCTGCCGCCAGACCTATCGCAGCGGGGGCAGCCCCAAAGAGCAGGAACAGGGTCGAGCCGAGGATAAAGTGCACCTCGGACACGCCGACCGGATAGTGTGGTAGCACTTGGAAAAACCCAAATACCATAACAGTGGTGATCAGTGAGCGGAGTGCCAGTGATGTAAGACCCTTTGTGCGGATGGCTTGAAGGCCAAGTTTAAGGGTGTAGCCAGCAGCGCCAGCGGCAGTTGCGTAGCTCAGCACGATTTTAGCGCCATTAACGATTCCAGGTTCGATATGCATATTTATTCTCCGTTGTATTTTGATAGTATTTTGATAATTGGCGGGCAGGGCCGATTAGACCGTAACCCGCAACAAGCCTGTGTTGGTTAGATGTCTGCGTTGCGGTTCCAGAAGTAACCAGCCGCCAGACCCAGAACAGCCCAGATTGCCATGCTGACCGCCAGTGAGCGAGCGACATATTCGCCAGACAGTTCAGGCGGTGCCAGTCCGGCGTAACCATCCAGTCTTGGTGCGCCGATCAGATGCGGAGCGACCAGCAGGATCAGGCCGATCCCGACAAACAAGGCGCTACGCCCATAGGCAAACAGTGCCAGGGCCATTGCTGTGGCAATCACCGTGGTCACCCACCATAGTTGGCGTAATTCCAGTTCGGCCGCAGGCGTGCCCGGCAATTCAGGTGCCAGCCCGATGGCCGGTGCCATGTGAACTGCCGTAAACCCGGCAATGCCCCATAACAATCCGTCCTTAACCGTCACCTTGCGGCCAAATCTGTCGGCAACGGCAAACCCCGCGACCATGATCAGGCCCCAACCAACGAACACGATGAATTGGACAAAGAACGCCAGTGAGTAGCGTTTTAGCAGGTTCTCGGGTTCTTCTTTTACCTCTGTAGCAGCCTCACCGCTGGCTTCTAGGGCCTCGTTAATCACCAGAACCCCGCCAAAGTGGCTTTTGTTGCCGGTCTCGTATTCTTCGCCTTCAAGAATAAGGGATTGCATGAGCGTAAACTGTAGCAAGACGGCAATCAGCCCTGCTATCAGACCAGCGAACACCGCGCTGGTAAACAAACGTGTTGTCATGGGCTAGTGGCAGGGAAACGCCAGCGTGTGGCGCGTATCGTGGGCCGAATCGTGAAACACGGTGGCCTGCGCGAAACCGGCGAAAAAGATCAAGAACACACCGGCGGCAAAGGCGCCAACGATGGGCATCAGGCCTGTGTCTGTTTCGGTGCTGGTCTGTGTTCGGGTCAGTACAGTCATTTTATCATCTCCTTATCCTGTCATCCCCGACAGGCTTGGGTTTCAATCACGTATGGCCGGTCTCCTGGCTCGCGGATCAAAATGCGGTGCCTCCTTCCCGGGGTTCTTCCCAGTGGATATTGGCATGCACTCCTCGCTTACAGTCGCGGGGGCGGCTGTGGCATTTGGCCCCTRWYTGGGTCMCCATCACCACATTCCCAGTTTCATCCCCAAGCGCTTTTGCGCCCGTGCGGGGAACCTTACCTGACCTGTTTGCAGGCAACGATGGGTCTGGGTCAAGCGGATTTGCGACATGATAGCAGCTTTTCGCGGCCAGTCGAATTGCCCGATATGGGCGCAATTTCGCAATATATTGTGGATAAGTCGGCCCAATTGGCCAGATTATGTGGTTCTTCGTTGACTCATAGGGGGGTGCTCCGGCAAATTTAGCTCCAACGGAATCAGAGGCGGCCAAAACTTTTGCGATTTTCCAAACTCAGGCTAAACGGCTTCAAAAGCTTTGTAGACCCGACCGATTTAATCATCGCGGACGGGCTGACTGGCGTTGTCGGGCCAAACGGCTGTGGTAAATCCAACCTGCTGGAAGCGCTGCGCTGGGTGATGGGTGAAAACCGTCCGACCGCGATGCGCGGCGGCGGCATGGAAGATGTGATCTTTGCCGGTGCTGCCTCACGGCCCGCACGTAATTTCGCCGAGGTGGCGATCACCATTGATAATTCCGACCGTTTGGCCCCTGCCGGTTTTAACGATCTGGACACGCTGGAAATCGTGCGCCGGATCACGCGCGATGCGGGCAGTGCTTTTAAGGTCAATGGCAAGGACGTGCGGGCGCGGGATGTGCAGATGCTGTTTGCCGACGCCTCCACAGGGGCGCATTCGCCTGCGCTGGTGCGCCAAGGGCAGATTGCCGAACTGATCAACGCCAAGCCTAAAAGCCGCCGTCGTGTATTGGAAGAGGCCGCAGGGATTTCAGGGCTGTATCAACGTCGCCACGAGGCCGAGTTGAAATTGCGCGGCACCGAAACCAATCTGGCGCGGGTTGATGATGTGATCGAGCAGTTGGCAACACAACTGGCGCAACTGGCCCGCCAAGCGCGGCAAGCGGCGCGGTATCGCACGATTGGGGATGAGTTGCGCAAGTCCGAGGGCCTGCTGTTATATCGCCGCTGGAAAGAAGCGGACGAGGCCCTGGCCAAAGCGCAAGCCGAGCTGACCGAGCGCACCAAACTGGCAGGTCAAGCCGAGGGCGCGGCGCGAACGGCGGCCAAAACGCGCGAGGCAAGCGAAGAAAAGCTGCCGTCATTGCGCGAGGAAGAAGCGATAGCGGCAGCTGTTTTACAGCGCCTGACTGTTCAGCGTGATACGCTAAAGGATCAAGAGGCCCGCGCGTTGCAAATGATCGAAACGCTAAACGCGCGGATCGGTCAGATGACCCATGATATGGAACGCGAAGCGGGGCTGAACAAGGACGCCGGTGAAACGATCGAGCGGCTGGAGTGGGAACAGGAACAGATTGCCAAGGCCAGCAAAGGCCACGAGGCACGGCTGGAAACTGCAGGCGGCGAAGCCCGCGACGGGGCGAGTATTTTGCAGGAGCGCGAGGCGGCGCTGGCGCAGCTGGCCGAGGATGTGGCGCGCCTGTCGGCCAAGCACCATTCGGCGCATCGTTTGCAAGAGGACAGCCGCAAGACGCTGGATAAAAACGAGTCCGAGGCCGAGCGGGCRCGGGAGGCTGTTGTTGGCTCCAAGGCCGCGCTCGCCAAGTCGGCGCTGGACTTTGAGGCGGCAGAGATTGCAGAAAAGACGGCATCGGATATGTCCGAATCCGCCGAGGATGCGCTGGCCAAGGCGGMYSAWSYSSRWGKCSARGCKSMWKMRMKTGWGGCSSAWGCSSRSGMKRMMCRAKCCSARGCCSARGSCGAAGCAAATGCGCTGCGGGCCGAGGTTGGCGCATTGGCCAAGCTGGTGGAACGCGACACGGCCGAAGGTGGTCAGGTTCTGGATGCGGTGCGGGTTAAGGCCGGTTATGAAAAGGCGCTGGGTGCTGCGCTGGCCGATGATCTGCGGGCACCCGAAGTTGGCCCTGATGCGGCATCGGGCTGGGCGGTTTTGCCAGCCTACCCATCGGCGCAAACACTGCCAACGGGAATAAATGCCCTGACCAACTATGTGACAGTGCCCGAAGTTCTGGCGCGGCGCATGGGGCAGGTCGGGCTGGTCGATGCAGCGGATGGGGCGCGTTTGCAGGCAGACCTGTTGCCGGGTCAACGGCTGGTCAGTCTTGAGGGTGATCTGTGGCGCTGGGACGGCTTTCGCGCCGGTGCCGAGGACGCGCCGAGCGCTGCGGCCCTGCGGTTGCAGCAGTTGAACCGTCTGGTTGAATTAAAACGTGACCTGGAAGAGGCCAGCGCCAAATCGGATGGTGCGACGCGGGCGCATGATTTGTTGTCGGCGGAACTGAAACAGCTGACGATTGAGGATCAGCAAGCGCGGGATGCGCGCCGCGATGCGGACCGGGCTGTGTCGGATGCCAACCGTGCTTTGTCGCGGGCCGAAGCAGACCAAAGCATTGCGTCTGGCAAGCTAGAGAGCCTTTTGCTGGCTGTGGCGCGGTTTGAAGAAGAAGCGTCAAATGCGCGGCAACGGCTGAATGAGGCCGACAAATCTGTGGCTGATCTGGGCGATCTGGGCGCTGCGCGGGCCGATGTTGAAGACACCAAAATGACGGTCGAGGCCGCTAGGATGACGATGATGTCCAAGCGCTCGGCCCATGACGAATTGCGCCGTGAAGGCGAGGCGCGGATCAAGCGCAGTCAGGAAATAACCAAAGAGGTTTCAGGTTGGCGGCACCGTCTGGAAACTGCCGAGAAGCGGATCGCGGAATTGAACCAGCGCAAGGTGCAATCCGAAGCCGAGTTGAAAGAGGCCAGTGCGGCGCCCGAGGAAATTGCGGCCAAGCGCGATGAGTTAGCCGATGCAATAGGCAAGGCTGAAATACGCCGTCGCGGCGCGGCTGACAGTTTGGCCGAGGCGGAAACGGCCCTGCGGACTGCGGTAGATGCCGAGCGGGATGCCGAACGCGGGGCATCCGAGGCCCGCGAGGGGCGGGCACGCTCCGAAGCACGTGCCGAGGCGGCGCGAGAAACGGTGGCCTATGCGACCGGACGGATCACCGACGAGCAGGAAACGACCCCGCAAAAACTGCTTGAGGAGTTGGATGCGGACCCTGAAAAAATGCCGTCGTCTGAAAACATCGAAGCGAACGTGAACCGCCTGAAACGTCAACGCGACGCGCTGGGCGCTGTGAACTTGCGAGCCGAAGAAGACGCCAAAGAAGTACAGGAAGAACACGACACCCTGTTGAACGAAAAGACCGATCTGGAAGATGCCACCAAAAAGCTGCGCAGCGGCATTATGAGCCTGAACAAGGAGGGCCGCGAGCGCCTGCTAACCGCGTTCGAGCAGGTGAACAACAACTTCGGCTTCCTGTTTACCCACTTGTTTGGCGGCGGCGAGGCCAAGCTGGTTCTGGTCGAAAGCGATGATCCGCTCGAGGCAGGTTTAGAAATCATGTGCCAACCTCCGGGCAAGAAACTGTCGACGCTATCGCTGCTGTCGGGCGGCGAGCAAACCCTGACCGCAATGGCGCTGATTTTCGCGGTGTTCCTTGCCAATCCCGCTCCGATTTGTGTGCTGGACGAGGTCGATGCGCCGCTCGATGATGCCAACGTCACGCGGTTTTGTGATCTGCTGGATGAAATGACCCGCCGCACCGATACGCGGTTCCTGATTATCACCCACCACGCGGTAACGATGTCGCGGATGGATCGTTTGTTCGGGGTGACGATGGGCGAATTGGGGGTCAGCCAATTGGTCAGCGTCGATCTGAAAAAAGCCGAATCGATGGTGGCGTAACACCTAAATCGCGTTGACGATTGCGGATATCTTTGGTTCAATCAGCGCAATTCAAACATTGAAAAAGGTGGGCCATGAATTTTCACACAAAGCTGTTTGGCGGGTTCGCAACCGCAGCGTTAATTGCCAGTAGCACGATCGCAACGGCTGAAATCACTGCAACGGACGCCAATGTGGTTATGAAGGCGATGCAGGATTTCGGACTGGTCGCAACGATGGGTGTGGACGGTCAGGGCGACCCCAAGGTTTCTAGCCGCGTGTCAGATACCAAGTTTTCAGTCTACTTTTATGGCTGTCAGGACAATGACAATTGCAGTTCGATCCTGATCAAGGCCGGATATGACCTGAACAACGGCATTTCAGCGCTGAAGATCAATGAATGGAACCGCGAGAAAAGGTTCGCTAAGGCCTATATCGATGATGAAGGTGATCCGTTTCTGGAAATGGATGTGAACCTGGATTTTGACGGTGTCGGTAATAAAAACTTTGAAGATACGCTGGATTGGTGGCGTTTACTGGTCGAGGATTTTGAAGAGTTTATCGACTGGTAAATGCAGCCTGGATAAATTGAAAGTCAAATTAAAAAGCTCCGTGCGATTGCGCGGGGCTTTTTCGTTGGGCTACAGCCCTTTCATCAGGGCCGTGGTGGGCCATGCGTCGGCGGGCAGGCCAAGGCGCATCTGCTCCTTACGAATGGCGATGCGGGTTTTGGCACCCAGAATGCCGTCGATTTTACCCACGTCATGGCCGCGTGCCGCCAGTTTTTTCTGCAAGGCTCTCATTTGGTTTCCCGATAGGCCCGGATCCGGTTTTCCGGCATTATAGGCTGGGGCACCTTCCAGACGGGTGGCAAAATAGGCGGCGGTGATGACGTAAGTAAAGCTCTGGTTCCATTCAAAATATACGCGGAAATTTGGATAGGCGATAAAGGCCGGACCTTTGCGCCCCATTGGCAAAATAATCGAAGCATTCAGGCCAGTAGCGAGCGATCCATTGCGCGCCTTTATGCCCAGTTTGGCCCAGTTAGAGACTGACATTTGCGTGGTCAGGCCGGTTTTGGACCAATCCAGAGACTGGGGCACGATGACTTCTTGCAGCCACGGATGATTGGGTTTCCAGCCCAGACCGGAGAGCATTTTTGCCCCCGACATCAGGGCGTCGGGCGGCGAGGTTTTCAGGCTGACCTTGCCATCACCATCGCCGTCCACACCATTTTCCAGAATATCGGCGGGCAGCATTTGCACCATGCCGATTTCCCCTGCCCAYGCGCCGGTGGTTTTGGTCGGGGAAAACAGACCGCGTTCATATAGGGAAAGGGCAGCGAACACTTGTGGGCGGAACAGCTGTGGGCGGCGGCAATCATGCGCCAGCGTCACCAGTGAATTCAGGGTGTTAAAGTTGCCCTGAAACGCGCCGTAATCGGTTTCAAACGCCCAGAATGCCAGCAGGACGCCGCGATTAATGCCGTATTGCTGTTGAATCCGGTCAAACACGTGATCCCATTTACCAGAATTGGCGCGGCCCTTGTCGATCCGGCTTTTGCTGATCAGGGAACGGGAAAAGTCGATGAAACTTTTCTGAAACACCCCTTGCGAGCGATCGGCCTTGATCGTTTTGGGGTCTTGGCGAACCGAGGCAAAGAAACGTTCGGTTTTGGCGGGGGAATGGCCGGATGCGATGGCTTCTTGCTTTAGTGCAGCAACGAAACTGCTGAACTTACCACCGCACGGGGTTTTAGCATGGGCAGGAGTTAGGGACAGGCATAAAGCCGCGGCAATCGGGAAAAGGGAAATACGCATGGGAACCTTTCAAAAATGGATTTTGGGCAGATTAGCAGGACTCCGGGGCGTGGCAACCGCCTCAGATGAAAAGGGCGACCAGGGCCGTGATAAACAACAGCGCCCACCAGACCCGCCAGAGGGCGGCGGCGGCGGCATCAATATCACGGGGGGTTAGGGTGTGGTGCCCGTCATTATTCACAAACGGGAAATCATGCATGACGCCATCATAACTGCGCGGGCCGGCAAGGGCGACATTGAGCGCGGTGGCCATGGCGGCCTCAGGCCATCCGGCGTTGGGCGAACGGTGCAGTGGGGCATCACGCAAGATGATGCGCCATTTCGAGATGCTGGCGTGGGTTAGCGCGATCAGCAACGCCGTGATGCGGGCGGGGATCCAGTTTATCAGGTCGTCAAATCGTGCGGCGGCCCAGCCAAAATCGCGGTGGCGCGGGGTCAGGTAGCCGATCATCGAATCCGCCGTGTTGGTGATTTTGTAAATCAGCAGGCCGGGCAGGCCGAGCAGCAGGAACCAGAAGGCGGGCGCAACGATTCCATCCGACAGGTTCTCGGCGGCGCTTTCGATTGCACCACGGGCAATAGCGCTGTCGTCCAGATTGCGGGTGTCACGGCCAACGATCTGGGCCACCGCAAGGCGGCCGTCGCCTGTGGACAGGCGCAGGGCGTTGGCAACGGCAGTGACGTGTTGGGTCAGGCTTTTTTGTGCCAGCAGGATTGCAGCGATCAGGGTTTGGATAATGCCATAATCAGGCAGAATAGAGACTAAAAAACCTATCATGCCAGCCGTGAAACAGAGGGCGGTGAGGCTAAGGATACCGTTGCGCTTTTTAGTGTCGCCTGTGTTGAAACGGGTGTCCATCCAGCCCACAGCGCGGCCCATCAGGACAGCCGGATGCGGGATGCGGGACCAGAGCCATTTCGGCTCGCCAAAGATGCCATCCAGCAGCAGGGCGAGCAGAAGGATTACGGCGATGCTCACAGGGCCAATTCCAGCTGGTCCCACCGGTCGGGCGCGGGAAGGCCAAGGCGCAGCCATGTTTTCGAGTAGGGGAATATGCGTGACCAGATGTGGTGCTGTGCAAGGCGGGATTGCCACGCGGCGGCATCATCAACGCGGTAAAGGCGAAACAGGTCGGTACCGCCTTGAATTTCAGCACCTTTGGCCAGCATCAGGGTGTCCAGACGGGCGGCATTACCGGCAAGGCGGGCGCGGGTTTGGGCGGCCCATACTTGATCGCTCAAGGCTGCGGCCCCAATGCGAAGGGCCGGGCCGGAAACAGGCCACGGGCCGAGGGCGTTTGCAAGGTTTTCTATCAGGGCAGGATCGCCGATAGCAAAGCCAAGGCGTAGCCCCGCTAGACCCCAGAATTTTCCGAAACTTTTGAGGATGAGCGTGCCGGAATTAGCGGCCAAATCAATGCGGGATTTTTCAGGGGAAAGATCGCAAAAGCTTTCGTCAACGATCAGCAGCGGGGATTGGTCCGTGCCGGTCCAGTAATCGCCGGTGGGGTTGTTCGGGCTGACGATAACGCGGGCGCTGGGCGTGTCACGGGACACATCCCAGCCAGCGGTACGAAAGGCGGCTTCGTGTTCGTTATAGGTGCATGATTCGACCCTAACCTTGCCCAATTCGGCCAAATAAGGAATGCGGGCGATCAGAGCGGACGCCCCGGGGGCGGCGAGGATTGCTGCATCATCAGGCACATCCCAGAACTGTCGGGCGGCGGTCGTGACAGCATCCATCGCTGTTTGATCCGGCAGGGCGTTCCATGCGTCGGGCTCAAACGCGGGAATGGGATATGGTACGGGGTTTATGCCGGTCGACAGGTCAAGCCATTTGGAGCGCGCCCCGCCAAATTCGGCCCGTGCGGCATCAATGCCACCACCATGATCGCGTGGTTGAGTCATTCGGATTCGGTCAGTGGCGGGTGACGCGTGGTGAAATGGCCTTTGATCGCTTGCGGCCACTCGCGGTAGGGCACTTGGCCGGACGTGCTGTTGGCGTGCAAAGTGGCGTATTCGACGATGCCCTTGGCCGCATCCGCATCTGCGGTAAATTCGCCCAAGGTATAATTCAGCTTGCCTTCGGCCTGAATAGTGACGTTGCAGGCGCGGGTGCATCCCATCAGGCAGGAATAGCGGCGGATATTAACATCGCCACCAGTTGCTGCCACCTCGGCCTCGATCAACGCGGCCAGCGCTTCGCCGTCGGTAATGCCTTGCGCCTCGGCGTCCCAGTCTTCGCGTTTACAGGTGTCGCATATGGTGATGGTGGTGGTCATGGCATGTTCCTTTGGCTCATCCGTGATCAAACGGATTATCAGGCCGATTGCAAGGGGGATAAGAAATGTCGCGCATGGTGACCGAATTGGCGCGAAACGGATTGCGGCGGCGTCGCGGTGCATTTATACGAAAGGGTGACGAAGCCCAAGGGCCAGAAAGGTTGGCTGTGGATGATCGACCCAAAACGGGGATCAAAAGCAGCATCGTCGGGAGCATGCGTTCCTGTCACTGACCCGTTGGCCGGATGATAAAGGATACATGCGATGAAAACCCTGATGACATTGTTTTTTGCGGGGCTGGCTGGTCCGGCCTTGGCGCACCCAAGCCATATTATTGATCTGGCGGGGCATAATCACTRGCTGGCGGCGGCAGCAATTGCGGCGGCAGCGGCGGCAGCGTTGTGGCAAGCGAAGAGCTGTGGCGAGGAGGCAGAGGACACTGAAGAGGAATCTGATGCCGAGCCACAGGAGGCCTGAGATGTCAAAGATTGGTGTGATGATTTGCGGGCATGGGTCGCGCYCGCAAGATGCGGTGGACGAATTCGCAGTGCTGGCCGAAAAATTACCAGCATTGCTGCCAAAGGAATGGATGGTCGACTACGGCTATCTGGAATTTGCCAACCCCGTTATCCGTGATGGGCTGGACCGTTTGCGTAATGCCGGATGTGACCAGATATTGGCGGTCCCGGGCATGCTGTTCGCCGCAATGCATTCCAAAAACGACATCCCGACGGTGCTGAATACCTATGCCAAGAAGCACGACATTTCACTGAACTATGGGCGCGAATTGGGGGTTGATGCCAAGATGATCGCGGCTGCTGGTGATCGAATTCAGGAGGCTGTTGATGCCGCCAACGCTGAATATGGTGATCTGCCGCTGGAGGAAACCTGTCTGGTGGTGATCGGGCGCGGCGCGTCCGACCCTGACGCCAACGCCAATGTCGCCAAAATTGGCCGGATGCTGTGGGAAGGCATGGGGTTTGGCTGGTGCGAGATTGGCTATTCAGGCGTGACGTTTCCGCTGGTTGAGCCCTGTCTGGAGCACACCGCCAAGCTGGGGTACAAGCGCATCATCGTGTTCCCGTATTTCCTGTTTGCCGGTATTCTGATCGACCGGATTTACGGGTTCACCGACAAGGTCGCAGCGGCACATCCCGACATTCAAATCGTCAAGGCGGGGTATTTGAACGACCACGCACAAGTGCTGGAAACTTTTGCCGAGCGGATCACTGAACAGTTGGGCGAAGTGCCACCGGAAACTTGTGGGACGTGCAAATACCGCACGCAGGTTCTGGGGTTCGAGGCCGAGGTTGGCGCGGTTCAGGAGAGCCACCATCATCATGTTGAGGGGCAGGGTGCGAATGCGCCTGGGGCCACGGTCGAGACGTGCGMTTTGTGTGATACGTTTTGCACAGGCGAATGCCGTCTGGATATGGACCACCACCACCACCACCATCATCATCACGATCACGGGGATGGGCATCACCATCATGACCACGATCACAGCCATGAACATGCCCACCCAGAGTATCCTCATGCCAAACACCCGCATGGGCCGGAAAGTGCGCGTAAGAAGAATGTATAGTCTCGAGCGCAACCAATCTGATCAAAAGCAAGTATTCACTCTGCCCCCCAAGGCAGCGTTAACTCAGGTCAATGCGTTTGGGTTACAGGGTGAATTCAATTGGATTGATTTTGCTCTAATCCAGCCTAAAACGGGATATTTCCCATGAGACCTTACGAGCGCGACCCCTCTGCGATCTATGCCGCAAGCTTTGCCACTGTGCGCAAAGAGGCGCGGCTTGAACGTTTCGGTGACGGGATGGAAGCGGTGGCAATCCGGCTGATCCATGCTTGCGGCATGGTCGAGGTTGCGGACCGTTTGGCATTCTCGCAAAACGCCTATGTGGAGGGGCATGCGGCGCTTGTGGCTGGTGCGCCCGTTTTGTGCGATTGCGAGATGGTCGGGGCGGGGATTATCCGGCGCTATTTACCAGCTGGAAATGATGTGATTGTGACGTTGAATGACCCATCCGTTCCCGCCTTGGCCAAGGAAATTGACAACACACGGTCGGCGGCAGCGGTGGAGCTGTGGCGTGACCACATTGACGGTGCAGTGGTGGCGATTGGCAATGCGCCCACCGCCCTGTTCCACCTGTTGGAAATGCTGGATGCAGGCTGGCCCAAACCTGCGGTGATCCTCGGGTTTCCAGTCGGGTTTGTCGGGGCGGCCGAGAGCAAAGCGGAACTGGTGGAACGGCCACGGGGATGCGAGTTTGTGGCGTTGCGCGGACGGCGTGGTGGATCGGCAATGGCATCGGCGGCGGTGAACGCATTGGCGGCTGGATTACCAGAGGTGAAATGATGAATGCATGGCTTCATATTATCGGCATTGGCGAGGATGGTCTGGAGGGGTTAACCCCTGCGACCCGCGCGGTTGTCGAGGCGGCCGAGGTGATTGTCGGCGGCGAGCGGCATCATGAATTGGCCAAAGGTGTCGGAGCTGAGCGGTTCAGCTGGCCCAGTCCGTTTGACGCGCTGATCGCCACCCTGACAGGGTTGCGCGGCAAGCGGGTTGTGGTTTTGGCCTCGGGGGACCCGCTCTGGTATTCCGTGGGCGCGCGGATCGGGCGCATGATTGACCCCGCCGAAATCATCTATCACCCGCAAGTTGGCGCGTTCCAGATGGCGGCGGCACGGATGGGTTGGTCGATGGCTGATCTGGAAACGCTGACGGTGCATGGACGGCCGGTGGAGCAGATGATTGCCTATATTCAGCCGGATCAGAGACTGCTTATCCTGACCACGGGCGAAGAAACACCGGCCCAAATTGCTGCGTTTTTGGCTGCGCGTGGGTTTGGCAAAAGCCGGATGACGGTGCTGGCCAATATGGGGGGCGAGGACGAGGCGCGGTTTGACGGGACCGCCGAAAGCTGGACCCATCAGGTGCCGCCGTTCAACACATTGGCGGTGGAATGCGTGGCGGCCCCCGATGCGGCGTTGTTGCCACGGGTGCCGGGCTTGGCGGACGAGTTGTTCCAGCACGACGGCACCATGACCAAGCAAGAAGTGCGCGCGGCCACCTTGGCCAAGCTGATGCCGATGCGCGGCGCGTTGCTGTGGGATATTGGCTGTGGCTGTGGGTCGGTCGCGGTGGAAWGGATACGGGCGGCGCGATATGCGCGGGCCATCGGGATTGAACCGCGCGCGGACCGTCGCGCAATGGCGGCGGCGAATGCGCTGGCGCTGGGTGCCCCAAAGCTGGAGCTGATCGAGGGGCTGGTGCCCGATGCGCTGGCCGGTTTGGCACCGCCGGATGCGATTTTTATCGGTGGCGGGTTAAGCCGTGAGGTGTTCACTGCAGCGTGGCAGGCCTTGCGCCCMTTGGGCCGCTTGGTGGCCAATGCGGTGACACTGGAAAGCGAAGCGGAACTGATCGCGCTGCACCGTGATTTTGGCGGGCAGTTGGTCAAGCTACAGATCATGCGGGTCGAGCCGATTGGCGGGCTTAGTGGCTGGAACCCCCTGCGCCCTGTCACGCAGCTAAGTCTGGTCAAACGATGAGCGGGGTGTTGTATGGTATCGGGCTTGGGCCCGGCGACGCCGAACTGATGACGCTAAAGGCCGCGCGGCTGATTTCGGCGGCGCAGGTGGTGGCCTATCCGACATTGGCGGGGGGGAGCAGTTTTGCCCGATCTATTGCGGCCGATCTGATTGGTGATGGCGTGCGCGAGGTCAAAATCGATGTGCCGATGCAGGTGGAACGCGACCCCGCACAAGCGGCCTATGATGCCGCTGCTGACGAGATTTCAGCCATATTAGAGACTGGTTTGGATGTTGTCGTGCTCTGCGAGGGCGATCCGTTTTTCTATGGATCCTTCATGTATATCTACGCTCGCCTAAAGGACCGATTCCAGACAGAAGTGGTGCCCGGCATAACGGCAATGGCAGCAAGTGCGGCGTCTTTGGGCCTGCCGCTGGCCGCCCGCAACGAGATGCTGAGCGTGGTGCCCGGCCCGTTGCCGGATGCGGAATTGCGCCAGAAGATCAGCGCGGCTGACAGTGTGGTGATCATGAAGGTGGGCCGCCATTTGGGCAGGATTAGAGCTGTGATCGAGGGCTTGGGCCTGTTGGATCAGGCGCATTACATTGAACGTGCCACGCTGCCCGTTGAACAAAAAATGATTCTGGCAATGGCGCCAGACCCCGCGCCGTATTTTTCAATGATACTGATCACAAAGGAGGCCGATCCGTGGCTGTAAAATCCGCTGTAAAACCAGCTGTAAAACCAGCTGTAAAACCCGCCGTAAAGCCTGTGGTAATCTGCCTGTCCCGAGCGGGTGAGGCAATGGCGCACAAGGTGGCCAAAACGCTGGGTGCGCAAGTGCATGGCCGCGAGGGCAGGGTCGATGTGGCGGATGCCTATTTCCCCAATGCACTGGACTATGTGCGCACGTTGTTTGCCAGTGGCACGCCTGTTGTCGGGGTCTGTGCTGCGGGGATTTTGATCCGTGCGGTCGCACCCGTGCTGGCTGATAAACGCAGCGAGCCACCGGTCGTGGCGGTGTCGGACGACGGCGCGGTGGTGGTGCCCTTATTGGGTGGGCATCGCGGCGCGAACCGGCTGGCCAAACAGATATCCGAGGCCGTCGGCGGGGTGGCGGCAGTGACCACTGCGGGCGACATTGCACTGGGGTTTGCGCTGGATGAGCCACCTGCTGGATACAGGCTGGCCAACCCTGAAAATGCCAAATCGGTGATGGCTGCTATGTTGAACGGGGCGGGGGCGCGGATCACGGGTGAAACCCTGTTTGATATTGCGGCAAATGAAAACGGCAAGGTCGAGATTTGCGTGACTGAAAAACCGGTTCAAGGCACAGCCGAGCGGCTGGTGTATCATCCGCAGCGCTATGCCTTGGGTCTGGGATGCGCACGGAACGCCGACCCCGCAGAAATGTGGGAACTGGTCGAGGCGACGCTGGCAGATGCGGGCATTGCGCAGGGTGCAATTGCGTCGGTGAACTCGATTGATCTGAAGGCGGACGAGCCTGCGATCATTGCGGTGGCAAAGCGTTTGAATGTGCCGTTCCGTCTGTTCGRCGCTGCTACGCTAGAGGCCGAAACTGTGCGGTTGAAAACCCCGTCAGATGTGGTTTTTGCCGAGGTGGGTTGCCACGGTGTTTGCGAAGGCGCGGCGTTGGCGGCGACAGATCAGGATGCTGTGCTGGTGGTTGAAAAGCAGAAAACCGCGACTTGCACTTGTGCGATTGCGCGCCAATCAGAGCCTATTACTGCGCAAAAGGGCCGTATCCGTGGAAAACTGTCGATCATCGGGATCGGGCCKGGACAGCATTCATGGCGCACACCCGAGGCCAGCCAGCTGATTGCACAGGCCGAAGAATTGGTCGGTTATGGATTATACATTGATTTGCTGGGCCCGTTGGCGGCTGGCAAGATGCGCTCCGATTTTCCGTTGGGTGGCGAAGAAGACCGCTGCCGCTATGCGTTGGAACAGGCGGGCAAGGGCAAGAACGTTGCTCTAATTTGCTCCGGTGATGCGGGTATTTRCGCGATGGGCGCGCTGGTGTTCGAGTTGTTGGACCGTGGGCCGGATGCTTGCGGCGTGTCCGGTGCGGCGCGGCGGATTGAGGTGATTTCAACACCTGGCGTGTCGGCATTGCAAGGGGCCGCGGCGCGGGCRGGCGCACCTTTGGGCCACGATTTCTGCGCGATTTCCCTGTCGGATTTGCTGACCCCGCGCGAAGATATAGTGAAGCGCCTAAAGGCCGCGGCCGAAGGCGATTTCGTGATTGCGTTTTACAATCCTGTGTCCAAGCGGCGGCGCACATTATTGGCCGAGGCGCGGGACATTTTGCTAGAGCATCGCCCGGCCGATACGCCGGTGATGCTGGCCAGCTCACTGGGGCGACCCGAGGAGCATATCCGCTATCGTAAACTGTCGGACCTAAAGGTGGACGAGGTCGATATGCTGACTGTTGTTCTGGTTGGGTCCAGCCATTCACGGCTGGCACAATTGGGCGAAGGCCCGCGCATGTTTACACCGCGTGGTTATGCGCGAAAAATTGATGGAGATTTGGCATGACGGTCTACTTTATTGGTGCGGGGCCGGGTGATCCTGAACTGTTGACTCTGAAGGCGCAGCGCCTGATTTCGGCCTGTCCGGTGTGTCTGTTCGCGGGCTCTTTGGTGCCTGAACAGGTGGTTGCGGGTGTGCCTGAAGGGGCCATCGTCAAAGACACGGCTGCGATGACGCTAGACGACACCCACGCCGAGATTTTAGCRGCCCATAAGCGCGGCGAAGATGTGGCGCGGGTGCATTCGGGAGATCCGTCGCTCTATGGTGCGATTGCCGAACAAATTCGGCGGCTGCGGTCGGATGGGATTGACTACCAAATTATCCCCGGCGTGCCCGCCTATGCGGCAGCAGCGGCAGCTTTGGGACAGGAATTAACCATCCCTGAAATCGCGCAGTCTATTGTTCTAACACGGATTTCNATGCAATCCACATCAATGCCCGCCGGTGAAACGCTCGATAATTTTGCCCGCACGGGGGCCACATTGGCGATCCATCTGGGRKWSCRRMRTMWKSKCGRMRWWGAMCSGRWGYTGGTGCCGCATTACGGCGMGRATTGCCCYGTTGYGGTSGCSTAYCGYGTKGGYTGGCCGGAYGAGATGATYATYCGAGGMACWYTGKCSGAYATYCGCAAAAAAGTGCGGGTTGAAAAGATCACGMGSACGGCGYTGATTCTGGTCGGGCCRGCGCTGGGAGATGTGCGGGATTTCAAGGATTCAGCGTTGTATGATCCGGACAAGCCTCACGTGCTAAGGCCAGTGGTTGGGGTGAACTTGGTGGAAGACCACAACACCTAGTTTGAAAACAGTTTGTCCTGAAATCTTAACTTGACCTTCACCATGACCGTGCCAATGTGCGTGTGGAAACAGGATGGGTTAGCGATGTTTGAATTCCTACCAAAAGAAGTGCGCGAGGGGCTGGAAATGGCCCGCAAACGCGATCTGAAACGCAAGAGCCGCCTGCGGGTCCATACGGATGACGAGATTTTTCCAGTGCTGCGGTTCTGGGACACCGGCTTTGCCTTGGATATTGAAAACGCGCCGCATTTACGCGGACTGGTGGACCTCTATGACGGGTCACGCCACCTGTATCAATGTCTGGTTGTTGCATCAGAAGAAAACATGGGCCAGATGGTCTATGACTTCAAGCGCAGTACTGCCGCCAAGGACAAAGCACCGCTGGATTTCGTGCGGGATGTGAACGCGCCGATTGCGCTGCTCGGGCGATAGTCAGGGCCTGATTTCAACCGTCGTTCCGTTACGCGCCACACGCCATATTTCCTCTATTTCCTGATCGGATACGGCAATGCAGCCGGCTGTCCAATCATGTGAAATTGTTGCCAATTTCCCCAATCCATTGGGCTGGCCATGAATGAAAATTTCACCGCCGGGATCAATGCCGTCGGCGGCTGCGCGGCTGCGATCATCGGCTTGCGGGTAGTCAATTCCAAGTGACAAGTGATAGCTGCTTTGCGGGTTGCGCCTGTTGATGGTGAACACACCCTCGGGGGTCTTTCCGTCGCCCTGTTGCACCTTGTCGCCAGCGGGGGCGAAGCCAAGCGCGATGTCATAAGTCCGCACCGCTTTTCCGTCTCTGAATAGGGTCAGATGGCGGGCGGATTTTTCAATCAGGATGTGGTCGATTTGTTCGGTCAGTGGGGCAAGCGGCGGGGCCGTATACGGGGCGTAGCGATCATAAATGATGAAGGCGATCAGGCCGAACAAAAGGGCGGTCATAAATTGTGAAAAAGTGCGGATCATACCCCGAGCTTAGGGCCGGATTTGGGCGACTGCAAATGGTTAACGCGCAACGGTCGGTAGGGGGGGGTGGTTCTACATGGCAATGCTGCGAATCAAACGTAAATGCGGGCATTTCCCATAATACCAGCGTATGGATTGCGTATGGATTGCGTATGGGTTTTATACATACAGTGCCCCCGATTTTCGGGATTAACACAGCGGGCGGTCTGAAAATTGACGAATGATTAACGAAAAATCCGCGGGTTATTGCAGATCGGAGAATGCCTCTTGCAACCGCCCCACGGCCTCCTCGACCACTGCGCGCGGGGTGGCCAGATTGAAGCGCATGAAGTTTTCACCACCGCTGCCAAATGGCGCACCGTGGTTCACTGCGATTTTTGCGGTTTTCTCGATCCGTGCGGCGTATTCTGCTTGGGACATGCCGGTGTCTGAAAAATCGACCCACGCCAGATAAGTGGCCTCAAGGGGCATGGATTTCAGGCCGGGAATGGCATTGATCCCCTCGTCAAAGACGCGGCAGTTTTCGGCCAGATATACGTTCAGCTCATCCACCCATTTGGCCCCCTCGGGTGAATAGGCCGCCGTGGTCATGAACAGCCCGAACGAGTTGGGCGACAGGCCAAGCGCGGCCATCACTGCGCCGAATTTAGCGTGCAAAGCCTCGTCATGGATGATGACATTGCCGGTATGTGCACCCGCGATGTTGAAGGTTTTTGTTGCTGCTGTTAGCATCACCAGACGGTCCGCAATTGACGGATCAACCAGCGACATCACGGTGTGTTTTGCCCCCTCGAACACCAGATCGTTGTGAATTTCATCGCTCACCAAAATCAGGTCGTGACGCTTCGCAAAATCGGCCACACCTTGCAGTTCATCCGTGGTCCAGACGCGCCCCCCCGGATTATGCGGCGAGCAGAGCACCAGCAGTTTTTCGGAACCGGTCATTTGCGCATCATAGGCAGCAAAATCCATTTCATAGCGGCCATCATTGTTGACCAATGGGCATTCAACCACTTTGCGCCCGGCCGCTTTAATCACCTTGGCAAAGACGTAATAGACGGGGGTGAACAGCACTACGCCATCGCCCACATCGGTAAAAGCCTCGACACATAACGCGGTGCCGTTGACCAGGCCGTGGGTGGTGAAAATGGCGTCCGCGTCTACATCCCAGCCATGGCGGTTTTTCATCCACCACTGGATTGACGATTTATAGGCAGCATCGTCGCCGAAATAGCCGTAAAACCCGTGATCCAGCATGTTTTTCAGCGCGTCCTGAATGCAGTCGGCGGGGCGGAAATCCATATCGGCGACCCACATGGCGATGCCTTCATCGCGGGGAACGCCATAAAGTGGCTCCATCATATCCCATTTGGCGCAGTGGGTGTTGCGCCGCTCGATAATGTCGTCAAAGCTCATGATATTTGCCCTTTTTTATGTTGTTGCCAAGCTACCTATTTAAGGTGCGGATGCAAGGGGCGTTGCAGCGGGGCAAATCATGTCTTAGATGATCCATATGAGCATTCGACCGATCATTCTCCATCCCGACCCGCGCCTGAAAAAGGTATGCGCCCCTGTTGACGGGGTGAATGATGAAATGCGCAAGCTGGCCGAGGATATGCTGGAAACCATGTATGATGCGCCGGGCATTGGTCTGGCGGCCCCCCAGTTGGGCATTTTGAAGCGTCTGATCGTGATGGATTGCATCAAGGAAGAAGGGGCAGATCCGCAGCCGATGGCGCTGTTCAACCCCGAGGTTATGTGGATGTCCGAGGCGCTGAATACCTACGAGGAAGGCTGTTTGTCGATCCCCGAGCAATATGGTGATGTGAACCGGCCCGCCGAGGTGATGGTCAAGTGGATCGACATTGATGGCGCGGCCTGTGAGGCCAAGTTCGATAAGCTGTGGGCGACTTGTGTGCAGCATGAAATCGACCATCTGGAGGGCAAGCTGTTCATTGATTACCTGAAACCGCTGCGCCGCCAGATGATCACCCGCAAGATGGTAAAGTTGAAACGCGAGCGGGCGCGGGCATGATCCGTGCCTTTGTGCCCTATCCTGATAAACGCCTGAAAACTGTTTGTGCGCCGATTGATGTGGTGGATGATACCGTGCGCGGTATCTGGGCGGATATGGTTGAGACCATGGAGGCGATGCCCGGTGTCGGGCTGGCCGCGCCGCAGATCGGGGTGATGTTGCGCCTTGCGGTTGTGGATGYGTCCGACGCGCGGGGGCAGGCGGTGTTGATGGGTAATCCGGTGGTTTTGCATGCCTCGGCCAAGTTGCGCGAGCATGACGAGGCAAGTCCGAATTTTCCGGGGTTTTCGGCGAAAATCAAACGGCCACGGGCGGTGACGGTTCAGTTTTTGAACGAGATGGGTGACGTTGAGGAGCGTGACTTTGTCGGGTTGTGGGCGACCTCGGTTCAGCACCAGATTGATCATCTGAACGGGCGGATGTATTTTGACAATCTGTCCAAAATGAAGCGTGATATGTTGCTGCGAAAGGCACGAAAGGGGGCGCGATGAAAGTTGTATTCATGGGCACGCCGGATTTTTCGGTGCCGGTGCTCGCCGCGCTGGTTGAGGCGGGTCACGAGGTGACCTGTGTCTATTGCCAACCACCGCGCCCCGCTGGCCGTGGCAAAAAAGACCGACCAAGTCCGGTGCAGGCGCGGGCCGAGGCACTGGGGCTAAAGGTGCGCTATCCGGTGTCGTTGAAGGGCGAGGTCGAGCAGGCGGAATTTGCGGCACTGGGGGCGGATGTGGCGGTGGTGGTGGCCTATGGGTTGATCCTGCCGCAGGCCATTCTGGATGCGCCATCGCAGGGCTGTTTGAACATACATGCGTCTCTGTTGCCACGTTGGCGTGGGGCGGCGCCGATCCATCGGGCGATCATGGCGGGGGATGCTGAAACCGGCATTTGCATAATGCAGAYGGAGGCAGGGCTGGACACGGGGCCGGTGCTGTTGCGCCAGTCCGTTTTGATCGGGGCGCAGGATACCACCGCTATTTTGCATGACCGGTTATCGGATTTAGGGGCGCGGTTGATTGTGCATGCTTTGGCGAATTTGGCAGAGTTAGAGCCACATATTCAGCCGGAAGAGGGCGTGACCTATGCCAAAAAGATTGACAAATCCGAGGCGCGGGTGGATTGGGGGCGGCCTGCTGTCGAAGTGGATCGTTTGATCCGTGGGTTGTCGCCGTTTCCCGGTGCATGGTGTGAAGTGGATGGTGAGCGGTTGAAGTTGTTGGAGAGCCGTGTGGTTGAAGGCAGAGGTGCGGCTGGCGAGGTTTTGGGCGGTTTGCGGATTGCCTGTGGCCAAGGGGCTGTCGAGATACTGAAGGCTCAACGTCAGGGCAAACGGCCAATGGACGCGGATGAGTTGTTACGCGGATTTGAAATGCCGGAGCGGTTGAATTAAGCCGCCCGTAAGGCTTGATGAGCGGCCGAGATGAGCTATATTAACCCTATGCCAGTGATATTTCTGATCATAGTCGGTGCCGCTGCGGGGTTTTTAGCCACGCGGGTGATGCATGTGAAAACGGATGTTGTGACCACGGTTGCCATCGGCATCTTTGGCGCATTGATCGGCGGGTTGATCCTGCGGTTTATCCTGCTGCTGACGGGGATTGCCTTTGGGTTCGTCGGTGCCGTTCTGGGGGCGATGCTGCTGATCTGGCTATATCGCACATATATTCAAAAATAGGGTCATTTTCAGAACGCGCAATTTGAACCCAAAACCGGTCCCCACTTTTGGGATTGCGCTCTATTAAGGCTTGAACGGCTCCATTCCCGCCCGCGCCAACTCGTCCGCGCGTTCATTTTCTGGATGGCCCGCGTGGCCCTTGACCCATTCCCATGTCACAATATGACGGGCCTGTGCCTCGTCGATGCGTTGCCACAGTTCAACATTCTTCACCGGCTTTTTATTTGCGGTGCGCCAGCCGTTGCGCTTCCAGCCGTGGATCCATGTGGTGACGCCGTTTTTTACATAAGCGCTGTCAGTGATGATGGTCAGGGTCGAGGGCCGCTCGAGCGCCTCGAGCGCGAAGATTGCGCCCAGCAGCTCCATGCGGTTGTTGGTGGTGTGGGCCTCGCCGCCGCACAGTTCGCGTTCCTTCAGAACCCTATCGCCATCGCGGGCGATCATCAAAGCACCCCAGCCGCCGGGGCCAGGATTGCCGGAACAGGCACCATCGGTGTAGACAAATAAATCAGGCATGGGCTGCCACCGTGATCCAGTCGGCAAGCACCCCGTCAAGGCCGGGGCTGTTGCCGTATTCGCAATGATCAATCTTGAAATCGGCGGTCATAAGATGGGTCAACAAGTCGTCCTCGGTGTAATAGGTATACATGCGGTCAATGGTGTCGCGGGCAGCATTAGAGCCTAATTTCATGCCGATATGGAACATCGCATCCGGTTTGCAAGCACGATGCAGGGTGGCGAGATGTTTGGGGAAATCGGCGCGGGGCGCGTGCAGCAGGCTGAAGTTGGCCCAGATACCATCGTAAAGCGCAGTGCCGGATATGTCGTCAAAACTGGCATGGCGGGCCGAAACACCTGCGTGCTGATCCGCGAGTGTGACCATTTCAAGCGAGGCATCCACGGCATCAACCAAACAACCACGATTTGCGAAAAACGCCGCGTAATGGCCGGGGCCACAGCCAAGATCCAGTACATGCGCTCCTTTGGGCAGCGCCTCACAAAACCCCAGCAAGCCGTTACGACCCTCCAGATCTTTATTCTGACGTGCATACTCGGCGGCGCGGGCGTCGTAAACTTCGATGGTTTTGGCATCTACGCTCATGTCGGCATTCGCAGGATGCGGGGGACTTTGAATTCGACGTTTTCCTGCGCCGTTTCGATGGTTTCAACCGTCACATCATAGCGGGCGCGAAAGGCGTCGATCACCTCGTCGACCAACACCTCGGGGGCAGAGGCGCCAGCGGCCAGACCCAGCGTTTTTATTCCGTCTAATGCTCGCCAATCAATGTCAGCGGCGCGTTGCACCAGTTGCGAGTATTCGCATCCTGCCGCCGCCCCGACCTCGACCAGACGGCGGGTGTTTGATGAATTGGGCGCACCAATGACCAAAATGGCGTCGGATTTCGGGGCAATTTCCTTGACCGCTTCCTGACGGTTGGTGGTGGCGTAACAGATGTCTTCTTTGTGCGGGCCGATGATGGCGGGAAAGCGGGATTTTAGCGCTGAAACGATGTCGGCGGTGTCATCAATCGACAGGGTTGTCTGGGTGATATAGGCCAACCTGTCAGGGTCACGCACGTCCAGCGTGGCAACGTCGCCAACGGTTTCAACCAACAGCACTTCGCCCACGGGCAATTGCCCCATAGTGCCCACAGTTTCAGGGTGACCAGCGTGGCCGATCATCACCATTTGCAGCCCGTTTTCCGAATGCCGCTCGGCCTCGATATGCACCTTGCTGACCAGCGGGCATGTGGCATCGACATAGGTCATATTGCGCAGCCGCGCTGCATCAGGCACTGATTTTGGCACCCCGTGGGCCGAGAAAATCACCGGCCGGTCGGTGGGGCAATCCTCCAGTTTCTCGACAAACACCGCACCTTTGTCACGCAGCCCGTCGACCACGAATTTATTATGCACGATTTCGTGGCGCACATAGACGGGCGCGCCCCATTTCCCGATCGCCATTTCGACGACCTTGATGGCGCGCACGACGCCAGCGCAAAAGCCACGCGGGGCGGCAAGGTAGAGTGTTAGCGGTGGTTTGGTCATATCGGCCCTGTTCTGCTGAGTTAGAATTAGGGTCTATGCAGGGCGGCGTCCAGCCCCATTGAAACTAAAAAGCCGAGGCGTTTGCCCCGGCTTTTTATATTATTCGTCGGCGTCATCTGCCGGCGTTGGCGCGGGCATAGGCTCGCGGGGGGGGCGGCCGATCACTTCGCGCAGATCGTCAAGCTCGATGAAATTATCGACTTGGCGGCGCAGATCATCCGAGATCATCGGCGGTTGCGACCGAATGGTCGACACCACCGAAACACGCACGCCCTGACGTTGCAGGCTTTCGACCAAGGGGCGAAAATCGCCATCCCCCGAGAAGATAACCATGTGGTCAACATGCGGGGCAAGTTCCAGCGCATTGACGGCCAGCTCGATATCCATGTTGCCCTTAACTTTACGGCGCCCCATCGAATCGGTGTATTCCTTGGCGGGTTTTGTCACCATGGAATAGCCGTTGTAATGCAGCCAATCCACCAGCGGGCGGATCGGGGAATAGTCGTCATTTTCCAGCAAAGCGGTATAATAAAACGCCCGCAGCAGTTTGCCGCGGCGCATAAATTCGCTCCGAAGCAGTTTATAATCGATGTCAAACCCAAGCGATTTTGCAGCCGCATACAGATTTGCTCCATCGATGAACAGCGCAAGCCGTTCGTCTTTGTAGAACATCAAATTTTCCTTCCGGTAGGTGGTTTCGACTTCGTTTCCGTGAGTGAGTGTGGTTACTGATAAAATATGCGAAACCTAAAGTGATTTTAAGGATTTGTTATAAATGTTGCAACCCACAACGACCCGGCGGCCCCCCGTATCGGCAATAATTGGCCTTGGGGCGAATTTATCGTCCGATCATAGCACCTTAATCAAAACCTTGCAGGATTCATTGGATATGCTGGTGGGTGATGGTGTTGAAATTCAAGCTGTTAGCCGGTTTTATAGCACACCTTGTTTTCCTGCCGGGGCGGGGCCGGATTATGTGAATGCGGTGGCGTTACTGCGGGCGGAGGTGTCGGCGGCGGACCTTTTGTCGCGGCTTCATACGATCGAAGAGACTATGGGCCGTGAGCGAACTGAAAGGTGGGGGCAGCGGGTTCTGGACCTTGACTTATTGGCATTCGGCGACGAAATAGCCCCTGATCTTGAGGCGTTTTCACACTGGCGGGATTTGCCAATACCGGAACAATCAACGATCGCACCGGAGCAGCTGATTTTGCCGCACCCGCGCCTTCAGGATCGCGCATTTGTTCTGGTGCCGATGGCTGAAGTTGCGCCGGGGTGGGTGCATCCGGTGACGGGGCGTAGCACGCGCCAGATGCTGGGTGATCTGGACGCAGGTGATGTCGCGCAAATCGTGCCGCTTTAGGGATTGTCATCATAGGCTAAAGCCCCTAAATAGACGTCTTCGTATTGCACATAAATCGAGATCAGGAGTCGCCCTATGGCCCGCGTTACCGTTGAAGATTGCGTTGATAAGGTTCCAAACCGTTTTGAGCTGGTTATGCTGGCGGCCCACCGTGCGCGTGAAATCGCCGCGGGGGATGCGATTACGGTTGACCGTGATAACGACAAAAACCCGGTTGTGGCCTTGCGCGAAATCGCGGAGGAAACCCAATCGGCGGATGATCTGCGCGAGCGGATGATCGAGAGCCAGCAAACCCAGATCGAGGTGGACGAGCCCGAAGAGGATGCAATGGCATTGCTGATGGGCGCCGAAGCAGATAAACCAACTGACGACGATATGTCGGAAGAAAAGCTGCTGCGGGCATTGATGGAAGCGCAAGGGCAACCATAACGCCCCTGACAGCAGGCTGAAAGGCGCGGACCTCGGATGCCGGAAAAGATCACTGTTGATGACCTGATCGCGCTGGTTCGCAGCTATAATCCTAAAACAAACGAAACATTGATCCGCACGGCCTTTGCCTATGGGGCAAAGATGCACAGCGGCCAGTTCCGCCATTCGGGCGAGCCGTATTTCACCCATCCGGTGGCTGTGGCCGCGATCCTGACCCAGCAGCGGCTGGGGGACGCAACGATCGTCACTGCCCTGCTGCATGATACCATCGAAGATACGAAATCCACCTACACCGAGGTGTCCGAGATGTTCGGTGACGAGATCGCCGAACTGGTCGACGGGGTGACCAAGCTGACCWATCTGCAGCTGTCCTCGACCCAGTCCAAACAGGCCGAGAATTTCCGCAAGCTGTTCATGGCGATGTCCAAGGATTTGCGGGTTATTCTGGTGAAGTTGTCGGACCGTTTGCACAACATGCGCACGATCAAATCCATGCGCCCTGACAAGCAGGTGCAAAAGGCCCGCGAGACCATGGACATCTATGCGCCGCTGGCGGGCCGCATGGGCATGCAATGGATGCGCGAAGAGCTGGAGGACCTGGCTTTTTCGGTGCTGAATCTCGAGGCRCGCAATTCGATCATGCGCCGGTTCATCACCCTGCAAAAAGAAACTGGCGATGTGATCAAAAAGATCACCGATGATATCCGGCTGGAGCTGGACAAGGTCGAGATCAAGGCCGAGGTGTTTGGACGCGCCAAGAAACCTTATTCGATCTGGCGCAAGATGGAGGAAAAGGGGCAAGGGTTTTCGCGGCTGTCCGATATTTACGGCTTTCGGGTGATCACCGATAATGAATGCGATTGTTACCGCGTTTTGGGGGCGATCCATCAGCGGTGGCGGGCGGTGCCGGGCCGCTTCAAGGATTATATCAGCCAGCCGAAATCCAATGGCTACCGGTCGATCCACACCACCGTTTCGGGGCGTGATGGCAAACGGGTCGAAGTGCAGATCCGCACCCGCCAGATGCATGATGTCGCAGAATCCGGTGTGGCGGCGCATTGGTCGTATCGGGACGGGGTGCGCTCCAACAACCCGTTTGCGGTTGATCCGACCAGTTGGGTTTCGGGGCTGACGGAACGGCTGGATTCAGCAGGTGACCATGACGAGTTTCTGGAGCATGTGAAGCTCGAGATGTATTCGGATCAGGTGTTCTGCTTTACCCCCAAAGGCGAGGTTGTGAAACTGCCGCGCGGGGCGACGCCGCTGGATTTTGCCTATGCGATCCACACGCGGATCGGGGATGCCTGTGTCGGTGCGCGGGTTGATGGCATTCGGGTGCCGCTGTGGACACGGGTTAAAAATGGCCAGTCTGTTGAAATCATGACAGCCGAGGGCCAGCGCCCGCAAGCCACATGGATCGACATTGCCGTCACCGGCAAGGCAAAATCGGCGATCCGCCGGTCCTTGCGCAGTGAAGACCGCGAGCGTTTCATCAAACTGGGCCGCGAATTGGCCCGCGTGGCGTTCGAGCATATCGGCAAGAAAGCGACTGATAAGGCCCTGAGCACCGTAGCCAAGCGCATGGGCCTGTCGGATATGAACGAATTGCTGGCGCGGATGGGCAGCGCCGAAACCAACGCCCGTGATGTGGTCGAGGGGCTATACCCAGAACTGGCCGCAAGCACCGGTGACGAGGTCGAATTGACCCGCGCGATTGTCGGGCTGGAACATGGCCAGACGTTCGAGCGCGCCGCCTGTTGTCAGCCGGTCCCGGGCGAGCGGATCGTTGGCATCAGTTACCGTGGCAAGGGCGTGGTGGTGCATGCGATTGATTGTCCGGTGTTGTCGGATTTCGAGGACCAGAACCAGCGCTGGGTCGATCTGCATTGGCACAGCGGCAAGCATCCGGCCGCCCATGCGGTGACCCTGCGCATTACCATCAGCAATGACGCTGGCGTGCTGGGGCGAATTTGCACATTGATTGGCGAGCAAAAGGCGAATATCGCGGATTTGTTATTTMTGGACCGGAAACCGGATTTTTACCGGATTCTGATTGATGTGGACTTGAGGGATGTCGAGCATATGCATACGGTGATGACGGTTCTGGAAGCAGACAGTGATGTGGCTGCGTTGGAACGGTATCGGGATCCAGCCCGCAAGCCATAACTGGCTGTTTAGTAAAGGACGACTCGTTTGGTTTTCAAACGCCGCGATAAACGCTCATTTCTACGGGTTCTTTGGGAATTGATTTACCCCAAAGGCGGTTGGGCGCGTGCGTTTCATTACGTCAAGCATCGTGTGCGCCGTTTGCCCGACCCGCCGCATCGTATTGCGCGGGGCGTCTTTGCGGGTGTTCTAACCAGTTTCACGCCGTTTTTTGGTATGCACTTTGTTACCGCCGCGCTGATTTCAAAGGCCATTCAAGGCAACATCATCGCGTCCATTATGGCGACATTCTTTGGCAACCCGATCACATTTCCGTTCATTGCGGTCAGCAGTCTGAAATTAGGCCATTGGATATTGGGAACAACCTTTGACGAGACCAGCCAGCATTACCTAATGGGCTCTTTTGGTGGCGCGTGGAACGATCTAAAACACAACTTCAAAGCAATATTCACCGATGCAACGGCGCATTGGGATCGGCTGCATAGCTTTTATGACGAGGTGTTTTTACCCTATCTGGTTGGCGGTCTCATTCTGGGACCAATCGCCGGGATTATTTGCTATTATCTAAGTGTGCCGGTAATTTCCGCCTATAAAAACCGCCGTAAGGGGCGTCTAAAGGCCAAGCTGGTCGAAATTCGCGAGAAGAAAGCCGCAAAGAAAGCTGACGACGCCGATAAATAGGTCTAGGCTTTTGTGAATGACGCTGAAAAGGAACCTGTGATGGGCGACAAACCGCAAAAAATGTTGGGCAAGCTGCGGCTTGGGATTAACATTGATCACGTGGCAACGGTGCGCAATGCGCGGGGCGGGACGTATCCTGACCCGCTGCGTGCGGCCAAGCTGGCCGAGGCGGCGGGGGCCGACGGGATTACCGCGCATCTGCGCGAGGATCGCCGCCATATTTCGGACGCCGATATTGACGGGCTGATGGAACATCTTTCGGTGCCGCTGAATTTCGAGATGGCGGCGACGCCGGAAATGCAGGCGATTGCGCTGCGCCATAAACCCCACGCGGTGTGCATCGTGCCCGAAAAGCGCGAGGAGCTGACCACCGAGGGCGGTTTGGAAGTGGCCCGCGAGGAAAACCGGCTGGCCCATTTCATCGCGCCGATCATTGATGCGGGTTGCCGCGTGTCGCTGTTTGTCGCCACCGACATGCGCCAGATCGAGGCCGCCGCGCGGATCGGGGCCAACATCGTCGAGCTGCACGCCGGACCCTATTGCGATGCGTTTGCCGAGGGGCATTTCGATGTGGCCGATGCCGAACYGGTCAAGCTGCGCGAGATGTCGATCTATGCGCATGGGTTGGGTCTTGAGGTGCACGCAGGTCACGGGATCACCTATGACACGGTGAAACCGATTGCGAGGTTCCCCGAGGTGTTGGAGCTGAACATCGGCCATTTCCTGATCGGCGAGGCGATCTTCATGGGGCTGCAACCGGCGATCCATAAGATGCGCAAATTGATGGACGAGGCGCGGGAATGATTGATTGCACAGCGCTGGCCGCAGTTGGCACGGCGTTTTTTGTTGTTGCAGCATCACCCGGCCCCGGCAACTTGGCCAGCGCGTCCGTGTCGATGGCACATGGACGGCGGATTGGGCTGACATTTGCCGCAGGTCTTGCTTCTGGTCTCATATTCTGGGGCTTTCTGGCGGCAATGGGAATGGGTGCGATCCTGCAAAGTTCCGCGACAGCATTGTTCGTCCTCAAACTTCTGGGTGGCGCATATCTATTGTGGCTGGCMYTGCAATCGGGGCGCAGGTCAGTAAAGCGAATTGTGCATTCTTCCCCTGACGCGGCAGCAGGGCGCTGGTATGTGCGGGGCCTGATTTTGAATCTGTCCAACCCAAAAGCTGTTCTTGCATGGATGGCCGCTTTTTCAGTGGGGCTGGATACCGAGAATGGGTCGGGCACGCTTATTGCTGCGATGGGCCTGTGTATTACGATCACCATTTTGAATGCTACATTCTGGGCGATGCTGTTTTCTGTCAAAGGGATGATGACGGCCTATCGCAAGGCGCAGCGTCGGGTGGATGCTGTGGTATCCGGTCTTTTGGCCGTAGCAGGGGCCAGCATGATCCGCTCTGCGTTTGCACGATGATCCTCGGCATCGGCACGGACCTTGCGAATAWCGACCGCATTGCCGGCACGCTGGAGCGGTTTGGCGACCGGTTTCGCAACCGTGTGTTCACCGAGGTTGAGCAGCGCAAGGCAGAACGGCGCCGCGATGTGGCGGGCACCTATGCCAAACGCTGGGCCGCCAAAGAGGCCTGCTCCAAGGCGCTGGGCACTGGTTTGCGGATGGGGATCAGCTGGCGCGATATGGCCGTGAGCAATCTGGAAACCGGCCAACCGGTGATGGCGGTGACGGGCTGGGCCAAAGAACGGCTGGATAATATGACACCGGAAGGTCACGTGTCGATCATTCATGTCACCCTGACTGACGATTATCCGTGGGCGCAGGCCTTTGTGGTGATAGAAGCGTGTCCCAAAACTTGACTCTGCCGCCCCCGCACATCATGTAGCCCTAAAGCGTTTCGCGTATCCGGTGAATCACTTTACCCACCGAACGCATTTGTTCCACAAACGCTGCCTCGTTGGTTAAAGCGATGCCCTGATCCAAAGCAAACGCGAAACGCTGTAAACACATAACCGAGCAGGAATATTCAGGATCATGGCAAGCAAAGCAGAGAAGCCGGACGGCATCTGGGAACTTATCAAAACAGTGTTTTGGGCGCTGATCATCGCAGGCGTTTTCCGCACCCTGTTCTTTCAACCGTTCTGGATTCCGTCAGGGTCAATGAAAGACACGTTGTTGATCGGCGACTTCCTGTTCGTCAATAAAATGGCCTATGGTTATTCCAGATATTCCTGCCCGCTTTCCGCCTGCCCAATTTCCGGCCGCATCATGGGGTCGGAACCGGAACGCGGTGATGTGGTGGTGTTTCGCCACCCTGTGAATGGTCAGGATTTCATCAAGCGGTTGATCGGCCTGCCCGGCGACAAGATCCAGATGAAGGACGGCGTGCTGCACATCAATGGCCAAGCCGTCAAGCTGGAGCCAGCCGGGGTTTTCGAGGAACTCTATGAGAAACAAGGCGCACAGGGCAGCTTCCCTCGTTGTGAAACCACGACGGGCACGGGCGGGATGTGCCCTAAATCCCGGATGATTGAAACGCTGCCAAATGGTGCGTCGCACAGTATTCTGAACATAACAGACCAGCCCAAGGACCATACGGGAATTTATACTGTACCTGAAGGTCACTTTTTCTTTATGGGCGATAACCGCGATAATTCTACTGACAGCCGGTTTGACCCGAAGGCAGGCGGGGTCGGCTATGTGCCATATGAAAACATCATCGGGCGCGCGGACCGGATTATGTTCTCGTCTGCTGGCAAGTCGCTGTTCTATTTCTGGACATGGCGCTCGGATCGTTTCTTTAAGGCGGTCGAGTGAAACTGTCTTCTGAACTAAAGGCTTTTACGGGCCGGATAGGATACACATTTATGCGGCCCGAGCTTTTGCATCGGGCCGTTACCCATTCGTCGATGTCGTCGCCAACCCGCGATGACAACCAGCGAATGGAGTTTTTAGGCGACCGCGTGCTGGGTCTTGTGATGGCCGAGGCGTTGTTTTTGGCGGACGGGACGGCGACCGAGGGCCAGATGGCGCCGCGGTTCAACGCCTTGGTGCGCAAAGAAGCCTGCGCCGATGTGGCACGGGAATTCGATCTGGGCGCGGTGCTGAAACTGGGCCGCTCCGAGATGTTATCGGGTGGGCGGCGCAAGGAAGCGCTGCTGGCCGACGCAATGGAAGCGGTGATTTCGGCGGTCTATCTGGATGGCGGGTTCGAGGCGGCCAAAGCATTGGTTCTGCGGTTGTGGGGCAAGCGGGTGTCGGCAGTAGATGCGGATGCGCGGGACGCCAAAACCGCGTTGCAGGAATGGGCACAAGCCCGCAAACTGGCCCCGCCTGCCTATGTGGAGACCGGGCGCAGCGGGCCTGACCATGCACCGGTGTTTACCATCGAGGCGCGGTTGGAAAACGGGGCGGCCCAGACCGCCACAGCAAATTCAAAACGACAGGCCGAGCAGGCCGCGGCCAAGGTTCTGTTGGCCCGATTGGAGAATATGGAATGACAAAAACACGTGCCGGATTTATCGCCCTGATCGGCGAGCCGAATGCAGGTAAATCGACGTTGTTGAACCGCATGGTCGGGGCCAAGGTKTCRATYGTSACSCACAAGGTKCARACYACYCGCGCSCGCATTCGCGGCGTGGCGATGGARGGYGMCRCACAGMTSRTKTTYGTTGACACGCCCGGCMTRTTYSMSCCGCGWCGCCGKCTKGATCGYGCGATGGTKGCGGCCGCRTGGRGCGGGGCKGCRGATGCCGATSTGRTSGTGYTGCTGRTCGAGGCMCATCGYGGYGTGACCGARGGKGTSRARSKSATYYTMGACGCGCTGACCGAGCGGGCAGGCGGGCGCCCCGTGGCGCTGGCGATCAACAAGATCGACAAGGTCAAAGCAGATAAATTGCTCGCTTTGAGCCAAGAATTGAACGGTTTGTACAACTTTACCGAAACATTCATGATCTCGGCTGAAAAGGGCCACGGTGTTGATGATTTGCGCAAGTGGCTGGCTGGAGAAGTTCCGGCGGGTCCGTGGTTATACCCCGAAGACCAGATTGCCGATCTGCCATTGCGGATGATCGCCGCTGAAATGACCCGCGAGAAACTGACACTGCGCCTACATCAGGAATTGCCCTATCAGTTGACGGTTGAAACTGAAAACTGGGAGGATCGCAAGGATGGCTCGGTCAAGATTGACCAGCTGATTTATGTGATGCGCGACGGGCACAAGGGGATTTTGCTGGGCCATAAAGGCGAGACCATCAAGGCGGTCGGCAAAGCGTCACGCGAGGAGCTGGAAGAGTTTCTGGGCCGCCGCGTGCATCTGTTTTTGCAAGTCAAAGTGCGGCCTAATTGGCTGAACGAGGCCGAGCGCTATACCGAGATGGGGCTGAATTTCAAGGATGGCAACACATGATCCGCCTGACATCCGAATTCTGGGTTCAGGCCTATATGAGGCGTCTGGATCTGGAAAATATTCCGGCGTTTGTGACCACCAAAGGCGATTTGACGGCAGGTTCGGTTTTGATCAAGGTGAACACGCTGGATGGCAATGCGCAGGCGTTTGAGCGATCATTCGATTTGCAAACCGGACAGCGCGCATGGATCGGCGTGGCTGTGGGCTGCGAGGCCGAGGTGGATATGGCGATCCGGCGGCAGAAATCGTTTGATCCGGATGTCTGGGTGATCGAGGTTGAAGACAAGCAGGGGCGGCATTTGCTGGATCAGCCGGGTCTGGAATAACGGGGTATCCCAATGGAATGGCGTGATGAAGGGGTGTTGTTGCAGGTGCGAAAGCACGGCGAAAACGCGGCCATCATCGAGGTTTTCACCGCTGAACACGGGCGGCACGCGGGCGTGGTGCGCGGGGCGCAGTCTCGCAAGATGACGCCGGTTTTGCAACCGGGTGCGCAGCTGGATGTGACGTGGCGCGCACGGCTTGAGGACCATTTAGGCAGCTATACGGTTGAGCCTATTCGCAGTCGGGCGGCGGCGCTGATGAGTGATCGGCTGACGTTGGCGGCGCTGAATTCTGTCTGCGCTTTGCTGGCGTTTGCCTTGCCCGAGCGCGAGGTGCATCCTGCGTTATATCAACGATCCGTCACCCTGTTTGATTTGCTGGGCAATACGGAGGGTTGGCCATTGGCCTATTTGCGCTGGGAGTTGGCGCTGCTGGAAGATCTGGGGTTCGGGCTGGATTTGCACAATTGCGTGGTGAATGGCAGCCGTGATGATCTGGCCTATGTGTCGCCAAAATCGGGCCGTGCAGTCAGTGCTGAAGGCGCCGGCGATTGGGCGGACCGTTTACTGCCGTTGCCGTTGTGTTTGTTGGGGCAGGGGCCGGCACCTGATGACGAAATTAACGACGGGCTGCGGATGACCGGACATTTCCTGGCCCATTGGTTGGCGTATTCATTAGGAAACAAGCCGTTACCCGCGGCGCGGCAGCGGTTTGTCGATGCCTATTTGCGCCACGCTTAGGGTGCGGTGATAAACACCATTTCGCGGCCATCTTCGCTGGTCAGGATCATTGTATCTGCAAGGGTTTCGGCAAGGGTCATTTCGCTAAGTGCCGCAAAGAACTGCTGCTCAGTTGCCAGATCGGCACAGGCCATTTTCGTTGACATAATAGGGCCGAGCTTGAACCAAGGCAGCGGCACGGTCTGGGTGCTGGCGTAGGTGTTGCAGGGCGCTTGGCCCGTGACTTTGCCTTTTGATGGGAAGGTGATTGTGGCGCGGGCAGTGAAGGGTTTGTCGTCGAGTTCAACCAGCGTCCAGATTGCATCCGCATCGGTATAGCCCGAGATCGATTCATCGTATTTACACGCGGTCAGGGCCAAAAGGGTCAGGAAGGCAAATAATATACGCATAAGGTATCCTTACGGGGGAACTGGTGTTTGGTGATTATATACATATGATGCCAGATGTAAAATTACGATAGGTCTTGCGATGCCCGATACCCCCCTTGTGATGATCCCCGGTCTGGCCTGCACCGAGGCGCTGTTTGCCGATCAGGTGACGGTGCTGGCACAAGGGCGCGAGGTGATCATCGGGGATCATATGCGGCATGACAATATGGCCGATATTACGGCGCATATTCTTGCAGCGGCACCGGAACGGTTTGCTTTGGCGGGGCTGTCGATGGGCGGCTACATTAGTCTGGAAATCATCCGCCAAGCGCCGGAACGGGTGGAGCGATTGGCGTTGCTGGACACATCGGCCCGCGCCGATACGGCTGATAAATCCGCGCTGCGCCGCGAGGCGTTAGGGCTGGTGGCGGCGGGTAAATATATGGCGGTGTGCCATTCCACGCTGGATTTGAGCATTGCTGCGTCGCGGCACGGGGATGCCACGCTAAAGGCGGCGATCATTGACATGGCGGATGATACCGGTGCGGACGTTTGGGCAATGCAGACCCGCGCGATTATCGGGCGGGCGGATAGCGTGCCGACGCTGGGCCAGATCGCCTGCCCGACGCTGGTGGTCGTCGGTGACGAGGACCAGTTAACGCCGCCGGAATTGGCCGATGAAATGGCCGGGGCGATTGCAGGCGCACGGTTGGAGGTGATTGCCGATTGCGGTCATATGTCCTGCATGGAGCGGCCCGATGTCATGACCGGACTGCTCCTGAATTGGTTGGCTAGTTAACCGGCGTTTCCGCGATAAATTTTAGGGGCTGTCCTAGATAACTAGTTCAGATACTTCCTAACCCATTGTCTTAGCTGCAATAACTGAGATGATGGGTCGCTGTTGTTAAATCTCCACTCAC
>NVTS01000116.1 GCA_002732995.1 Marinosulfonomonas sp. | reverse complement strand
CCCAAGGCGGGTTTCAAAATTCAGGAGAGAAGATCATCAGGAGATTCGCTGAAGCGGACCGGCTGGAAGCCGGTGGTTTATCTCCAATAGGTGGAAAATGAAAAATTCATCACGTTCGTCTTCGGCAAGATGCCAAGCAGGGTATTGGGCTTCAAGCCGATCAAATACCGATTGTGCTTCCTGATTCAGAACGCCGCCAGACGCCCTGAACTTTGCCAGGAGCAGCCATTGCATCCGGTCTTTTGTGCGTTGAAGGTCCTCGGGATTCAAGTCCTCACGGAACATCTGGGTTGGGGGGCCATTAGTAATGGCGGCCTGCAAAGTATCGCTTTGCTCAGACGAGATGTGCGTTGACAGCGAGGCAATCAATCTAATGGTTTCGCGCCGTGTCATGCTTGTCCATAGCCAATAATGATCATCGGACAAAAGCGAGCCAAGGGCCAGCCCTTCATCAATCAAATCCGGCCTTTGTGCCGCAGCAAAAAACGCTAGACGACGAAATACGGGATAGTGAATTCCCAACCACCGCTTGACCTCAATCTTTGCCATCTCGGGATCAGCATCCGCAGCAGCAAACCAGGCATCACGTGTCAGTACGATCAATGCGGTCCATTCATTGAAGTCGTTGTTTTGCTCATGATCCGAAATCGATGGCTGATGAATGTAAGACAAGTCCTCCCGATCACTCGCGCGCCCGAGTTCTCGCATCAGGTCCAGCGCATCTCAAAGCAACGCTGTCGCGTCGGGCAACAAAGTTGGAAGTGCATCGGCCCATTTGTCTATTTTTTCGACAGCATCCAACGCAGAATGGGCATAATCCGTTCCCAAAACTATTTCCCATTGAGCAATATCGGAAACGCTGGCTTGGCTTACCTCAGGCGTTCCTTCGGCGCCGGGCCAACGATAGGGTCGGCTGATTTTTGCAACCGGAGCCAAAGCACTGCGAAGCTCGAACCGTAGTGTCGGAGTGAGGCCTTGTGCTTTCAGCCGATCCGCCCACGAATAAAGGTTATGGTGCTTCGATAGGGATTTTACGCGTCCGGAAAGCAACAATGCCCACAAGACCTGCAGCGGAGGCGAAGGCGGGTCATCCTTCAGCCGCCGTCTCAGTTCCCATTCAAACTGCGGGTGAAGGTTTCCGCCCCGAGCAATAACCCACAGGAAAAGCTCCGGATTTCCTAAGTGTCGAGCAAGCCATCGCGCCATGTGCTTCATGGCTTCATCAAGGCCATTCCAACTGCGGCTATCGAATTGTACCGGTACCATGAAATTCGCACGGGTGTACGGGGCTGGCCGGCGCAATAGGCTGAAAGATAGATCAACATCCACTTGCTTATTGGCTTGGACCCCAAAGCGCGAAAGATCCTTGTGCCCGAAAAGGCCTTCTGTGAATGGCTCGGCCCAATCAAATGTGGGCAGAGGATCAAAATCCGCGAAATGTTTTGCTGGCAGGCCTGTCTTGTCACTCAGGGCCCAAAGCATTCGGCCAACAAAATCGTCCTGTTTTGTCGTTATGACGGGCTCGATTTGGCAATACTTGCTGACAATAGCTTGTTTCCCATTAACCCCGTCGCGGTAATTCGCCGCCCAAGCATGTAATGTCTCGCGAAGATAATAGTGACGCCGGTATTCCTTATATAGGACCGGAATGACATTTTTTGCCTCCCATTCTCTGGTTACGTCCTCTTCTTTACCCTTTGAAAAATTTCCAAACGCGAATGCTCTGGGCGAATCCTCTCCCATCAAAGTGTCAGCCGCGAGCGCATCCATCATGTATCGCAATATCGGGTCGTTGATGCTGTAACCAACGAAACAAACTGTATATCCGCGGAACAGCTCGCTGACGAAACGCGCTGCCCATCGCTCTGTCAGGTAGGCCAGCCCAAAATCCCCACTGGAAATAATGAGCCGATTCAAATCATCATCCGCTGGGGTCTCCGGTAACAAACCGTGGAGGTAAACGAGGCCATCCCAGCGGTTTTTAGGTACGGGCAATAAAGGTGCGGCAAAGGTAGACGTACTCAGTTTTTCATCCACGATGACTTTCTCAAATATCCGGTCAAAATTTGTGGTTACCAGTCGGGTTTGCCCACTACGACATTTGCTCAACGTTAAAAGCGCCTGATGAGTTTGCGTGGCCTTCGGCCCTGTGAAGTCAGGTTTCAAGGCACCAGCCAACGCTTTTCGGACAGCTGGACGTCCTCCTGGATGACTGCGTTCAAGCAACCCGATGGCCGTGTCATACTGACAGTTGTCCAAGGCGGTTTTTTCAACGGCAGTAGGCGAGACGCCAAGGGTATCGTAGATCTTATTAACCAAACCGCCGAACCCAGGCAGGCCCGCCGGATAAGATATCCCTGCTCCGCAGAAGAATACGACCCGCCCTTCTTCCCGGGCCTCAAGCAGTTCTTCAGGAATGTCTGGTCCGTTCTTGATAAACTGCATGAATTTCGTAGTCCTGTGTTCAGTTCAATAGCTCAAATTCCAATAAATCCTGCTGTTTTTCCGACTTTCGCCAAGCCAACAAGTCATGGTTCCTCATCGCAATCATCCGAGGCGACAATACGCTGTAATATAGACGTTTTCGCCCCACCACGTCCATTTCTGTTTTCTCTGATCGCGTGAGAGGATTTGATGGCGCGGCAACCGGTCGGACACGAAATTCRCGAAAAACCCTTGTTTTATTGGGCTTTCGTCGAGCGGACCAAATTGCCGCGAGGTTCGGTCGAATAGAGAGAAACGGGGGATAGAGAGCGTGTTGAGGTGTTCCGGCATTCTCCCGGGTTCGGTCGCCAGACCTAAACCCCTTTGAAACATAAAGAAAATCGCCCCCGCGTTGGGGCATATCCGCGTTTCAATTAAGGCAAGTGGCGGTGGACACGACATAGAAAAGGTTTTGTCTCGTGTAGCGGGGCGAATACTGACAAAATTGACGATAGGTCCGCGTGGCTTAAGTCTCATTTTCATGTATCAGCGCGGGATGTTTCGRCWWTAARGRAACGACCGCGAAATGCTCRGCACGTCGMWYAYGTGGTTTGGTMGTTCGSGYGATWCTGCTKTGCARCGYWCRGTGSGGCAAYCTTGACATGTACGGCGAAATACCGTACATAYASCYACAAAGGAGACAGGCCATGTTCGCCATCGACACGATTACCCCCACTCCGGGCAAAATGGAAGCGCGCAAAGAAGTGCGCATGCATCGYCAGGATGAAGCACGCATCAAGGCCGCCGCCGCTGCGACAGGCCTCCAGGAGGCCGATTTCATTCGGCAGGCCGCCATTTTGCGCGCGCAGGAGGTGGAACAACGCATGTCCATGTCGATCCTGCCGACCAAAGCGTTTGAAGCGTTCAAGAGTGCTACTCAGGGCGCYGGGACCGTTGTGCCGGGGTTGGCCGCTGCCGCAAAGAACTCTGCCGGTATCCTCAAGGATGCCTGACGACAGGCCGCTCATCATCCAGAAGTTTAACAAGGCGCTGCATGATCGCAGCGCTTTTTCTTGTGGCCATGGGCCGATTGACAATTTTCTTAAATCCTCGCTTTCCGATCAGGTGAAAACCGGAATGGCAGTGGCTTACATGGCAACCAAAGAGGCCGACACAACTGTGCTGGGGTTCTATACAGTGGGCGCAATGGTTGTGCGCAGCGGGCTTGGTCCAACGAAATGGAAAAGGGCACGGGTGCCCGAAATTCCGGTTATCTACATCAGGGCCGTTGCCATGGACAAGAAATTGCAAGGCAATGGCGTCGGCACGGCCTTGATGATTGACGCCCTGAAAAAATGCGCCGGAATCTCCGAGCAAGTGGGGGCGGCCGCTGTCGTTCTCGACGTCCTTGAAGATGAACATTTTGAAAAACGTTGGAAATTTTATGAAAGTCTCGGGTTTCATCATTTGAATGATCCGGATAATCCCAAGCGGGTGTTCATCTCTATGTCGGATATAAGAACGACCCTGAMGGTCTAGTCGCGGACCGGCGGTTATATCTCGGCTTTCATCAAGACAGGGCAANNGCGCGNNTTCCARATCATCATGTTCGAACGCGCTGGTCATGCGGGTGATTTCGGCCTCGCGGGCACCCCGGCCCCGGGCAAAGTCGCGCCAGTTTTGGACCACACCCGCAACCGCGCCAATAATCTTGTCGCCATCCACAGCCTTCAGGGAAAACTCCTCCGCCACCGAGCGCAGGAGCTCGACCGAGCAGGTGCCGTCATCGAAATCGATGTTCGTGGAAAGAATGCGCGGCTTTACATCAGCAGGCGTCGGGTTGATGTCGTAAGCCGGTGACAGGGTCCAGCCTTGCTGACCCTGCCACAAAAAACCGTGGTTGCGCAAATGGTCATCCGTGTTCGAAACCAGAACCGAAAAAGCGATACGGCGGAAGAGCTCTGCTTTATCCTCAACAGCGTTTGCACCTTGCTCACTGAGCGCATCGACAATTTCCAGATAACTGCCCCGCTCGCCATCCCTGTGTTGGGTCATCGACATGGCGGACAGGAACGGGATCCGCATTCCACCCTGCCGATCGAACCGGCGGGACAGGAATATCGGTCGCCCGTCATTTTCAACGATGTCGTGCTGTGCCACAGTGATCCCACAAACTTCGGCCATGTCGAGCGCAATCGCCTCCCAACGCTCCAGCGAATAATCGTCGGTCTCCTTGGGGAACTTGGCAATCGACAAAGCGCCATGCTGGTCGATCACCGATGCCTTGGGACGCGCACCGCCAAGCGACGATCCGGGGGCAAAGATCAGCAGCAGATCTTCATCGGTTTCCTCGCCCCGCAATATTCGCTCGGACGCACGCAGCAGATCTCCCAACGCGACTGTTCCGGGCACACCGAGGGCCTGTTGGGCCTGAAACTCTTCCTGACCCGCCCAGCGAAACCTGAGCGCCCCCAGCCGCGTTTCGTCGGAGACTCCGAGAAGGAAATCTATTTCGTGCAGAGTGCGCACAGGCCGACCTTCGGCTTCTGCCGCGCGGCGTTCCCGGCGGCGCATCAGGGTCCGCCCCCATGTATCGGGTGCGGAATCTCCAAGCGTGCCGAACATCTCCTGCCCTGCCGGCGGGCGAAAAACGCCTGGTCCCTTGGGAAGGCCAGGGTCAATCGAAAAGCTTTCGGCCGAGGCAATCCAATCCGGGTCATATTCGAACGTCACGCTTTCACGACCGCGCGCCGGATGGCGGCGCATCAGGCCCACGGGCAGGCATMGACCTTGCCAGTCCAGAAATACCTCGACATCATCCATCGCCCTGCACCTTCAAATTTCTGTTTCGTTTTCGCGGACCCGAGGCGCGCTTCGGCAGCTCCTCGAACAGAATATTTTGCGCCGTGGCATCTTTGGACGGGTCGGCGACCTCGGCCAGATTCTCGAGAAGATTGAGGGCCTGCAGGACGGATGCAAGGATTCCGACACTTACGCCTGGATCCCCCTTTTCAATCCGGGCAATGGTGGGGCGGCTCGTAGCCGCGCGCTGGGCAACGATGTCCATCGGCAGCTTGCGCCGCAGTCGGGCGGCACGGATATCCTCTCCCAGTTTACGCAAAGCGCGCCGGGATGCCGGTGGTGGCCGATGTGGTGTTGGCATGACGAGACCTTCAAGTAACATTAAACGCTAATTATGTAACATGAAGCTATCTTTATAGCAAGGATGCCGGCTTCACACTACGTCTCGATGCCTTGAACCCGCTTTCGATGAACCAAGAGCTAAAATGGCCCACTCTCCCTCGTTCTTCCTTGCAATCTTGGAATGGCATTCCAATTTTGCAAGGCAAACTCCCCCAATCCACAGGACGATTTCCCCCTAACATATTGGAAGAACTACCTTTCTCTTCTTTCCAACTTGATACGCCCCGAAAGCTACGCAAATGTCACCCCGACGATCGACGGGGTGAGTTGCCCAGATTTACAGGCTTGCCTCAGGATCATCGCGAAGCCGGAAACTGACTATAGGGAGATAACAATGGAAATCAGACACTTGAACCAAAMCGCACTCGCMGCCCGCTGGGCYATTTCACCCCGCACGCTGGAACGYTGGCGTTGGGCMGGGATCGGCCCGCTTTTYATCAAACTGGGTGGGCGGGTTGTTTACCGGCTTAAGGATGTCGAGGCATTTGAAGCCGAGCAAATTCGYCAGGCGACCCCGAATGTGTCRCGATCRCARGARACKRCTGRYACYYTSRTAWTRATGAAGAKKGGCGYRRMCGGTTAATCRCCCRRMATCGGNNCNGGKCCAAAACCCTCGAACGCCTAGGCATTGAAAAACTGCCGTCCGGCAAATGCGCGCCGCTCGACTTCCGGCAGCCCCGCCTCGTCACAAACATGCCCCCAATCGCGACAGATCACATCCGCCACATGGGTAATCATATCCCGCGCCTCACCTTCGCGCAGAAGGAATTTTTCAGCCGCATTCAGGCAGCTTGCAAGACGCGCACGTCGATCGCCGTTTGCAATGATCATCGCCTGATTGGCCTCATGCGCCGCACGCACCTGCGGGGCGATGTCGTATGCCGGGGTCAGCGTCAGCATGTCCCCGTCCCAGAAGGCGGCATGGTTACGGGCGTGATCATCGGTGTTCCCCACAAGGATGTTGAGCACCAGACGCAAGTACAATTCGCGCAAGGTTTCCTTTGGCCTGGTGAAACGCGCGCGGATCTGGTCGGTCATCTCGCCATAGGACAGATGATGCGCCGACATTTCGCTCTCGCCCAAAATCGTCAGGGCCGAAACCATGGCGCGGCGGGTCCAGCCGCGAGAAAGTCAGCATCATCGCCACCGTCAAGCGTGTCGTTGCCGGAACCGCCGAACAAGCCGTCAGAGCCTGCACCTGCACTCAGGTTCCGCCAGTCGTCCCAACGGGCGTAGATGGTGGTTCCGATGCCGATCAGGGCGACCGCGATGAATAGCCAGCGCAGGGTGTCGAGATACGGGATCAGCGGCTGGAGGGCGGTTTGGGTGTCGATGACGGCCTGTTGCTCCACCTCGACGCCCGCCGCACCGATGGTGGCCACACCCGCTGCGCCGCCTCCTTTCATTGTGCGGCTTTCCGTCAGGGTTTCGCGCAGGCGTGGCGGTTCGGGTGCAAAACGATTGGTACGAGGCGGAAACGGATCACCCCACTGACGTGCGCGGCCAATATCGATGTGCATGAAGTTCTGGCGGGGATAGAAGCCGAAGCCAGTGAAACCAATCGCCCGTGCAGCAGTTTCGAAGTTTTCTGGATCATGGTTCGCCATAGAAATGTCGAACGCCGCGCCCTGCAAATGCATGGAGTGTTTCGCCCCGCCGACCTGCCGGTTATAGTCTGGGCTGCGATAGGCGGAGTTAACAATCAGCGGCACGCCGAGGTGGTCGCGCAGGGCCTGCAGCTTGTCGAGCGCGATCTCATCGATGCGAATGATGCCATCGCCACGACAGGCGATTTCTTCCGGGCTGAAATTTGGCCAGCGCCAGAGTTTTTCCGGCACGTCGCGCCAGTCGGCATAGTAATGGGTGGTCATGTTTGTCTCCTTGCAACGAAAAAACCCGCCGGTTGGCGGGCATGTGGTTGGGGTGATATTGGGTAGCTTCAGCCGAACAGCTTAAGCTTCACGGCTATGCCCGCGATCAAGGCGAGCAACAGGCCAGTGGTGATCAGGCGCACGACGGTTTGCCAAGCGGTGCGCCGCGCCATGCGCAGGCTGTCGAGCAATGTGCGCAGATCATGGATATCGATGGCGGCTTCGGGGCCGTCGAGGCCCACATCAGCCAAGGCACGGCGTGCGCCTTGTTCTGCGGCGCGGGCCAGCATGGCTTCAAATTCATCCTCAGGCATGCGCACAAAGCCCGCTTCAATTTTGGGCGGGGTCATGGGAGTTCCTTTCTTTTACGGGATCAGGATTGCGGCGCGATCGGCAGAAAATAGTGAACCACTACCGGCTGACGCCGGTAGCATCCCGTTTGGAATGTAATTCCAGGTACTGCATGATGATCTCGTCGGTCACATTCCCCGATGTT
>NVTS01000115.1 GCA_002732995.1 Marinosulfonomonas sp. | reverse complement strand
CGATCCCTGAAACAGGAGGCTGTCTATCTGCACGAACTGACAGATGGGTTTGTGGCCAAAAGGGTGATTGATGAATGGCTCACATTCTACAACAGCGACTGCCCTCACACCGCACTTGAAAAACGAACGCCGGATGAGGCATACTTCGGAGATAAAGAAATGATGAAAGCGGCATGATAACCGAACACGATACACTTTAACTCAGACGCAAACCTGTTCGGAAAAGCCGGACCACTTCAAGACAGAGGTGGTCCTACTATTTCGACCAGTTAGCAGCCCGTTTAAGATGGATCAGGGTTTCATTTAGGCTGCCAATCTCGTTGGTTCAGTTTTTCTTTCATAGGCGTCATCCGGCGTCAATATCCCGTGTGTCGAGTGGTCCTTTCGTTTCGTCATTTTGAATCGTCTTTCTCATTGGTCGATCCATCTTAACTACTGGTCCGAAATCTTGCGACCACCTCTTGCCGCGCGGGCCCTTCAGCCCGATGCCCTCCCCAAGCGCTTACACGCAGCCCGATCTGGCCAAGCAGCCATAGCGGAGTCTTTTAGTGCGTTTCCTATCAGGTCCAGTCGAGAACGATTTTACCTGACTTTCCGGCTTTCATTATGGCAAAACCCTGCTCGAATTCGTCAACTGGCAAGCGGTGGGTAATGATGCGGCTGATGTCCAATCCGTCCTCCAACATGGCAATCATCTTGTACCAGGTCTCGAAAATCTCGCGGCCATAAACACCCTTGATCGTCAACGCTTTGAATACAATACGCGACCAGTCTACCAACGTCTTACCTGGAGGGATGCCGAGCATGGCAATCTGCCCACCCATCACCATCGCTTCAACCATCTGGTCGAAAGCGGCAGAGTTTCCCGACATTTCCATCCCGACATCGAAGCCTTGTTTCATACCGAGCCCATGGGTGACGTCTTTCAAATCGGTGTTGGTTACATTTACCGGCACCACCTTGGTCACATTCGCCGCCAGATCGAGGCGCGCCTGATTTACATCGGTGATAACCACATGCCGCGCCCCGGCATGCTGCGCCACAGCAGCAGCCATAATGCCAATCGGGCCAGCGCCGGTGATCAGCACATCTTCGCCAATCAGGTTAAAAGACAGCGCCGTATGCACCGCATTGCCCAATGGGTCGAGAATGGCACCGATCTCGTCAGGGATCGCGTCGGGCAGAGGGACCACATTGAAGGCAGGAAGCGCCAGGTATTCGGCAAAAGCCCCATCGACGTTCACACCTATGCCTTTGGTCTCGGGATCAAGATGGAATTTACCCGACCTGCTCTGGCGCGAGTGTTTGCCGATCAGGTGACCTTCACCGGTACAACGCTGCCCGATGGCAAGGTCGTCGACATTGCGCCCGATCTCGACAATCTCGCCTGCGAATTCGTGGCCCGTAATCAGCCCGACGGGCACAGTCTTTTGCGACCATTCATCCCAATTCCAGATATGGACATCTGTGCCACAGATACCGGTTTTATGAACCTTGATCAGCACATCGTTCGGTCCGGGTTCGGGTATCGGGCAGCTCTCCATCCAAAGGCCTTCTTGTGCTTTGGATTTCACCAACGCTTTCATCATGTTCATGACAACACTCCTGTCTCCCGGCCCGCTTTTGCGAAAGCCTCCAGTGCGAAATCCAGTTCTTCTTTTGTCAGTGCAGCATTCATCTGGGTGCGGATACGCGCCTGACCTTTCGGCACCACCGGAAAGAAGAACCCGGCAACATAGACACCTCGTTCATATAGCTTGTTCGCCATATCCTGACTAAGGCGCGCATCGCCCAGCATCACGGGAATGATCGGGTGTTCGCCCTCAAGTAGTTCAAAGCCAAGGTCGCTCAGCCCCGCCCGCCAATAAGCCGCATTCTCGAACAGTTGCGCGCGCAGCTCGTTACCCTCTTTAACCAACCTGATTGCTTCAATACCCGCAGCGACAATCGCAGGCGGCAGCGAGTTGGAGAACAGGTAAGGTCGAGCACGCTGCCTAAGCAGGTCGATAACCGCCTGAGGTCCGGCAATATAACCGCCAATCGCGCCACCAAGAGCCTTGCCCAACGTGCCGGTGAGGATATCAACATCAACCCCGTGATGCGCGGGCGTGCCCTGTCCCTGTGGCCCCATGAAACCGGTGGCGTGGCAATCATCGACCATAACCATGGCGTCATATTCTTGTGCAAGGCGGGTGATTTCTGGCAGATTGGCAAGATAGCCATCCATCGAAAACACTCCATCCGTGGCAACCATGATAAAGCGGGCACCCGCAGCGCGCGCCTCTTGCAGCTTCGCCTCCAAATCCGCCATATCCGAGTTGGCATAGCGATATCGCTGTGCCTTGCACAACCGGATGCCGTCAATGATCGAGGCATGGTTCAAACTGTCGGAAATAATTGCATCCTCGGGACCAAGGAGCGGTTCAAACAGCCCGCCATTGGCATCAAAACAGGCGGCGAAAAGGATTGCATCATCTTTGGCCAGAAACCGTGCCAGCTTCTGCTCCAGCTCGCGGTGCAGGTCTTGCGTCCCGCAAATGAAGCGCACACTGGCCATACCATAGCCGTGATCGTCCATCGCAGTTTTGGCCACCTCAATCAGCTTGGGGTGATTTGCCAATCCAAGATAGTTATTGGCGCAAAGGTTAATCATCTGTTTTTCGCTGCGATCAGGCAACTCAACGGTAATCCGGCCAGCTTGCGGCGATACGATCATCCGTTCGCGCTTTAACAGCCCGTCGGACTCAATTTCGTTCAAAGTGGTTTCGATGTGGTCCAAGAAATTTTTCGACATGGTGCCCTCCCGTTTATTGGACTGCTATCCGTTAACAGGGAATGTGTCAATATATTGGATACCGGCCAATAAACCGGAAATTAGGCATTTTTCACAATAAGAAGCACCCTGGCGGCCTCCTGCGCGCAAATTGCATGTTCGACATCTCCCGCGTAACGGATAGTGTCACCGGTCGAGACCTCGGCCTCTTCCCCTCCAGAAGCAACCTCAAGCGTTCCCTCCAGAACCGTCAAATGCTCAATGCAGCCCTTCTTGTGCGGCGAGCTTTCCAGTCTGGCACCCGAATGAAAGCTGATATCATATACTTCGGTGCCGCCAACTTCATCCGGTGCGCTTAGAATGCGAACAATACAGCCCGCTGCACGGTTCCTGATTTCCGGAGTCTGGTCGCTCGAAACAATTTCCTTGATCGGATGTTCCGGCTCAGACTCCTGATCCAGCAATGTGGAAAAATCCACGTTGAGCGCCCGCGTGAGATTCCAGAGGCTTGCCACCGTGGGGCTGCTCTCGCCACGCTCGATCTGCGACAGCATCGAACGAGATACCCCCGACAGCTTCGCCAAAGCATCCAGACTCAGCCCTTTCGCGGCCCGCTCTTCCTTTAATCGGTTGGCAAGGCGCGTTGTGATCTCGGCCCTATCATTCATCACAAATACCTTTCCTGACACTGCCCACCAGTATAGCAAAACAGTTCGCAAGTTCCAATATCACATCGCAACATCCGTAATACCAAACCACTGCCGACTGGCGTCGGTAGGATTTTCGATGTGCTGTTCCAAGTACTGAAGTACAATATCCTCTGTGATTGCCCCGTTGGTGGTCGAAAAGTAGCCCCTGCCCCAAAATCTTCGGCCCAGTAACGCTTCTTTAACTGCGGGAATTCACGTTGCACCTTGTGGGAAGATCGCCCCTTCATTTTGCGCATCGGATCGCTGATCACAAGCTTGGGCGGAATCGATACAAACATGTGCACATGATCAGACGACAGCACTCCGCGGATGATCTCGACGCCGTTTTCAGCGCAAACCTGCCGGATAATTTCACGAACCCGCAGCTGGATATTACCTTGCAAAACCTTGTGGCGATATTTGGTTGACCAAACGAAGTGACAGCGGCGGTAGAAAACGCAGTGTTTGCCGATATTGTATTGCATAATTGCATCCCCCGAAACAATTATTACCGATTCTTCATGCCAAAGCACGTCCGTCTGAAGACGGAGGGTTGGAACCCAAGGAGTGGACACTGACGTCAAACAAGGCGTATATTCGTCTGCCCTCCCCAGCTGGAAGACTGAAACAAATCTTGCGGGGTTAAGGGCACAAAGATCGCCATTCTGGACAGCTCTTAATGCTTCCGGTGATCCAGATAATGGCGCACACAGCTCTGAACATGGCGAAACCGGTCACCGCCCAGTTTCACCCCGCCATACCAGCGCGTGACCACGATGATATGGCCCTCAAACCCCTCGCGCTCCAGATTGCGCAGGATGACATTGCCAGCCCCGCCTTCGCCATCGTCGTTCTTGACCCGCACCAGTTCACCCTGTTCACCGCGAAACAGCACGGCCCATGAATTATGCGTGGCGCGACCGTATTTCTTATTGCGTTTCAGCGCCCGCAGAAATGCCTTGGCCGCATCGCGGTCCGCTACAGCTGCGCCGCTGACCGCGTATTTTGACCCTTTATCCCTGACAACATTCTCGAATTGCCGCATGCCTTAAACTACCGTTGTGCCAAACAGGTACCCAACTCCTGCTGTAGCCGCCATCGCTAATGCGCCCCAGAATGTCACCCGCAAAACGGCAGGTATTATGGCCGACCCACCGGCACGAGCCGACACAGCCCCCAGTAGTGCCAGCGCCATCAGAGACACACCGGTGGCGACTTCGGCAATAAATGCCTCGGGTGTTAGCAGCACCGATACCACYRGCAGCGCCGCGCCCGCAGTGAATGCCGCCGCCGAAGCAAGTCCCGCCTGAATAGGACGCGCGGTAATCACATGGGAAATACCCAGCTCGTCCCGGGCATGCGCCCCCAGCGCATCATGTTCCATCAGTTGCACCGCCACCTGTTCAGCCAATTCGGGGGCCAAACCACGTTCGACATATATCAGTGCCAGTTCTTGGCGCTCGAATTCAGGTTGCTCCGCCAGTTCGCGCGCCTCGCGGGCCAGATCACTTTTCTCGCTGTCGGCTTGCGATGAAACCGACACATATTCCCCCGCCGCCATCGACATCGCGCCAGCCACAAGACCGGCAACGCCTGCCAGCAGGATTTCCGGGGCCATCATGCCCGCGCTGGCAACCCCGGCAATCAGGCTTGCGGTTGAAACGATACCGTCATTAGCGCCCAGAACAGCGGCCCGCAGCCACCCAATGCGGTCCACATAATGGGATTCGGTTTGGCTCATTTCCATAGTAAATCTACCTTTAGGTATTTTCCGGACTACATATTGGCCGCTGTGCGGCGCACGGCCTGGATACGCGCGGCATTGGGGGGGTGCGATCCAAGAAAACGATCACCCGGGTCGGGGATGCGGCTAAAGAATGCAGCACCCTTGATCGGGTCATATCCGGAATGCACCGTAATCACCGTGCCCAGCTCATCAGCCTCCAGCTCGTAGCCCTTGGAATACGTTCGTGCCCCCACCGCACCCCCCAACCGCTGCGCCTCTTGAATGCCAGCGTCCCCCGCGCCCATAACGGCGGCCAAAAGCCCGCCAACCACAGCACCTGCAACGGCGCTTTGCTGGGTTTTGGGGATGTGCCCCCTGATATGATGAGCCGCCTCATGGCCCAGAACAAACGCCAGCTCATCCTGATTGCGGGCCTCGGCAATCAGCGCGCTGGTAAAGGCGATCACCGGACGGCCATTTTTATCCAGCGTCTGGTAGGCATTCGAGGGCTGGCCCTTGCGGCTATCGACCACGATATTGAAATCGCAATTTACACCGCTTGTGCGGACCCTGCATTCCCGTTCGGCAACCGGCTCCACCCGCTGCACCACCGCCAGAAAATTGCGCGCGGCGCGGTTCTGGCTGACGGGCGGCGGGGCGGCTACTGTTGTACCTTTGGCGCGCGGATTTTGCTGTGGGTCAGGGCCGGTCACAGAGACACAGCCGGATAGGGTCAGGGCCACGACAGCCATCACAATCTTGCGCATTTATCATTCCTCTGCTTGCCTCGCTGCCAAATCTATCAAAATTACCACCAATGAACAGCCCCCGATCACGACCATGCACAGGGCATTGCTTGCAAACAACACGCAAGCCCCTAAACTGCGGGTATGTTTACCATTGAACACGAATTTGACGCCACGGCTGTCACCCTTGTCGATGACGATCAGGCCCCCCTGCAAGAAGACGTCATCATCAACGCCTTTGCCAGCGTGGTAACGGTCGAGCAATATGACGAACGGACCCGAAAAGTGCATAAAATCACCCTGTCGATGGCCCAATTGCACGATCTGCAAGCCGCACTGGATTTACCCGAGGGCAGTTACAGGTTTGAAGCGCCTAAATAGCGCACGCTGCGCATGACCAGGCTTTAACGCCAAACACCTTGTCGCGCGATGTCGCGCCGCGCAACAATTCCAGCCGTGATTTCGGCAGCCCCAACGCCCGCGCCAACAGCTCGCCACCCAACGCTTGCCTCTATTATGTGGCGCCAAATAAACGTGGCTGGATTCTTCGTAAGAACGTAGCCTATGATTAGAGAGCAGTCAGGCACATTCAGGAGACACGTATGACCACGGCTTTTTTCTGGGACGAGAAATGTTTCTGGCATACCGGCGGCAACTATGCGGCGCGGTTTCCAACCGGCGGTCTGGTGCAGCCGATGGTGGCAGGCGGATTGCCCGAAACACCCGAAAGCAAGCGGCGGCTAAAGAACCTGCTGGATGTGACGGGGTTGATTGGCGAGTTGAACGCCCGCAGTGCCCCTGCCGCAACCGAGGCCGATCTGGCGCGGGTGCATCCGCAAAGCTACCTGAGCACATTCAAGGAAATGTCGGACAATGGCGGCGGCGAGATCGGCCTGCGTGCACCATTCGCCCAGGACGGATACGAGATCGCAGCCCTATCGGCGGGGCTGGCCAAGGGCGCATTGCAGGCGGTTCTGACGGGAGAATGCGCCAACGCCTACTCCCTGTCGCGCCCGCCCGGCCACCACTGCCTGCCGGATTCCCCCAACGGGTTTTGCCTGTTGGCCAACATCCCTATCGCAATTGAGGCCGCACTGGCCGACGGGCTGTGCAAACGGGTCGCGGTGGTCGATTGGGACGTGCACCACGGCAACGGCACCGAGGCGATATTCTATGATCGTGACGATGTGCTGACCATCAGCCTGCATCAGGATCGCAACTATCCGCTGGATACAGGTGCCTCGGCGGATCGTGGCGAAGGCGCGGGTGTCGGGTTTAACATGAACATCCCGCTGCCCGCAGGCGTGGGCCATGCAACCTACCTCGAGGCGATGCAGCGTCTGGTTATCCCCGCCCTGATCGCCTTCAAACCAGACGTGATTATTGTGGCCTGTGGCTATGACCCCGCCATTGATGACCCGCTGGGCCGGATGCTGTGCACCGCCGATACATTCCGCCAGATGACGGCGCAAATGATGGATGCCGCCGCCGCGCTATGCGATGGCAGGTTGGTTCTGGTGCACGAGGGCGGCTATTCGGAATCCTACGTGCCGTTCTGCGGCCACGCGGTGCTGGAACAAATGTCGGGCAACACCATCACCGCCCCCGACCCTCTGGCCGACGCCTATGTGACCCGCCAACCTTCCCCCCGCCTGACAGCGTTCTTCAGTCAGATCATCGACGATCTGGAGGCTGAATTCTTTTGACCGCCGCCAAACTGATCCTGTTCAATAAACCCTTCAACGTGCTGTCGCAATTCACCGATGCGGGCAGCGCTGGCAGCAGCCGCAAAACCCTGTCGGAGTTCATTGATGTGCCCAATGTCTATGCCGCTGGCCGTCTCGACAAAGACAGCGAAGGGCTGTTGGTGCTGACGGACAACGGCAAATTGCAGGCTAAAATCAGCGACCCGAAACACAAGATGTCCAAAACCTACTGGGTGCAGGTTGAGGGCGTGCCGGATGATGTCGCCCTGCAAGCCTTGCGCGATGGCGTGCACCTAAAAGACGGCATGACCCGCCCCGCCAAGGTGCAGGCAATGGACGCGCCAGACACCCTCTGGCCGCGCACCCCGCCGGTGCGGTTTCGTAAGTCTGTGGCAGACAGCTGGC
>NVTS01000114.1 GCA_002732995.1 Marinosulfonomonas sp. | reverse complement strand
TCCATCCCCGGCTCGGGCTGGGCGATGGCCGAACTGGTGGCCAACGGGGTGGCGGGGCCGCTCTGTGCCGAGTTCGGGCTGGACCGGTTCGCCGAGGGGCGCTTTATTGATGAAAGTGTCGCGGCGGGGGTGGCTCACTGATGAAACTCCAGATTATTCGTCGCCATATAACGATACCTTCACTTTCTTGGCTTGAGGGCCGGTCGCAAAGTCGTATTCTATTAACAGTAGATCATAGGGTGAAGCGCAATCGCAATCGTAACTGCAACCGCTCTCCATCCAGTTGCGGAATAATTCCAAGATTTCTTCATCAGAACTTACCGAAGCCCATACCTCAACCTCTATCTGCTTATACATCTTTGCTATTCATCTTTCTTGGAATCCAAAAAAACACTTGTCCGTTCCAAAATATCCGAGGTCGCAATTTTATCGTATGCACTAACCTAAGATTGAATTTCGAAGGGGTATCGTCATGCTAATCCTTGAATGCCCATACTGCGGCGTTAAAGCCGAAGAAACCGAACTCCACGGCGGCGGCGAGGCGCATCTGGCCCGCCACGGGGCAGGGTCCAGTGATGACGACCTGCAATCCTACCTTTTCATGCGCAAAAACCCCAAAGGCGTGCATTTTGAACGCTGGCGTCACAGCAACGGCTGCGGAAAATGGTTCCACGCCGCCCGCTGCACCATGACCCTCGAAGTTTTCGGCACCTACAGCGCCCAGACCTTCCAGCCCCCTGCCGCCCTGATCAAAAAGATCAAAGCAAAACGCCCCGATTGGCAGGGCTTCCAATGATGCTTCTTCTTTTCCAAAATACCTCCGCCGGAGGCTCCCAAACCTCCTCACGCGAAAGACACGCCACATGAGCACCCGCATCCCAAACTCTGGCCGTCTCCTGAACCGAAACGCCCCCGCCACCTTCACCTTCAACGGCCAGTCCCTTGGCGGCTACGTCGGCGATACGCTGGCCTCGGCCCTGCTTGCCAACGACCAGATGCTGATGGGCCGCTCGTTCAAATACCACCGCGCCCGCGGCGTCGTGGCGTCCGGTGCGGAAGAACCCAATGCGCTGGTCAACATGGGGCAGGGCGCACGCCTCGAGCCAAACCAGCGCGTCACCACCACCGAGCTTTTTGACGGTCTCACAGCAAGATCGCAAAACCACTGGCCCTCGCTGAATTTCGATGTCGGCACCATCAACAACTACGTCTCGCGCTTTTTGCCCGCCGGTTTTTACTACAAAACCTTCATGTTCCCGCGCGCTGCCTGGAAACATGTGTTTGAACCCATCGTGCGCCAGTCCGCAGGATTGGGCCAAGCCCCCAAAGACCGCGACGCGGACCGTTATGAGCATTTCTATTACTTCACCGATGTGCTGGTGATCGGTGGCGGTATCGCCGGCCTTCAGGCCGCACTCACTGCAGCCAATTCCGGTGCCAAGGTGCTGCTGATCGAGCAAACCGCCCATTGGGGGGGACGTGCCCCTGTCGACGGGGCCKAGATAGCAGGAAAACCGGCCGGGGACTGGGTCGCAGACACGCTCGCCAAACTGCACGCCATGGAAAACGTCACCATGCGCAACCGGCTGTCGGGGGCTGGCGTTTATGATCATGGCTACGCACTGGGCTATGAGCAGATTACCGATCACACCCCCGAGGTCGACGCCCCGCGCCACCGTCTGTGGCGGATCAGGGCCAAACAGATCATCACCGCAACCGGCGCGATTGAACGCGCGCTGTCGTTTGCCGGCAACGACATCCCCGGCGTGATGCTGGCTTCAGCGGTGCGCGATTATCTGGTGAACTGGGGCGTGGCCGTGGGCCAGCGCACCGTGGTTGTCACCAACAATGATGATGCTTACCGCACCGCCATCACCCTGCACAAAGCCGGTTTGGAAATTCCTGCCATCATTGATGCCCGCCCCAARGCTGACGGCGARYTRCCSAAYSMRGCCCGTGCSYTGGGCATCCGWGTSGARGAGGGCCGCGCCATTGCCAAAGTCAAAGGCGGCAAACGTGTGCTCGGCGTTTCGATCTGCCTGCAAAACGGCGCCGGCGGTGCGCGTGAGGACATCAAATGCGACGCTGTTGCCATGTCCGGCGGCTTCTCGCCCGTGGTGCATCTGTGGTCCCATTGTGGTGGCAAGCTGAACTGGATCGCCGATCAGGCCCATTTCGCGCCCGATCCAAAACGCCCGCCATTGGGGGATAACGGTGAAGGTTTCGTTATCACAGCGGGCATTGCCTCGGGCAAAATGGACACCCCGGATGTGCTGAAAGATGCGACAAAGGCCGGCAAGGCCGCCGCCAAGGCTGCCGGCTACACGCTGAAGAGGGCAGGAACGCCGAAGGCGCGCCCGACCGTTGAGGCCGCCATGGCCCCGATCTGGATCATGCCCGCCAAAGCCACCAATGCGCTAAAAGCCAAGATGWGGCTGGATTTCCAGAATGACGTCAAGGTGTCCGACGTGCAACTGGCCGCCCAAGAGGGCTACGAGAGCGTCGAGCACACCAAGCGCTACACCACCCTTGGCATGGCCACCGATCAGGGCAAGATGAGCAATATCAATGGCTTGGCAGTGCTTTCTGATGCTTTGAGTCAAGCGATCCCCGCCACCGGCACCACCACGTTCCGTCCGCCCTATACACCGATCAGCATGGGGGCGATTGCCGGCGAGGCACGGGGCGAAATCTTCCAACCCTTGCGCCGCTCGCCGATGCACGCATGGCACGAAGAGCATGGCGCCTATATGGAGCCTGTCGGCCAGTGGCGGCGGCCCTATTGCTATCCACGTGGCGGCGAGAGCCATGAGGAGGCAGTGGCGCGCGAGGTCAACAACACCCGCCAAGCTCTTGGTTTGCTTGACGCATCCACCCTTGGCAAGCTGATCGTCAAGGGGCCGGATGCGGGCAGGTTTCTGGACATGCTCTATACCAATATGATGTCGAATCTGAAACCGGGGTGGTGCCGTTACGGGCTGATGTGTTCGGAAAACGGCTTTCTGATGGATGACGGCGTGGTGGCGCGGATTGATGACGACACCTTCCTGTGCCACACCACATCGGGCGGGGCCGACACCATCCATGCGTGGATGGAGGAATGGCTGCAAACCGAGTGGTGGGACTGGAAGGTTTACGTCGCCAATGTGACCGAGCAGTTTGCCCAAGTGGCCGTGGTCGGGCCGAATGCGCGCAAGGTTCTGCAGAAACTCGGCGGTATGGATCTGTCCAAAGAGGCGCTGACATTTATGGGCCGGGCCGACGGCACCATTGGCGGGTTTGAGGCACGGGTTTACCGGATTTCGTTCTCGGGCGAGTTGAGTTACGAGATCGCGGTTCCGGCCTCGCAAGGCCGTGCATTTTGGGATAAGCTATTGGAAACAGGCGCTGAGTTCGGCGCGATGGCCTATGGCACCGAAGCATTGCACATCATGCGGGCCGAGAAGGGGTTCATCATGATCGGCGATGAAACCGACGGCACGGTGATCCCGCAGGATCTGGGGTTGTCATGGGCGATCTCGAAGAAAAAGGATGATTTTCTGGGCAAGCGGGCGCAGCAAAGGCCGTTCATGGCCAGGGCGGATCGTTGGCAGTTGGTCGGGCTGGAAACCGTGGATGGATCGGTGCTGCCCGACGGGGCCTATGCGCTGGCGGACGGGATGAATGCCAACGGGCAACGCAACATGCAGGGGCGGGTGACGTCGAGTTATCATTCGCCAACTTTGAAGCGTGGCATTGCCATGGGGCTGGTGCTGCACGGGCCGGAGCGGATGGATGAGGTGATCAATTTTGGCCGTACAGATGGCACTTTGATCCCTGCCAAAATCGTTGATCCGGTATTCTATGATAAAGAAGGGAAGAAGCAAAATGTCTAATGTTGTAAGTGCATTGCAGGGCATTTCTTATGCTGGATATGTGCAGATTCAAGAAATGGGGCTGCAAGGCATGCTGACCCTGCGCGGTGATCTGTCGATGGTGAAAACCGCCAAGGCGGTGAAGGCTGCTATCGGGGTGGAGATGCCTGCGTTGCGGGTTATCAACATGACCAAAGGCCGTGGTGCGGCGTGGATGTCGCCGGATGAATTGCTGTTGATGATGCCCTACGCATCGGCTGAAGTTACGGCCTCTAAGATACGAAAATTACTGGGTAAAACCCATTCACTGATAACCAATGTGTCGGATGCCCGCGTGGTGTTTACCCTGACGGGCGTGGGTGCGCGCGAGGTGGTGGCCAAGCTGGCGCCGGTGGATATGCAGACGCTAAAGACCGGAGAAATCCGCCGCACCAGATTGGCGCAGGTTCCGGCGGCGTTCTGGATGTCGGGGGACGATGAAATCACCTTGGTCGCGTTTCGTTCAGTGGCGCAGTATGTGTTCGATCTGCTGAAAATGGCGGCCAAACCGGGCGGCCAAATCGGTGCCTTTTAGGGCTGGATCCGTTATATGAAAACCATATGAATCGCATATGAATTCCATATGAGTCTTTTACATTATGGTCGCGTTGAGTATGCTTTTGACAATGACACGGTAAGATAAGGCATTGATGGCACCGAGTGCCTTGAATGGCGTGCCGCGCGATAAGCGTTGGAATTTACGAAATCAAGCCATGTGTTTTGTTCGGGGCGCGGTTCTGATTTGGCCATGATCCTAACATTTGGGGCAAGACCGCCCGTAACCCTCAGCCGTGGTTTCGACTTGTGGTTGCAGCCGCCGATTATTACTAGGTTGTTTGAAGGAAGAGTTTCGAAAGGTAAATTGATGAAGAAGGTAATATTGGCAACATTGTTTGCCGGTGTGTTCGTGTCTACGACCGCAACCGCAGAAACATATATTTGTGAAATCACACGTGTTGCAAAAGGAGCGTGGATACCGCGTAGCCTGGCGATTTCGCATGACGAAAAGACTGGGCGGGTTCTGGTTAATGATGATTTAATTATCCGCTATAAATCCAAGCCGATCGAAGGGGCGGTGTCCGCTGAAAATGACAAGCGCATAACGTTTACATGGATACTGCCGTCGATAAGAAACTCTGGAGGGCAGTCGACGTTAAGATTTAACTTTCGCGCGAGCTATTTGAAGCGAACCGGCAAGGTTGTGGTGACATCGCAGCCCGCTGGTTATCCAAATACCTTTACCGGGCGCGGCCAATGTAAGGTGGAAGGCTAGGGTCCTGACCCTAGGGGCGCCAAAGGGGGGCGCGATGTTTGAAAACTGGTTTGGCTCTTGACCTACCCCCGCTGCCCACGCCATTTAGATGTTCAGGATTTTCACGCGAACTAAAAGGGGACACCCCATGTCTTTCACTCTTCCCGATCTACCCTATGCCCATGATGCGCTGGCGGCTGCCGGCATGTCCAAGGAAACGATGGAATACCATCACGACCTGCACCACAACGCCTATGTCGACAACGGCAACAAACTGATTGCCGGCACCAAGTGGGAAGGCAAGTCGGTCGAGGATATCATCACCGGTACATATGACGCGGCATCCGTTGCCCAAAACGGTATTTTCAACAACGCGTCGCAGCATTGGAACCACAGCCAGTTCTGGGAAATGATGGGGCCTGATTCTGGTGCTATGCCAAGCGAGCTTGCAGCCGCAATCAACGACAGCTTTGGGTCGGTTGATGAATTCAAGTCGCAGTTTTCCGCCGCAGGTGCTGGCCAGTTTGGCTCGGGCTGGTGCTGGCTGGTCAAAGGCAAAGATGGCGGTCTGAAAGTGACCAAGACCGAAAACGGCGTCAACCCGCTGTGTTTTGGTCAAACAGCGCTACTGGGCTGTGATGTCTGGGAACATTCCTACTATATTGATTTTCGCAACAAGCGTCCGGTCTATTTGTCCAACTTTCTTGATAAGCTGGTGAACTGGGAAAACGTTGCAGCCCGCCTTAGCGCTTCCTAAGTGTAAGAGGGGAAGGGCGCATAAGTCCTTTCCCGACCAACCGGCCCCAACCAACAGGAGACCACGAAATGAGCTATACACTTGATCGCCTATTGCCCGACACCGACATGGCAGGAGCCGAGGAACGCGCCCGCAAGGCGCTGACCGACAATGGCTTTGGGGTGCTGACCGAAATCGATGTGTCCGCGACCATGAAGATGAAGCTGGACAAGGATATGCCCGGCTACAAAATTCTGGGCGCCTGCAACCCGACCATGGCCTATGAGGCGATCGGGCTGGAACCACGTCTGGGCGCGATGCTGCCCTGCAACGTGATCCTGCGCGAGGTCGATGGCGGCGTTGAGGTCAGCGCGATTGACCCTGTGGCCTCGATGATGGCGGTTGATAATCCCGAGTTGCCCAAGGTCGCCGCTGCGGTGCGCGATATGTTGCAAAAAGCGGTTGACGAAATCTGAGCGGCATATCGACCCGGTGGCATGGGTGTGGCATGGGTGTGGCATGGGTGTGGCATGGGGGATTGCTGGGGCATTCGGAATAAGCCGTTGATTGCATATAACTATTACGCTGTGGCTGCATCTTGTTTGTTACATTTGATGCGTACAGGGGTAATCGCGTGTAAGCGAAATTATGTTAAGTTGGCTTATTCAACTTCTGCTTTCAGCCGATTCTGCGGAAAAACAACGTGCTGCTGGTGCAGAAAGTGGATCGCCAAAACCAAGGCAAGCACCTTCCCTGTCAGGCTTTGCGCGTTTACTGCGGTGCAGGAAAGATCTTGGCTAGTTTTGGGCGGTGGCAGCGAGTAGAAATTCGGGAGTATCCGAGACTCTGTGTATGGGGCTTGGCCCATGCGATTGAAACGGGTCATCTGTTGAACCGTTCGGGGTTAGGATAGCGAACTGGTTTCGTGCCGCAACCCATTCTCTGACGCAGCGGCCCTTTTTCTCGAAATTGCGTATGGCCAGATAGATTAGTTTGGTCGCGGCGTCATCGGTTGGGAAACTGCCACGGGTTTTGGTGGTTTTGCGGATTGCCCGGTTCAGGCTTTCAATGGCGTTGGTGGTATAGATGATTTTGCGCACGGCTGGCGGGAAGGCGAAGAACGGGATGACCTCCTGCCAGGTTTGCCGCCAGCTCGGGGCGATTGAAGGGTATTTTTTGCCCCATTCAGCTTCGAAATCATCGAGGGCTTTTGCGGCTTTGTCGTCATTTACGGCCTGATAAATCCGCTTCAGGCTTTTGGCTACTTCCTTGCGATCTTTCCATCCACAAAAGGTCGGCGAGTGGCGCACCAGATGCACGATGCAGGGTATCTGGGTAGACCGCGTTGCTGGCGTCAGGGAAACCTTTCAGGCCATCCACAACGGCAATCAGGATGTCTTCCAGGCCCCGGTTCTTGAGGTTATTCATGATGGATAGCCAAAACTTGGCTCCTTCGTTGGCCGCAATCCAAAGGCCTAAAACCTCGCGTTCGCCATCAGGTATGACGCCCAGAGCCACGTAAACCGCCTTATTTTTAACCTGTCGGCTTTCAGCATCGCGGATTTTGACCCGCAGGGCATCGCGGAAAACAATCGGATAAACCGGCTCCAATGCGCGGTTTTACCAGTCGGAAACCTCCTCCAGAACTGCATCGGTAACACGGCTGATAAGGTCCGCAGAAACCCGTAATCCATAGACATCTTCAAGGTGGCTGCTGATATCGCGGGTTGATAGTCCAGTCGCATAAAGCCCTATGATTTTGTCATCGACTCCGTTAATACGCGTCTGGCCTTTCTTCACCAGCTCCGGCTCAAAACTGCCGTCGCGGTCACGCGGAATGTCAATCGGCACAGCCCCATCTTGGCCCTTCAGTACCTTGCGCGTGCTGCCGTTGCGGCGGTTACTTTGCTGGATGGCGGGTTCTGCGTGCGGCTCATAGCCCAGATGCTCCGTCAATTCGGCCCCCAGCATCCGCTCCATAAGCCGGACTTTCAACTCTTTCATCAGGCCCTTGTCCCCGAAAAAATCTTCGGGCTTTTCTACGCCGCTAAGCAGCTCATCTAGCAGTTCTTTTGATATCGTCATTGTCTTTATGCTCCTTCGTTGGTGAAGCATGGACCAATTTACTCATACACAGAAGATCTGACACTCTCGAGAAACGGGTTCTACGCTGGCCGTCACCGTGTGCGCCGCCTGATGGGCATCATGGGCCTGCAGACTA
>NVTS01000113.1 GCA_002732995.1 Marinosulfonomonas sp. | reverse complement strand
CAGCGGCGTTTCGGGCGTCTTCTGCCGTGGCCGCCATCTCGTAATAGGCGGACCCCGCCATGATCGCGGCATTGCCGATGGCCAGCATCGCGCTGTCCATGCCCGGAATGTTGGATATCCCGCGCGTCATGGCGTGCAAAAAGTCCGTCCATGTCTTCTGGATATTGGCCAGCATCGTCAACCAGCCGGCCTTGATCCTTGCCCAGACCGACGAGAGCGCCGCGCCAAGGGATTTTCCCCCGAGCTTGATGCGATCCCAAACCTCGATGGCCACATCTTTCAACAGGCGCATGGCCTCGCCAAACCCGCCAGCCCCTTTGACGAGACGCCCGAACCAGTAAATCAGCTCTCCTGCGCCAATGATCAACGCCCCGATACCTGTGCGGATCAAGGCACCGCGCAGGGCGACTAGTGAAATCGACACGCCGCGAATGCCGAGCACGGCACTGGCCAGTGCAATCACCAACTTGCCACCCAGCACGGCCGCGAAGGTGGCGGCAATGGTGGCGATCTCGCCGATATGGTTGAACAACCCCTTGATGGCACGCCCGAGTGGGCCGGTGACCTTGCCGATGGCTGCCATGGCATTGGCCATCGCCTCCAGTGCCGGAGCCGCCGCCACCGCCAGCTGGTTGGCAATGCCGCGCCACAAAAGCCCCATGCGGGACAGCGCATCATTGGTGCGCTGGATTTGGGCGGCGTCGCTCTCGGATACCGCGACGCCAAAATCCTGCACGTCCTGCGTGGCTTGTCGCAAGGTGGCGCTGTCGATGCGGGTAAAAATCAGACCGGCGCGCGATCCAAATATCTGTGAGGCCACAGCCGCTTGTTGGGCCGTGGGGATGAACTTTGTAATCGCGTCCTGAATGGCAGCCATCTTTTCATCAATCGGCAGCTTGGAAAGCTCAGCAGCGGACAGGTGCAACTGCTGCAGTGCTTTCACCGCCGGACCGGTCCCCTGCGCCGCCTGGCTCAGACTCTTGGTCATCATGATCGTGGCCTGTTCAACCTCGCCCTGCGACACCCCGGCCAGATCGGCCGCGCGCGCCAGCACCTGCATGCTCGTCGTCGTGGTGCGCAAACTCGCCGCCAGCTTTGCCTGCTCGTCGATGGTCTGCAGGCTCGAGCGCACCATGGCAATACCGGCCGCCACCGCTGCCGCTGCCATAATGCCGGCGGCGATTTTGGCACGGCGGGCAAAGCGGGCAAGGCGCGCATTGGCAATCTCTGTCTCGCGGGACACTTTGCGCAATCCGCGCTGGCTCGCATTTCCGATGCCCTCGAACTCGGCTTTGACCTTGTCACCGCCCACCGCGGCAAGGCGGACGGATACGCGTTTTTCAGCCATTACTCATTTCCCTTTGCTCGTTCAGAACCCGCACCATCACCGCCTCGATCGCGGGCAGGATTTCCGCAACCGGCGCGGGATTGATCCCGAGCGCCGCTGCCATGCCCAGCGCTGCACCTAAATCCCAGCCGGTAATCGTGCCGGATGGCGACAGGCGCAGTTGCCCGCCAAGGCGGCCGACCAGATCCCAGATCTGAATACCTTCATAGGTTTGCGGCCGGTTCAGGATTTGCGGGCAGGTTTCGCAGGTGCCGATACAGGCGTCGCAGTATCCATCGCCCCCGCCGAGGACCCACTCGGCAAGGGCGACGAGACGTTTTTTTCCTGATCCAGCAGCAACCCGCCCGCGACGTATTCGGTCTGGAAGGACTCGAACAGGGGCCAGACATCCAGCAGGGCGTCGATCCCCTCGGGACTGACATCCACCGGTTTTCCGTCCTCGTCACCCACGCCCTCCCATTCGAAAATGGCAATGCGGCCCAGCGCCTTGGCGAACACCAGTGCGCTTTGTCCGTCGCCCGCATCCCCGGGCAGAGCCGAAACCGCAGGATCGTTGCGCGCTGCCACCATCAACGCCGTGGTCAGGGGCAACAGGCGGATGCGCACCCCGTGGCCAAGGTCCAGCCATTCGGGTTTATTGGAGAGGTTCAGTTTCAGCATATCAGTAACTCGCAATCTGGTTTTTGAGGACCACCGTGCACATTTGCCCGGCGGTGGCGTTAAAGGCGGCCTGCCAGTCAAAGCTGGCCTGAATACCCTGCGGCCCCTGCACCTCGATGCGCGGGCGGGGGAGATAGACTTCGTGGGCGGTGATGCTCAGGCTGACATTGGCCGAAATATTATAGGCAAATTCCAGACTGGCCGCCGTGCCGTTCAGCGCCTGGTCCATCAGGGTGGTATCGGCAAAACGCACATCGATCCGGCCGGTGAGGGCGGCGTTGGACGGGTCCGCGCCGTCAATACGCCCGTCGGCACGGATGGTCTCGATGCGGTCGAGATTGTTGGCATACTGGATGTCGGCGGTGACGATATTGCCCAGCGCCGTGCCGCCCCGTTTGATCGAGCCGTTGAAATGCCCGAAGCGTTGCAGGGTCCATGTCGTGGGCGTCCCTGCGGCCGTGGTTGTTGCCACGTTTTCCCCCTGGGCGATCAGTTTGGCGGTGGCTGTCAGTAGACCGGAGCGCTGCATTTGCCACGAGAGCTGATCCAGCACGCAGCCGGTATACATGGCAAAACGGGGTATTTCCGGCATGGCGACCTCGATAGCCATGCTCGGCAGGGTCCATCCGCCGGATTTGAAAGTGTGGGTTTTGTTGGTGGTTCCCGTGGTGACGGGCGCGCCGAATGCTGCCTTGAGCCAGAGGCCGAAAGCCTCGGCATCAATCGGCACTACCACGTCACCATCCGCCGTCACCGCATCCTTGATCGGGGCCAGCGGATCGCGGCCATAGCCCAGAAGTTCGGAGGTCAGCAGGGGTTGCTCCGCCCCCAGTGAGGCACTGGCAAACGGCATCCGGAAATATCCGCTTGCCGGTGCGGTGCCATAGGTTGTTTCGAACGCAGCCGCGAGTTGCGACCGCGCGCCTTGTGCGCGTGCCATAGTGTTTTCCTTGTTTTGAATTGGGGTCAGCCGAGGGGATCGGCCGTGCTGTAGGTCAGAATGACCGGAATGATTGCCGCCTTGAGAGCCGCCGCCCCTTCCACCGGCATATCAACCGGCTGCGGGGCCTGTGCCTCCACCCAGTCGCAAAGCCCGCCCAGAGTGCGGTCGGTGGCGAGGGCGGAGCCGATGGCCTGCAGCAGGGTGTCAAAGGTATTTGCCCGTGCGGCAGCGGTTTTTCCCTGCACGATCACCTCGATCTCGGCGCGGTGCTCGTAATGRTRKKSCARCGGMGACAGCGTGACCTYYGGCGTKCCSGGRTYGCCRTCRCGCAGGATMACGAGGCCRCCWGYRGGCARGCGYTCGGGCAGMACCTCTTCGCGCARRAYGGTKGCRKYGGGCAYRKTTTGCAKYGCCGCAAGCAGGGCTTGCAGGATGGTTTCTCGGGKTGTGGGCATGGGTTTRTCAGYCAGATGTARTTACGGTTATTTCACTTAATTCTGTTATTACACTTGTTATTGCGCGATTCATGTGCATATAGACAGGTAAGAAAAGGGAGAGACCCGATGGCAAATACCGCTGAAAAACTTGAACACAATAGCCTCATGGACCGGCTTCCGACCGCCGAGGAAATCGACAGTGCCGCCCATGCCGCCACCGCCATTGCCGTGGCGATGGAACTGGACGGCGGCCTHAAGGTTTCCGGCGAAAACGGTGATCCGGTCAAGATTGCGCCTGCAGTTGGCGAGTTGATTATCGAGTTGCTCGGCCATGTCAGCAACGGCAACATGGTGACGCTGGTTCCCGTGGGCACCATGCTGACCACCCAGCAGGCGGCTGATATGCTGAACGTTTCGCGCCCTTATCTGACCGGCCTTCTGAAAAAAGGCGAGATCGCCTTCGAGGAAGTCGGAAAGCACCGGCGTGTCCCCTTGAAAGCCCTGATGGAATACAAGGAAAACAAGGCGCGCCGACAGGAAGAAACCCTGCGCGAACTGTCACGGCTTGGTCAGGAATATGATCGGGCATGAGTTTCGTTGCCAATCCGTTTGTTGTCATTCTTGATGCCAATGTCCTCTATCCGTTCCGGACGCGCGATGTGCTGTTCAGCTTTGCGCTGGCCGGTCTGTTTCGGGCGCGATTCACCAATGAAATTCTTGACGAATGGACGCGCAACCTGATCCGGAACAAACCGCAACTGGAAGACAGCGTTCGCCAGCAGGAGGCGGCAATCCGTGCTGCCTTTGATGAATGCCTTGTCACCGGCTACGCGCCCCTCATCCCGGGCCTGACTCTTCCGGATGAAAACGACCGGCATGTTCTGGCGGCTGCCATAAAATGCTCTGCCCAGATTATCGTGACGGAAAACCACAAGGATTTTCCGCCTGACACGCTCGAGGCATATGGCGTCGAAACGCTCGGAGCCGATGACTTTCTGGCCAACACCTATGATCTGTTTCCCAAGAGCGGGGTACGAGTGCTGAAACAGGTCCGGCGGCGCTATGATAATCCGACATTCACGCGGTCAGAATTCCTGATGGACCTGATTAAAAACGGCCTGCCGAAACTGGCGGCATTGGCGCGGGCGGATATCGAGTATCTGTAAGTTCAGGCTGTTTCGTTTTCGGCACCCTTTTCAAATCAGGGTCGATGATCGCCCGACAGTTTTGTGATGGCACACTGCCCGATGTAATGCCGGAACAACGACCGATCAGGTAATTCTCATGGGCCTCATAAATGCTGTGTCTTTTTTTCGTATCCCATCCCGATTTTAACTAACTCCCCTCTCACTGGAGTGGTTCCAGTCATATCCAGTGGTTTGATCGTGGGGGCGCCGTATTTCATTGGATCGGGGCCTCTGGGAGTTGGAAAGGGTATCAGTGAGAGTTCTTTGTCCCCCAAATGGGCATCCTTTTCTGGGGCGGGGAGCATTATTTGGTAAATGTCATTGCCATAGCCGAAAACGAGATAACAATAAGGAACGCTATTAACCTTTGATTTCCGGCGCAGAATAAATGTAACAAGACGATCTGACGGCATTGGCCCACTCAGAAAGGTATGGATTATTGGCATTCCGTGAAACCAACTTTGGGCGTGGTTTTCATCAAGAATCCAATTCAACGCCGGTTTAAATGGACCCATCTCATTTTCAGGTATGAGTGTAAGCCCAATTTTAACGAAGGCTTTATAAACGGCAACCGGCGTGTATGATCCTCGTTTTAAAGGGAAAATTATTTTATTGTTGATTTCATCAATTTCGTGTATCGGGTCTTCTTCATAAGTTTTTACCTTGATATTACCTTTCTGGGCTTCAATTCTTGAAGAATTGTTAGGTCCTGTTTTTAAGGTTGGGATCCCCTTTTTTCCTCGAATTTGGGAGAGCGTACGCATTGGCTWCGACCATTCCCCTAAATCTGTTTCAATGGTGCTCCCAAAAAAGGCATTGCAAGTATCACATTCGTAGGATGATGTTAGGCCGCGGTTGCCAAGCAGCTCGGGTACAGCGTGCGCGACTGTTCTAAACGTGACTTCTGGGGCAATTTTTCCACAAAACCGACACAAGTTWTGATTTGCATTATTCAGTTTATGTTTTTCGTTGCTTTGCCACATACGCTCAAAAATTAGATCATAGTTGTCATCGTAGTAACGGCAGGCTTTTTCGATATGCGTTTCCATTTTTCGTTGATAAGAAAATCGATTCAGAATTACAAGCATGTGTGGTCTTGAGTTTGTTGCGCGATAAGAGCGTGCACTTACCCGTCCATCCATTTCCCCACAATCACCCTCGGCAGCGCCCCCGCAACCCTCTCCGCATCTCGTGCTAAATCCAGCCGCTTTCGCAGTTTCACCTGCGGCACCAGAATGAAGATCGGCGCGCTAACCTGCCCACGTCCGGTCTTGGAACGCGAGGCCACCGCTGTCCCGCGCGTGTTGATCCGCGCTTTTTCCGCCACCAGCAGGCTGGGACCATTGCGGCGATAGATGAACCTCAACCGCATCCCGCGACGCCGCTCCCATTCCGCCGGTGTCATGCGCGCACCGCGACGGCCTTTTCCGGCGGCCTCGGTCGGGATGGCCAGCCAGAAACCGGATTTCGAGCGGATGAGCGCGCCGCGATCATGGGCGTTGAGGATTTCCGGCGCGTTGCTCCAGATCAGCGCAGCGGCGTTGATACTGTCACCGTTGGTCGGATAGGTCCGGTTGCGGATGGTGCGCGGCAGACGGTGGCCCAGACCGGCGCGGGTGATTTGCGCGCGCCAATCCTGTTTCAATTCCGCGCCAGCGGATTTCATCGCCAAGGTCACCGCACGCTCACCGGCCTTGATCTCCTGTTCCAGCAAGGCCACCAGATCCGGCGAGAACGCGACGCTGAGTTTCATACGGGCACCAGTTCCACCGTCCAGATCAGCCGTTCGCGATCCCGCACCGGTTCGCCCTGCACAGTATGGGACACGCCGTCGATGTCGATCTTGTCACCGGTCGCAAGGCCCGGGGCCTCGCCCACCCGAATGTCGGCAACCACGGTTTCCGACCAGACCCGCGCCGCGCCGAACTCGGTTACGGTATCGGGCGAACGCAGGATCAGGCGCAGGGAGTGCCCCGCGCCAGTGCCACCCGGAAACCATGTTGCCGATTTGCCCATAACGGGATTGGCGAACAGCGCCGCCAAAGCAATATCCGTCGAGCCCATTAAGTCGAGCCCATTAAACGGTGCCGTTAAGGCGCACGCGGCCGATGGTTTCGGAGGCGCTGCCGCCAACGGCCAAGGCCGCTGCGCCGATCAGCGTGTTGCCGGTGGCGGTGGTGGTGGCCCGCCAGTTGGTGGCGTCCCAATAGACCTTGGCCCCGATCGCCCAGGATTGCGAGGGGGCTTTGGGCAGATCAAAGATACCGGTCAGCTTGATGGTGCCCTCGGACCCGTTGGCAATGTCACCGGTGGCCACGCCGAACAGTGCGCCGAGCTGCACCGCGTCGCCCGAAGCGATGGCGGCACCGGAGGTGAAGGACAGGCGGTCGCCTGTGGAAACGTAGTTTTTCATGGGGGTTCTCCGTCAGAAGTTGTGGTGGGGCGCGTTACACGCCGGCGTTTTTGAACAGCCCGCGCCAGTCGATGGCCTTGGCGGCAAAATCGTGCCGTGCTTTGATCTCGATGCCGTCAACCTCGAAGCCGGAGCGGGTTTCGGTGTAGACGCCTTCCTGCCCGTCGAGATAGGCGTATTCAATGGTATCAACCCGCGAAGGGTCGGCTGCCAGAAACCACGGATCATTGCCCGATGCTGGGATAAGGCGCGGCTCCTCGATGACCTGCAACCGCCCTGCGAATGTGTTGACGTCGGCCGTGGCCGAGGGCGTGGTCTGGGTCATCTGCTTGCGGGCTTCAATGGCGCGCGCCCCGGGCGGCGTGATGATATAGCTCGGCAGGATCGAGATCAGGCGGCCCTCCAACCCCTTTTGCGATCCGAACTTGCGATAGGCTTCGCCGAGCGCGGTTTCGGTCACACCGGCGGCGGTGCCGAGGTTGCCGTGGCTGGCATGGAACAGCGCCTTGTTGTCGGCCATGGTCGGGTTTTGCGTCAGGATCGCGTAAACAATATCGCTTTCCAGATCGGCGGCGGCTGCGCCAAAGGCCGAGGGAATGCGGGTGAAGGCATCGAGATCGTCATTGATCAGCACCTGACGGGTGATCGCCACGATCCGCCCGTAGGTGGCCAGCGCGTAGGTTTCCTTGCCTTCGCCGATGGAGCCGTATTTGAATTCACCGCTTTCCAGCACTTTTTCCAGGTCCGGCGCACCGGCGATTTGCGTGCGGCTGACCGGTTTGAAATCGGTAATGGTGGCGCGACGTGCCCAAGCCGCGAAGGTGCGGGGGCTGCTGGCGTAGGCCTGGCGCAGGGTTTTGTTGGCGACATTGGCAAGGATAATCGGGAAATCCGAAGTGGACATGGCACCGGCAGCGCGGGTGCCCAGCGCCTCGCCGGCCAACTCGAGGCGGGACATGCCACGGGTCGAATGGCCGTGACGCTCCAGCGCGTGGCGGGCCAACTCGATCAGGGACATGCCGCGAAAATCCCGCCCGTCGGAGGTGAGTTCGTGCGACGCGGGGTTATGGCGATGCAGCAGGGCACCGGCGACGGCCTCGCGATAGGCGGTGTCGGCATCACCATTGCCACGCGCCATGGCGGGG